>NZ_JAASHC010000008.1:0-173533 GCF_019734355.1 Bacteroides sp. K03
AAAGAGATAACTAATTGATTTATAAAGTTAATAACAAATAAAAAAGTATTCAATTATTAGGAATACAACATAGAAGATATGATTTAGCATCTTTATATCAAAAGATTATGGATAAGTTTAGCGGATATCTGACAGACAATTTTCATAATAATTGTGCGTTCCACCTTTTTGGTGATCCCGAAATGCAAGTCTGGACCGATATTCCCAACACATTGAATGTTTCAATAACACCAGAATCTCTACAAACCGGAAATAATACTATAACAGTAGTTATAAATGGTTTACCACAAAATGATGATGCAAGAATCTGCATTCAGAAAAAGGACGAACTGTATATTGTGGATCAACTAACTAATGGAAGTCATACTATTAATGTACCTGTACAGACATTAGGAGTTGTGAATGTAACAGTCACTGCCCATAATTTCAGGCCGGTTGAAAGAGATATTCAAGTTTTGCAAAATGGTAGTGAGCCTGCTATAGCTGTTGAAGATCTAATTTACAATGACAAAGGGACTGATGCGAGTATTGGAAATGGTGACGGGCAGTTGGATGCCGGAGAAACGATTGAATTGACTGTAAAACTGAGAAATACGGGAAACAGCGCATTAAATGGAGTAACAGCATCTTTAGTAAGTACATCCGGTGATATAGAGATCGTAAATGCTAATGCTACATTTGGGAATATTGCCGGTAATACTGTTGTGGGATCTGTTACTCCGTTCGTTTTCAAAATAAATAAAAACAGCGGGGAACATCTGAGAAATAATTCCAGTGGAATAAATTTGAATCTACAAATATCAGTAAATGGTGAAACTAAAACTCAACTGCTTAAGATAGATAATATTTATGCTCCTGAAATTGAAATCGGTAATCAAAAAATTATCTGGACAAGCAATGGGAATACTATAGTGGAAGCAGGTGAAACGGTGAAGATGAATATTGACTTAATGAATATTGGAAGGGCTGAAGCTACGGGATTGAAAGCCGTACTTATCTCAAACAATGTACAGGCATCGTGTCCGTCTACACAAGTAACTTATCCATCTATTCCTTTTACTGAGACAAAGACAAATACGATTGCTTTTCAATTTCAGACATCAAGTAGCTATACAGGGACATTGAATTTTACATTGCAGGTTAGCAATAAATATGGAAAGACTTGGAACTTTCCGGTAAATCCATTATTAAGACCTGCTATGATAGACATATCGACTGTTAAATCTCAGGCTGACAGTACTTCAATTAATGTGTATTGGTCCTCTATGGGAAAGTCGATAAGCTACAATATATATCGTAGTGATAATGGAGAAAATGGAACGTACAGGAAGTTGAATAAGTTTCCACTGACTGCTACATATTATTTGGATGAGAATCTTGCCAAATTGACAAGATATCATTATAAGGTAGCTACGGTTTTGGATAATGGGAATGAAAGTGAGTGGAGTACAGCTTATCAGACATGGACTTCGTATCCCGTGATTAGTCCGTTCCCACGGCGAATTACTACAGGTAATTATTCCTCTAAATCTTGTCCGAATATTGCTGATGTGGATAATGACGGTAAACAAGAGTTATTCTGGGTTTATGAAGATCGATATGGTGCTCGTATTGGTTATTTGGTAGGATTCCGTCCTACAGGAGAAGAACTGTTTGATATCGATGGAAATGTAACTACAGTCAGTGGATTTGCTAAAACACCGGTAATGTTGAAAGGACAGGCTGCTTTCGGAGATTTATCAGGCAATGGTGAGCAGAATATAGTGGTATCATCCTGGGAGGATGACCACAGAGATAAAAATGCCGTTTACTGTTATTCTCCATTTGATAAGGATGGAGATCATAAGCCGGATTTATTGTGGGAAAAGAAGATTCCTTATTCGATGTTTCAGAGTCCGGTAATAGCCAATTTGGATGGAAGTTCGGATGGTACGATGGAAGTTCTTATTAAATCACATCAGACTTCTGATATCTTTATTTTGGATCATAACGGAAATGAACTGAGACGGTTGAACCCCAATGTTAATATTACCAGTAAAAAAGATTATAATAGTTCTGCCTTGGCTGTTGCCGACCTTGATGGTGACGGGCAGATGGAGATTATAGCTTCGTATGATTCATTGGGTATTTATATCTGGCGGCAGGATGGTACAGCTTTTACAACGAATCCGTTCTGGAGAGCGGGAGATGCCAATTTAGCCTCTGCTCCTGTGGTATGTGATCTGAATGGAGACGGAAAAAAGGAATTGGTCTTTTCACAACATGATGTAGCAATCAGCCATGTCTATGCTATTAGTTTGGAAGGAGATAAGACGGTTGCCGGTTGGAATGGAAGCCAGACGATTCCTTACACGGACAATGGTGCTTCTTTAGATCACACTTTGTCTGTGGGTGATATAGACAATGACGGTCATTTGGAAGTTGTCATATTAGGTCGTGGAGTGGTAAAAGCATGGAAACATACAGGCGATTCTATTTTTAGCAGGTCGATTGATGGATTGCTACCACAAATAGCCTATGCAGCCAATATAAATACTCCTATTTTGGCTGATGTAGACGGAGACGCCATACCCGATATCGTATTTTGTTGTAACAACAAATTTATTTATGCTTTGCACAATGACGGGAGTGATATTTTGGGATTTCCGATTGTGTCAGCGGATGAGAATTTTCTGGATACTCCTTGTGTTGCAGATATCGATAACGATGGAAGAAATGAGATAATAGCCGGTAGTGAGAAAGATTTGTATGTGTGGAAGACCGAAGGTATTCCTACAGCTATAGAATGGGGTGTTAAGCGTGGTAATCCACAGAATACGGGAGAGTATTTTCCGACAGTTTGTAAACCAATGCTGATAAATGCCAATGAAACATGGGACGGGGAATCTCCGTGTGGAAATGTGGTATTACAATCGGGACGGCTGGTAATTCCCAATGGGAAAACGATGA
Organism: Bacteroides sp. K03; assembly: GCF_019734355.1. Taxonomy (NCBI): domain Bacteria; kingdom Pseudomonadati; phylum Bacteroidota; class Bacteroidia; order Bacteroidales; family Bacteroidaceae; genus Bacteroides; species Bacteroides sp. K03. Next base: position 2,950 of record NZ_JAASHC010000008.1, read on the forward strand.
CCTTGAATAATACTTCATCGGTGATAGTTCGTTCGGGGACTACGCTTGAAGTGGATGGAGGCAATATCTTGAATGCAAGAGTTGTAGTACAGAAGGGGGGAACGATTGTAGTAAAGAACAACGGTGTGATTAAGTTACGTGACAATGCCTGTCTTGAGATAGAAGAGGGAGCGGCAATGGATTTGCCTTACGGAGCTATCGATATACCTTAAATGAGCGTGTAATATCTATAAACAGAATGCGTTAAATGTAAAATTAGCTATTATAAAAAACACAGATTAACGCGAATTTATGCAAAGATTGAATTAAATCTGCGATAATTAGCGTTAATCTGTGTTTTAATGGTTGAAGATACAAGTTGCTTCTATTTTACCTTCAGCCTGTCAAATCCCTCTCCATATACTCCAATGACGGAACTTTGAGAGATAAACGCATTCGGATCTATATCCTTTACCAACCGGAATATCTCAACCGACTGACGTTTGTAGGCAAGTACTACAAGCACTTTTACATTGTGCTTGCTATACCATCCTATACCATCGAGTACGGTCACTCCGCGGTGGGTCTCTTTGGTTATACGGTCGGCAATCTTTTCGTAGTCTTTAGAGAAAATAAAGAACTGTACGGATTGACGGGCGCTATTTACAATATAGTCCAGAACGAAACCGATGATAAGCAACGTTACGAAGCCGAATATTACTCTTCGCCAGTCGTTGAAAATGAAATAACAAGAACTGATGATGACAACGTCACAAATCATGATCATGCGTCCTAAGGTGACATCTTTGTATTTGTTGACGATAGCGGCAATGATATCCGTACCGCCGGTGCTTCCGTTGCAGTTGAATACTACGCCTAAACCTATACCACACATCGCTGCTCCGATCAGGCAGGCCATGAAGTCTTGTCCTTCACCTAATACTTTAGGAGGAACGCCGTCCGCCCCGTTTACCACTAATTGCAGAAACCATAGCAAAAACGTAAGCATAAAGATGGCATACGTGGTTTTGATGCTGAACTTCGGACCGAGTATCTTGATAGCAAAGGTCATCAGTACGGCATTGATGATGAAATACGACCATTGGATGGGAAATCCCGTGGCATAATAGATGATGGCACCAATACCTGTTGTACCCCCGGTGGTAATCTGATACGGGATCAGAAAAGCAGCCCATCCGAGGGCATAACTGAACAATCCGAGTGTGATGAAGATGTAATCTCTGGCTTCCCGCATCACTTCAGCTTTTGTAGGTTTATACATATAGATTTTATTTTAAATCACAACGTTTACAATCTTCTTCGGCACTACAATTACCTTTTTCGGAGTTTTACCTTCCGTCCACTTCTGAGAACGTTCGTCCGCCAATACTTCCGCCTGGATAGCATCACTGGCAGCATCTGCCGGAAACTCCATAGTAAAACGGGCTTTACCGTTGAAAGAGATGGTGTAGTTTACTACGTCTTCCTTCAGGTATTCTTCGTTGAAAGCCGGCCATTGGGCATCGCAGACAGAGGTTGTATTTCCCAATGTATCCCATAGCTCTTCGCATACGTGCGGAGCGAAGGGAGCAAGGACGATTACCAGTTTTTCCAGTATCTCTTTCTTGCTGCATTTCAGTGTACTGAGTTCATTTACACAGATCATGAATGCGCTTACTGAAGTATTGTAAGAGAATTGCTCAATGTCACTCGTCACTTTCTTAATCAGTTTGTGCAATGACTTCAACTCTTCTTTGGTAGCCGGTTCGTCTGTTACGATATACTCGTCATTACGGTTATAGAACAGTGCCCAGAATTTACGGATAAAGCGGTGCACACCGTCAATACCGTTTGTATCCCACGGTTTGGCTTGTTCTACCGGGCCGAGGAACATTTCGTACATGCGGAGTGTATCGGCACCGTATTTCTCTACAATCATATCCGGGTTCACAACGTTGAACATTGATTTACTCATCTTTTCAACTGCCCAACCACAGATATATTTGCCATCTTCAAGAATGAATTCTGCCGTTTCAAATTCAGGACGCCATGCTTTGAAAGCCTCCAGATCGAGAATATCATTGGATACGATATTTACATCTACATGGATAGGAGTGACATCGTACTGATCTTTCAGGTTCAGAGAAACGAACGTATTGGTATTCTTGATGCGGTATACAAAGTTACTGCGTCCTTGTATCATTCCCTGGTTTACGAGTTTCTGGAACGGTTCTTCCATTACAGAAACATTGAGGTCATACAGGAATTTATTCCAGAAACGAGAGTAAATCAGGTGTCCGGTTGCATGTTCCGTACCGCCTACATAGAGATCAACGTTCTTCCAGTACTGGCAGATAGCGGGATCAACAAGTGCCTGGGTATTGCGCGGGTCCATATAACGAAGGTAGTATGCGGAAGAACCTGCAAAGCCCGGCATTGTGTTGAGTTCGAGCGGGAAGATCGATATATTATCTATCTTGTCGTTTTCGGTTATGCACTTGTTTACAGTGTCCCATGCCCATTTGGTAGCATGTCCCAATGGAGGTTCACCGGTTTCGGTAGGCAGGAATTTGTCAACTTCCGGCAATTCGAGCGGCAGACAGGCTTCGTCAATCATATAGGGCATACCGTCTTTGTAGTAAACCGGGAAGGGTTCACCCCAATAACGTTGGCGCGAGAAGATGGCATCGCGTAAGCGGAAGTTAACTTTTACCCGTCCCAGTCCGGAAGTTTGGATATATTCTTTTGTTTTGGCAATGGCTTCTTTTACAGTCAGACCATTCAATACCAGTCCACCTTCGGGGGTACCCGGACGTGGAGAGTTCATCATGATACCTTCTTTGGCATCGAAGCTTTCTTCACTGACATCACAACCTTCGATCAGCGGACGGATTTCAAGACCGAAGTGTTTGGCAAACGCATAGTCACGACTGTCATGTGCAGATACGGCCATGATAGCTCCCGTGCCATAACCTGCCAATACATAATCACTGATCCATACAGGGATAGCTTCGTTTGTCAGCGGATTGATGGCATAACTTCCGGAGAATACACCGCTTACACTGCGGTCGGCAATACGTTCGCGTTCCGTACGCTTTTTGGTGCGTTCAAGGTAAGCATCTACTTCTGCTTGTTGTCCGGGAGTAGTGAGCTGTGCCACAAGTTCACTTTCGGGGGCAAGTACCATGAAGGTTACACCGAATACTGTATCGGCACGAGTGGTAAAAATGGTGAATTCAATATCAGAGTCTTTCACTTTAAACTGCATTTCGGCACCTTCTGAACGGCCAATCCAATTGCGCTGAGTTTCTTTCAGAGAATCTGTCCATTCTACAGTGTCCAGACCATCGAGCAGACGTTGGGCATAAGCAGATACACGGAGACACCACTGGCGCATTACCTTTTGGATAACCGGAAAACCACCGCGTTCGGAAACACCGTCTACAACTTCATCGTTGGCAAGTACTGTTCCCAAATCCGGGCACCAGTTCACCATGGTGTTGCCCAGGTAAGCGATACGATAATTCATCAGGATTTCCTGCTGCTCTTTTTCACTTTTTGCTTTCCACTCGTCGGCAGTAAAGCTGAGTTCCTCACTACAAGCAACGTTCATACCTTCTGTTCCGTAGATTCCGAAAGCCTGGATAAGCTCTTCGATAGGGCGTGCCTGCTGTTCATCGTTACAATAATAGCTATTGAACATTTTCACAAACGCCCATTGTGTCCAATGATAATATTCCGGATCACACGTACGTATTTCGCGATTCCAGTCAAAAGAGAACCCTATTTTATCCAATTGCTCCCGATAGCGGTCGATATTCTTTATGGTTGTAATAGCAGGGTGTTGCCCTGTCTGGATAGCATACTGTTCGGCAGGCAGGCCATATGCGTCATATCCCATAGGATTCAGTACATTGAAACCTTGCAGGCGTTTGTAGCGGGCGTAAATGTCCGAAGCAATATATCCCAGCGGATGTCCTACATGTAGTCCTGCTCCCGACGGATAAGGAAACATATTCAGCACATAGAATTTTTGTTTCGATTCATCTTCCTTCACCTGGTAGGTTTTACTTTCTACCCACCGTTTTTGCCACTTCTTTTCAATATCCCTGAAATTATATTCCATAGCGATAATCCTTTTGTTTATAGTGATTTATTATGTTATTTCATTAATTGGGAACAAATTTACGGGATTTGTCTCAAACTACCTAATATTTGTTTGGGTATTCCTAAGAGGCTTGTCAGTTTGTTTATAGAGCATATATCGTCTCATATTCAGTCCTCAAAGAACGGAGTTTAAGAACCAAATTAAAGAACCGATTCAAAGAACAAGGCTATGACAGGACAGGTATTTATTAATGAAATTGTAAAAGCTAGTTTTAATCTACGCCAACCTAAAAGTAAGAGGCCAACTAACATTTATTTGATAGTACGTATAAATCGGAAACAGGCTAAATTGCCGACTGGAGTAAAAGTATATCCCGAACATTGGAATATCAAGAAACAAGAAGCGTATATAAGCTGTCGTCTGACAGAATCTGATAATATAAATAATACTATTGCCAATAAAAAGTTATTAGAACTAAAAAATCAATTTGAAGAATTTAAACGTTATCTTTGCGATAATCCGAGTACGTTAGAAAATTGCTGGGAATTATTAAGGAAATACATATACAAAGATTCTGATATGCGAAGAAGTAAAAAAATAAATGCAATGCACTGGTTAAGAAATGCTATTGCTAATGATAAAACAATCAAAACTTCAGGTGAACGTAAAGGAGCATCGACAATGGAAACGTATTTAATTGTATTAAAAGATTTCCAAACTTTTCTAAAAGAAAAAGGTCAAGATACTATCAGTTTTGACGATATAAATCTGGCATTAATTAAAGAGTATGAAACATACTTATTTAATAAAAAAGTTAAGGGAGAACGAACTACCGCAACAAGTACTGTAGGCAATAAGTGTGTGCAACTTATTAGTATAATTAAAAGAGCAGAGCCTTATAATTTAATAGATATACATGAAACTAAATTGGATAAATACACTAAGCCCAAAAGTAGACAGGGAGATGAGAATGAAATATCTTTATCAGAAGAAGATATCAATAAAATACATTCCCTTAAACTTTCTGATAGAGAAGAAGTTGTTAGAGATATTTTTATTCTACAATGTTGGACGGGGCAACGTTTCAGTGATATGACATCATTAAATCAAGGGCTCGTAAAAAATACTAATGAAGGGCAAATATTGGAAATTGTTCAAACAAAAAGAACCCATAGGGTAGTAATTCCACTCTTTCCTGTAGCTCTAGAAATACTGAAAAAATATGGTTTTAATTTGCCCGAGATTTCTAAAAATACTATGTTGAGGTATTTGAAAAAAATCGGTTTAAAAGCTGGCCTTACAGAAGAACACATTGTGACAGAAGACAGAGGAGGGAAAGTCACTAATTCAGTCAAACAACGTTGGGAACTAATAGGTACTCATACCGCACGGCGGTCTTACATAAGCAATATGCTCAAACGTGGTTATGATAGTCACCTGTTGATGAAAATCACTGGACATACTACTGAAGAAGCGTTCAAGAGATACGTTAAGGTCAGTTCGGGGGATGTTGCATCACTGATCCTTAAAACGGAAGCAGATCGAGTGAAACATGAACTTCCCAAAGAGCTTTCTCAAGAAAGTAATGTCCCAATGAATAGTAATCAGACACTAAAGATAATAAAGGAAGGAATCGAAGAAGGCATAAAACCGTTAAAAAAAGAACTGTCTGATATAAAAGAAGTCATACAGTATATAACCATTAATAAAAGAAGCATACGGCCTGTCAATGCTCGTAGACTCATTGCTATGGTGGTTTCTTTAGAAAAAGATAATACTCCCGCTCAAACGATCATCAATATGTTAGAGGCATCAGGTATCATAGGGTCAGTAAGCGTCACAATGACAGGCGGACAGTACTTTCCAATGCAAAATATGAATGAACAGGTATTGGATGAATTAAAGAGTATAGCTGCAGAACTGGAAGATCCAGATAATATAAAATAAATAACAGAGAACTAATAATCCTTACCTTGATATTTATGAGAATTCAGTTTATCGTGTTCTAAAATCAATATAGGGAAATTGTATTTCTACTAAAAAACTACAAGAAGAAAGAACCAAGAAAAAAGTTCAGCATTAGATTAGCTATATATTAAATTAAAAATTATTTTTGCAAACGTTTTTTTATTTCATTTCGTTCTAATATTATGTACAAGATTTTTCATGGCTTCCATTTAGTTGAAGCTTATCAGGACCTAAAGAAAGCTAAACGGTTAGCAAAAAATCAGACAGTGGGCCGATGTATAAAGTTAACCATAGCTATTACCCTTTCCCTTATTTTGTGGTTCCTCCCCATTAATACATTTGGGGTAGAAGGTTTAACTGTTATAGAACAAAGACTTATTTCTATTTTTATTTTTGCCACTCTCATGTGGGTATTCGAAGCTATCCCAGCATGGACTACTTCCGTTCTAATCGTTGTATTACTATTGCTTACTGTTTCCGATAGTAGTTTATGGTTCTTAACTCAGAGCATTCCTGCAGAAGAATTAGGACAAACTGTCAAATATAAGTCTATTATGCACTGTTTTGCCGATCCTATCATCATGCTGTTTATAGGTGGATTCATTCTTGCTATCGCAGCAACCAAAAGTGGATTGGACGTATTGTTAGCACGAGTCATGCTAAAACCTTTCGGAACACAATCACGATATGTACTATTAGGATTTATACTCGTTACAGCCGTATTCTCAATGTTTCTTAGCAATACAGCTACAGCTGCCATGATGCTTACTTTTCTGACCCCCGTATTAAAAGCACTTCCGGCAGATGGAAAAGGAAAAATAGGATTAGCTATGGCCATTCCTGTGGCTGCTAATATAGGTGGTATGGGAACTCCTATCGGTACACCACCTAATGCCATTGCTTTAAAATACTTGAATGATCCGGAAGGATTGAACTTGAATATCGGTTTTGGAGAATGGATGAGTTTTATGTTGCCTTATACCATAATAGTATTATTTATCGCTTGGTTTATACTCTTACGACTGTTCCCATTCAAACAAAAGAGTATTGAGCTGCAAATCGAAGGCGAGGCAAAGAAAGACTGGCGTTCCATTATTGTTTATATCACCTTTGCTATAACAGTTTTATTGTGGATGTTTGATAAATTTACAGGAGTAAACTCCAATGTAGTGGCGATGATTCCGGTAGCTGTATTTTGTATAACAGGTGTTATTACCAAACGCGATTTGGAGGAGATCAGTTGGAGCGTACTTTGGATGGTAGCCGGTGGCTTTGCATTGGGCGTAGCCTTACAAGAGACTGGACTGGCTAAGCATATGATTGAAGCCATCCCATTCAGTACATGGCCTCCTGTACTAATGATTGTCGGTTCTGGACTGATCTGCTACGCTATGGCAAATTTTATTTCCCACACTGCTACTGCAGCTCTACTTGTTCCTATTCTCGCTATTGCCGGAATCAGCATGCGTGAAAACCTGTCATCATTAGGAGGCGTAGAGACTTTATTAATTGGAGTGGCAATCGGATCGTCACTAGCAATGATATTACCAATTAGTACACCACCTAATGCCCTAGCACATGCCACAGGAATGATTCAACAAAAAGATATGGAAAAAGTAGGTATAATCATGGGAATAATTGGACTAATACTTGGGTATACCATATTAATTATACTTGGTTCCAACAAACTACTATAAATAACTTCCTTTCATAAAACAGACCCTGTGTGAATTAAGGATTCTTACAGGGCCTGTTAATGTAAAAGTATCGATCTTTTGTAATCAATTAGCAAACAATAAGGGTGTGTTTCCTAACGACATCTTCCTTGAAAAGCGAGTTTATCTCACTTATTGCAATATTATATGTAAGAAATAGCGCATTTCATTAGCTAATAGGAAAACTATTACGCAACAACTGGCGATAAAGTTTAAATTTTCTCCCCCTCCCATCACCCGAAATTCTTATAGATGAGAATAAATTGAAGCACAGAGATTGCACCGGTACTAAATGGTGCACATAGCTTCAAACAAGATTAAACAATTTCCGGGTTGACCCCAATACTTAGAAGATCATTGGGAGATTCAATTCGAAGGATAGCAGCGGTATCGGTAATTATCACAGCTACAGTCTGGGTAATGAAAGTATGACAGCCTATCAAAGAGCCAAGTCAGGACGAAGAGTCTTGATAACGGCTCTTTATTTTTTTTCTTCTTCTTTTCCTTATCACTCTTCTCACTTCCCTTTCTTCTCCTTCCCTCTTCACCTTAAACCCTTATATATGACAAGAATAAAAACAAGAGACAAGAGAACAAGAACATATTATTAACCAACAACAAAAAACAAAAGAAAAATGAAACATTTAATGAAAGGAATCAGGATCGCAGCATACATTGCTGAGATCATTGTGGCAGGTTCAACTATTGTGGAACTTGTAGAGAAATACAGCAACAAAAGGAAGAAAAAGGATGCTGCAAGTAAAGTTGATACAGGTGTAGCAACTGAAAACCCATAGAAACGTCTAGTGAATGGATTATGATAAGGCACAGGACGTAATTATAACCATCCTTGAGGTAACCACATCCATACTCAAGGGAATCAAGAAGCTAAGAGGAATATTTGTAAAAGCAAAGAAATAACCCTCTTGGCTTTTTCTTTTATCGGATTTTATTAACTAATTAAAAACTATAAAAATATGGAAACAACCAATTTATTATTACCATCCACAATGATGACAAGAATGGATATGATCAACCCAACCTTTATCGAAGATGCAGTAATCGTATCGGAAAAGGAACAGGAGAAGGAACATCCCAATTTTATTGAATCAAACACTTCAGGCATTACACTTGAAGAACTGGAAACGAACTGTATTGTACCCAGCTTTGGAGACAATCAGCTTACAATCAGCCACCAGACTTTTATACACCGTATTGAGGAGGCGGCAAGCATGTTTTTTGCAGGAGAAACTTTCGGTAATACGGAAATCAGAGTCTCACATAAGATTTTAGGCAGACATCCTTCCGCACTGACAAAAAGGAAGGAAGAACTCAAACCTGAAGACGAAACCATCTATTATCAGAGAATGGCATTTTGTTTTCATATCCGAACCATATGTCGGGAAATGAACGGTGAGGAAGTACATCTTTGTATCGGCGGCGTAAGAAGCCTGAACGAAGAGAACCTGTACGGAAAAAAATCCCCTGAAAAATTTAAAATCTTTATCGGATGGAGAGTCAGGGTATGCAGCAATCTTATGCTGACATGTGACGGTTTGACAGGACGTCTGGAAGTGATGGGCGATACGGATATCTATATAGCCGCCCTAAAACTGTTTCAGACATTCAATCCCGAACAAAATTTGAGACTTCTTGAAGACCTGGGAAGAACGATGATTTCACAGGAACAATTCTGCCAGATAATCGGACGTTTACGGCTTTACCAGGTTTTACCGGTATCACAGATGAAAGAATTGCCGAAAGTTATCCTGGGTGATTCAAACATCAATGCAGCTACTAAAGGCTATATTGACAACCCTAACTTCGGCTTACGCGGAAGAGCAAAAATTTCATGCTGGGACTTGATGCAGCTTCTTAACGAGGCGGCCAAACAGTCCTATATTGACAAATTCCTCGAAAGAAATCAGAACGCCACAGATTTTGCAGTGGGCATTCAGAAAGCCTTGAGAGGAGAAGACACTGAAAATTACGGATGGTTCCTGGGATAGACAGGGAAACATCAAAATCCTATGAAGGGAGAAAGATCTAAAAATAACAAACAAGGTCTTTCTCCCTTCTTTTGTTGAATTAAAATCAGAAAGGAGAAAAATATATGAGCGTAACATGTATACAGGACATATACCATTGTGACACCTGTAAATCAGCACTAGACGAGCACGGAAGGAATTGCAGGCACGGGATGTTATTTCCCCTGCTTCTTTTAATAGGAAACTTTAAAAAGTGCATGAATTATGAATTTGATGCGGAGAAGGTGGAACTTCAGTTGCTAAGAAAAGAAAATGAACGGACAGAGTACACCGGTGAGTAAAACGGGAATGGTTCTGAATAAAATGGAAAGGAATAAAGTATGGCACATTACACCTTCGATATAATCAAATATACCTTAACTACCGAAGAGGGGGAAACGTACAAGGACTTCATAGAAATGATGCCCTCGCTGACGGTACAAGCAATAAATTATATTGCAGCCACTTTAAAAGTCGAAAAGGCATATCCGTCAGATAAATATGTACACCAGCTCATTGATACTGACGTAGAAAAATGGCCGGTCAATGCAACTATATTTTAACTAAAAACGAATCAGAAAGAAAAATGGAAAGATTTGAAATTGAAAACAGCAGAGAGTTCAAGGCGGCACAGGAATTGGCAAGGGCCTTGAATGATTACGGGTGGAATGAAAAAAGATTCGCACTTGCAACGACAACATTTCACCAAACCCTACAACAGACATTATTCAGGACTATTGTAGAGATATTGAAAGTGTATGCAGATCCTCAAAGAAGGACGGACCTAAGAAATGAAGCATCTAAAAAAGGTGCAAAAAAGTTAATGGAAGTGCTGGAAGAACTACATATTCCATTCATTTGAGAGACGGTTGAAACATACCGGAATTGTATCTGAGGAGGATATCACAATCAACGTGGTGTCCTCCTTTTTTTATTTACCAACATTTTAAAACAAGAAAGATTATGTTATACTACAAATTTAAAAATTATGAAGAATTCAAGGACATGTTTGGGATTATCAAGCATGGAAACGGGGTATGCAGCAGAAAAAACAAGATACTGCTGGCATATATCAGGAACAAGAGATTACTACATGAAGCAATAGAGACAAACAACTATACGCTGCTTCATATTTCCTCAATGGCGGAACTGAAGAAAACCATTACCCGGACAATAATTATAAGCGGACACTCAGATATGTCATTACGTTATGTTCTGGAGCTGGACGGAGAACTCTTTTACTCCAGGAACTTTGAAACGGACGAACTGAAAGGGCTATGTGAGGACGGGGATACCAGGTCAATCCGCTACATTAACCATGAGAACGGAGAAAAGGTGTTTAAAATGAAAGCGGGGAAACTCTACCGCTCGCTCATACTGGAAACAGAATTTGGTAAAACCCTTCCGGAACAGGTAGTGACTTACCTATGTGAGGAATTCTCGGCGGACTGGCAGACTTATACAACGGGGCGGCTCCCTAAAAACAGGTTATGCATAGACAAGAATTTCGAGAAGATATACTCATCCTCCTCTTGTATGGGAGATTTTCATTCCTGCATGGTAGACAGGAAACTGCATTATTTCTATACGAATTCAGTCGATGCAAGCGCGGCATACCTGATTAATGAAGAAGGAAAGGTGACAGCAAGGTGTGTCATCTACAACAAGGTTACAGACCAGGACGGAAAGATATGGAGACTGGCGGAAAGACAATACGCTACCGATGAGAACAACACCCTCAAACGTGCTTTAATAGATGTTCTGATAAAGGGAGGACACATTGACGGTTATAAGAAAGTCGGTGCCGGATGTGGTGATGCAAGGGCTTTTGTTGACCTGGAAGAGAATTCATTGTCAGACAGGAAATTCAGGATAGAATGTGACCTGGACTGGGATGACACGCTAAGCTACCAGGATTCATTCAAGTGGTACAATCAATCCGAGAGGACAGCAGATAATTACGGAAGTGGTGACATCGCACTTGATATTACTGACGGTTCTCTGAATGGTGAGGAGGAATACGATGATTTCCACGAATACCATTGCAATGAAACCAGCCTCGTATATTATCACGGACACGAGTATTACTGTGACGTGGAGAATCTGGACGAATTCATATGGATAGAAAATCTCGAGGAATACCATCATGAGTCGGATGTTACGGAATGTCCGGAATGTAGCGGGCATTTTCTGGAAGAGGATAATTTCTATTCGAACATAACGGAAGAGTACTATTGCTGTGAAGAATGCCGGAAGAAAGCGGAACAGACATACAAAAAGGAAAACTGGCATTATTCCGATTATGATGAGGATTACTATGAGTATGCAGAAGACATAACCATATACCGGGTATGGAACAATATCCTCTGTGAATATGAAAGAAAGATAATATCCGTAGAGTCGGCACAAAGACTGCTGGAAGCGGGAGAACTTCATAAATTGAATGACATGCTTTATGACAGGATAGATGAGGAAACAGGACTGCCATATGCATACGAGATGAATGAAATAAATGTTTAACCCACAAAAAATAAGAATGATGGAATTGCTTAAGAAATTATACAAGGTTTATAGCCCAAGCGGAAAAGAACGGGCGATGATCAAGTTTATATGGAATTATACCAAGAGAATTACTGGTACCAAAGTTGAAATGGACGCAGCCGGGAACTTGTATATAACAAAAGGGGAAGCGGAATCATATCCCTGTATCGTAGCACATCTTGACCAGGTACAGAGGTTACATTCAAAAGATTTCACGACTGTCGAAACGGGAGAAATCATATTCGGTTACAGCTCCCGGAATAAAAGACAGGAAGGACTCGGAGCCGATGACAAAAATGGAATATGGATAGCACTCAAATGTCTGAAAAAGTATGACACTCTAAAACTGGCGTTCTTTGTCAGTGAAGAGGTGGGATGTGTAGGTTCTGGAAAAGCGGTGATGGATTTTTTCAATGACTGCCGCTTTGTTATACAGCCTGACAGACGGGGTTATCAGGACATTGTTACAGAAATCGGCTGGACCTCACTATGTTCTCCCGGATTCCTTCAAGCTGCCGGATATAAAAAGTTCGGATACAGGGAAACACATGGAATGATGACGGATGTGCAGGAACTAAAGGAACGAGGGCTTCTGGTCAGTTGCGTCAATCTTAGCTGTGGATATTACGAACCACATACGGACCATGAGTTTACAATAAAGAAAGACCTCATAAACTGTCTGTCACTGGTAGAGCATATCATTGAGAATTGTACTGAACCTTATCCTCACCAACCTAAGATACCAGCAAGGCGATGGAGGAGTTATGATGAATTCGATGAAGCGACGGATGAAATATTTGCCCTGCTCGATCAGGGGGAATTATGGAGCGCAGAAGACCTCTATTATATATACCACTCCGTTTTCCCTGAACTGGATATGGAGGATTACCGGAGAATTTACACTGAATACTATAACTTAAATACAATCGAATATGGAGAACAAAAATTGTGATCTGAAACTAGCAGGATATATATGGTCAATCCTAAAGACACAACCCGTTATAGTAATGTCATGGGGAGTAGATATGGATACGATAAAGCCGGTCAAAGGCGGACTGGAATTTCATGTGCAGGGATTCAAGCATACGGGAATGGTACAAATCGTTCTCGATGAAGGAAAGGATCTCTTTGAAGTACATCTTATTCCTGATTCTGAAGGAGAAAAGAATGTAATAGAAGACGTTTACTTTGATATGCTCGTTTCTGTGATAGACGAGAATGTGGAGAAAACGGATAATTATGAAAAAAGGATTTCTGAAGAGTATGGAACTATAAGAGAATAGTATTTTTCAAAAATAACCGAATCTGAAATAATAGGAATCCTATGAGAAGTTGGAATCTATGAAACCTCAAAATCTCACAGGATTTCTTTTTCATAAACTTCAGGTGACAGATATTGAACGTTCGTTTGGTATTTGTAACCGACTATTAAAATATGTAAAAATGAAAGCAAAAACTTATATTGCCTACCTCCGACAGTCCACGATAAAACAGGAAATCTCCGGATTGGGAGTGGAGGCTCAAAGAGAAATTATACAGAATCACTTGAAGGATAAAAAGCCGATTGCTGAGTATATTGAAACAGAGAGTGGACGTAAATCCAACAGACCCAAACTTATAGAGGCTTTGGGAGAATGCAGAAAAACAGGATCTACCTTAATTGTAGCCAAACTGGACCGATTAAGCCGGAATGTAGCTTTCACCAGTAAATTGCTGGAAAGTGATGTGGAGATTGTATTTTGTGATTTTCCGGAAGCAAATAAACTCGTACTGCATATCATCAGCAGTATAGCAGAGTATGAAGCCGGACTGATCAGTCAGAGAACCAGGCAATCGCTACAGGCCAAGAAAGCGAGAGGATGCCGGCTTGGTAAATCCGAGAACCTGACGAATAACCTTGAACGGGCTATCGGGGAAAGTGTAAAGACCAACAAGACTAAGGCGGACAATAACCCGAATAATATGAGAGCCATTGCCATGTTGCATTCATTGCTCATGCAGGGGAAGTCCTTGTCCGAAATGACCGGAATTTTAAACCGGCAAGGCTTTGTTACCTCCAAAGGTTGCAAATTCCGGATAACCCAGGTAAAAAGGCTGATCGTCAGGGCAGGACTTGAATTGCCACAGAAAACATAAATCAATCGGAATTACTTGATTAAAATAAGGGAGACTATGCAGAATAGTTTCTCTTACTTTTTTTCTTCATCGGAGGCCTTTCCGTTTTTAGGATATGCCATGTATCATCTATTTCATTATCTTTGCGGTAAATAAATCCCTATATCATGGACCCTAATAAAAATGACGCAACGAAAATCCGGGAAGAAAAACGCCAGGCCAGAACTCTGGAAAATATGGAAATAAAGTTATCGGAACAGATGGAAATGATGAAGCAACTCATAACAACCTCGGCTGTCATATCCATTGATGAATTATGCTTTTATTTCAGAACGGCTGTACAGACGGAATCCGTGAACGTGCCGTTGCACCTTTCTTTTGAAAGGCATTTTAAGCTTCTCATAGACTATGCCGGAGACGACAGGAATGTCTTGTCCGGTCTTCTACATTGCCTTTACAGTCTTCACGAATGCTACAGAACAGTTACTCCCGAGTATTATTTCGACAGGGCAATGCCCCGTCCCTTCCAGGATTCCATCCTTGAAAGTTTTGAACTATTTTCAACCGCTCTGAAGGACTATGATACCCATGACCGACCGATACATCTGGATACCCCTTATCTGAGGCATTATAAAAGGTTCGGTTCACATCCGCATAAACAATTCTACCACACCTATCTGCAAAAATTGAATGAAAAGCTGAATTACCTTCTTTCAGAAAGCCGTCTGGGATTAAAACTTGACTTCTGCTTCATACCGGAGAATTCATACAACATTATTCTGGAACAGTCGCTGGTGGAGGATCTATATGCTTTTCTGGTAGATGAAAAGTGCCTGCAAAAGGATGACGATACGGAAAGAGACTTCAAGCTGCTGTTCAATAACAGCGTATTCAAACGTAATGCCAATCCTATCCGTTGGATAAAGACGACAGAGAAAAGCCAGATGACTTCCAACATAACGCTCCGTACTCTATTTTTCGTGCTTGGTGAAAAAACAAAGAAAAAATTGCTGGACCAGGAGCACAGACGATACTATGAATCACTTTTTATCGGAAAGGACGGCAAAAACGTCTCTCTGGAAGACAAAGCCAGCAAGGTTAGCAAGGGCAGCCAATCTCTCCAGGATTTCCTTTCACAACTACGGTCAGTTTTAAAATTATAGAGAAGCCGTCCGCCTCTTTTTCCGCCTATTCCCGCCTACTCTGTTTATGTCGTTATAATATCCTGTAGTATAGTGTGTTATAACGATATTTTTTATTCTTTATTTTGACCTCCCCTCCTTCTATTCCCGTCTACCTAAATGTAAAAAAAATGCCTTATATTTGTAAAAATATTTACAAATATAAGGAGAAATTACATATGAAAACAAATAATTTGAAGTCTTTGGATGGCGGGACTATAAACAGTGCTATCAACGAGAATGTTAACGATTCCACGAGAGTGATGAATCAGGTAGATAACAATATAGAAAAAACAGAAATGAGAACGGAAGACATGCAGCCGGATAAAAACGGCAATGATAAAAACGGACAGACGGCTGAAACACAGGTTCTGACTCCCGGAAATAGCCATGTGGAAAAGGGGGAGGAAGAATACCGCTTCCCGACAGTTGAAGAGCTTCTTCGCAGAGAGCATAAGGACATACTCTCGCTACGCCGGCTTCCCTATACGGATATTGATTATGCCACTTACAACTGGAGCGTGACACAAGGCTGCCTCAAACTGTCGCCCGGGTGCAGACACTGTTATGCGGAAGTCATAGCCGAGAACCAGTCCAAACGTTCGGATACCAGGCGTTTCAAGGATGGTTTCAAACCTGGTTTTAATGAAGGATTACTGTATACTCCCCTTCATGATACCAGGAAAGGCATTGTATTTGTCAGTCCGCTCGGGGATTTTGGACATGCCGATATTACGGATGAACAGCGCAGGGCAGTCGTCGAAGTCATCCAGGCGGATGAGACAAAGGTATTTCTTATCCTGACCAAACGTCCGGAAACCCTTGTGCGGTTGTTCGAGAATATTCCAGTCCCTTCCAATTGCCTCCTGGGAGTGAGTGTGGAGTCAGAAGCGTACCTGTCACGCATGGACACACTCCGCAAGATCGCTTCAGACAACCTGGTGGTTTCTTTTGCCCCGCTTTTGGGTGGGATGAAGAATATTAATTTCGACAGGTTTGTCTGGGTACTCATCGAAGGTGAAGCAACCCGTCCCATGGATAATGCGCGCATGGTAAGGACGGAATGGATACAGTCTATCATAGAACAGGCCGAATCCGCACCGATACCTCCCGCCATATATGTAAAGCAGCTCGGAAACAATGTGGACGGAGTGGTAAAAAGCAAAGCACAACATGGGTACCTGGTGAAAGGCGTTTCCTATCGCCAGTATCCCCAAGTTATAAAAACAACCCTGGAGAATACTGATGAAGAACTGGAAAAAATGAATATGCAACAGAAAAAGGATAAAGAAATGAAGAAAGAACGTAGTACGACAAAGAAAACGACAACAGCAGACACCGGAGCTGAAGCCCTCTCCCATGTCATTCCCCTTAGCAAGGTTGTGGAAGAAGGGGCCAAGAAAGGGAAAGTAAACAACCTGTATGGTACCTGGGTCGTGGAAGGGGAGGTTACGGTGATTGCCGGTGATACGAATGCCGGTAAATCCTCAGTTACCTACCAGATGGGTTTGGATGCGGCTTCAGGTAAGAATACCCTCGGTTTTCCAGCTCCTGCCGAGCCCGTGGTGGACGAAGTAGTGTACATTGACACGGAACTTAGCGATACCCAGTTGGGGCAGCGTTTCGGAGGCATAACGATCAGTGACCGCATGAAATACATCGACGCTACTGCCTGGGACCTTGAAAGGATTCTTTCCGAAATAGAAACCATTGCAAAAACATGGAATAAAAAAAAGGTGCTGTTCATATTGGACAGTATCACAGTGGCGGCAACAGGAAGTGTCACGGCCAGAGTTGCAAAGGATCTGATGAAAAGGCTGAAATTAATCTGTGGACACTATAACGTAACAGTGATAACGCTGATGCATACAAGAAAGCGGGACAAATCCAAACCTATTGAGATGCAGGACCTGGCCGGTTCCGCCAAACTGACTGACTTGGCGGATAATGTGCTTGCAATAGCCAAATGTAATGCTACTGAGGTGTATGTCAAAGTTCTCAAGTCACGCAGCAATGCCATTCCTGACAAAGTACGGCATTTTGAGATTCGCAGCGACTGCTATCTCCATTTGGAATTCATTCGGGAATGTGAGGAAGAAGACCTGCTGGCACAGGGTAAAAGCAAGCTTACACCAGAGGTGGAACAGGAGATTCTCACCCTGCGTGGAAAAGGATACTCCGTCAGGAAAATAGCAGATCATATGAAACTGTCAAAATCTGCTGTTGACCGTGTGGTTCAAAAGCATAAGGACAGTGAAGAATCCAGCGCGGATGCTATTAAGGATGCACAATTCCCCGACAACGCAGCCTGATAAAAAGACCATATCCTGTAAGACTTTTACGTAATCATACAATGAAGACTGGAATTCAATAATGAGTTTCAGTCTTTTTGTTTATCTGAAGCTTCTTAAGCCCCCTTGAGTTATCCACTGTCCCTTTGTCCCGGAACTGACGATCCCACTGTCCCGGATATCACATTTTTCAGCATTTTAGGCATGAAATTTATATAAAATACCCTCCAAAATTATGTTTTTTATCATTCGCAAACAAGCATAATTACAGACATGAAATAGCAAGTATTTGTGAAATTTTAAATATTATCAACATATTACATACGATCATCCATTTCATATTATTTACATCACATGGGTAAGGCTCCAAAATGTACATATTCTCTGGGACACCTTCCCGGGACAACCGGATAAAAAGAGATTTTGATATCTCTCCCAAGAATAAGTCAGGCTGTTTACTCTTTTACCCTCCTTTCTTCTAAAAAAAGTCTGTTTCGCCGTTCAAATCCCTCGAAAGCTTGATATATGTATGAAAGCAAATATAATATTGTCAGGTAAGAACGATAGTTCTATACTGGACCGCCAGGTAAGGGATTGTCCTGATGTTAACGAAAAAACAGTTCCACAGAGAATACCCAGAAGATATCGGGAAGATATCAAGAGATTACAGGAGAGATACGATCTGCATGAAGGGCTGGTCATTAATGTGTCTCTCAAAGAATTCCGAGGCATATGTGAGAGGGATTATCCAAAGATTGAAGCATACCAAGGGCTAAAGAATTTCCTGCTACGTACTTTCGGAGTAACCCTGAATATCCACTCACAAAAGACTAAGGGGGATTTCGATAAAAATACAGATGAACCATAAATTTTGTATAACCGGGGTTAGCTGGAGGCAAAGAGTAAAGGAACGTAGTGAAGTGACATACATAACTCCCCGAAGGGAGATAAAGGTGGAATAAAAAAGTTTGCAAATAGAGGTAAAATGTATAAAGAAGAGTGTGTTTTGAAGAATAAAATATTCCACCCTTCGGTTATGTATTACATACTCTCTACTATCGTATACCCTCTGTCTCCGACTTACCCTATTAATCTTAAAACAAAAACATGCATAAAATTACATTAAATGTCCCTGAGGGGATCAGATACCTTTCAGACTGGCACGACTTATGGAATACCCTGCTACCGGAAGGACAACATTACATTCTAAACAAACGTATATGCGGATGCGGAGCTACTGAAGCCTATCTCAGATCAGGCAGGAAAGTCATATTAGCCAGTCCCAGAAAGCATCTGCTCTATAACAAGTATTCCCAGCATCTTTCCGACAACCTGCACTTGTACCGTTACCAAGGGGATAAGAAGAGGTATTTTGAAAGCAGACTTATTTCCCCGACTGACACGCTTGTTTTCAATGAAAACCTGACCGGATATATCAGATCCGGAGGGAACAAGATACTGACTACCTACGATTCACTTAGGAAAATCATGGAAGTCCTGATCAGTTCAGGGGAGGAGATATCTGAATGGCTGGTAGTGACAGACGAGTTTCAGGCGATATTTTACGATTGCCAGTACAAGGCCACTACGGAATATGAGCTATGCCAGGTACTCCGGAAATTCTCCACTGTCATCTATTTGTCGGCTACGCCCTATCTGGAATCCTATTTGGATATGACGGAACAATTTAGGAATATGATCATTTATGAACTTCTCTGGCCGGAGGAGATGACACAAACTCCCAATGTCGAAGTTGTGAAATCTAAGAAACCCGTCCTGGAACTGTCTTCTGACCTGATCGGGAAATACCGGGAAGGCAACGGCAAGTCAACCGTTGTGAATGGAGAAGGTTTTACCGCCAGGGAGGCCGTGTTTTATATCAACAGCGTTTCTGAAATCAAGAAGATTATCAAAAAAAACGGGCTTACACCGGAAGAAACTGCCATTATCTGTTCAGCCAAGACTGAGAATCTTCGGAAACTGGATAATCTTTCCAGAGAAACGGGCATGAAATTCAAAATCGGTGATATCCCACAAAGAGGAGAATCACATAAAATGTTCACTTTCTGTACCTCAACTGTATATATAGGTGCCGATTTCTATTCGACCAACGCCTATTCATACATTTTTGCCAATCCGCAAGTCAGTTGCATGGCAGTGGATGTTTCGGTGGACCTCCAGCAAATAGTAGGCCGCCAGAGACTTGAGGAGAATCCTTTCCGGAATTCAGCAACTCTTTATTTCAACACCAAAGAAGCCAAAGCGACAAGGGATGAACTGGAGAATTCCGTCCAGGAGAAGAATGAGGGAACTCTGCGTCAGATAGAAAACTACAATGCCGTACCCAACAAAGACGAACAATTGCGGCTGATGGAGGATAACATAAGAACGGAAGGTCACAAGAAGCATTATTGCTGTATAGTCAGAGATGCGGATAATCATGTGCATGTCGTTAAGAATGAAATTCTGGAGATAGCAGACAGGAGGGCCTGGGAAGTATCCGACCGAATCTATAATAACGACTTCTCCATGTACCGTGCATTGAAGGCCGGGGTGAACGTGACAAAGGCTGCCGACAGCAATAATCCGGAGATACAAAGTCTCTTCACCGAATGGAACACGGACAACCGGTTCGACAGAAAGGCCAGGATGTATTGTGACCTGCATGAAAATGCCCCACTGCTCCTGGAGGAATGCAACTTTATCGAAAGGAAATACAAGGATTACTATGATGCTCTGGGAAGGGAGGGCTTTGAGAGCTCATACTGGCGGGAGGACTATATAAAACAAGCTCTTGCCCCGGTTCCCATGAAGTTATTACCCAGGAATGAAATCGCCGGTCGACTGATGAATGTACTGAAAGTAGGCGGTGAATATACAAGATCGGAAGTAAAGGAAATCCTTCGGGGAATCTATCATGACCTGGGAATACAGGGTAAACCGAGCGCATCCGATATTACCGGTTACCTGACTTGTGAAGAGAAGACTATTAGGATAAACGGTAAAAAAACAGCAATATTCAGAATTATCTCACATGCACGGGAAAAAGTCTCCCTGTTTCCTAGAATCACCGATGTAAACCAACCGCAGGAATATGACGTAGACAAGCTACTGGAAATTATCCGGGATGACACCTACTATCATCTGAAACCTAAAGTAGAAGCCGTCAGGAGTACCGGAAGTAAAGATGAGAAAAATAAGAAGAAAGCCCTTCTCCCCGTAGTTACATGGAATGGAACCTTCAGGTCCAGACATAAGAATGAGTGCACAGTCTATTCTTCCTATACAGCCCTTGATTTTGACCATATTGAACCAAAGGATATGCCGGCATTTGCCGGGTGGTTGCAGGGATTTCCATGTGTCTATGCCTGTTTTGTCACTCCAGGTGGAACAGGGTATAAAGCGATCATCCTGCATGATAACTGTGAACCGCTTTATCACTATGACCTGTACGGGCAATTAGTAAAGCTGTTTGATTGTCCCTGGATAGACAAGAGCACCACCGACCTGGCCAGAGGGAATTATCTCTCCTATGATCCGGACTTATGGAAAAATCCAAATCCTGTTCCCTTTCACTTTGTACCAGGAACACCGGAACCTGTCATACCCAATACGATGACAGAAACAGTTATCAGGGATGTGCAAGGAGAACCAGTTCTGGTACGGGATGAATCCTGGGTGGAAGGTTTCCTGAACCGATTGAACAGGCAGGTGATATCCGATGACAGCATTATCCGGATATTGAGAAAAGCATGGAACGGGAACTCGCTGAGTAACGGCAGGAATAATACGGCCATGGCTTATGCGGGTATCTTATGCAAGGCCGGGGTTGAGCCGGGTAAGGCAAAGGCATTCATAGAGGAACTTATTCCCGGTTTTGATATAACGGAAATAATCGGGTACGCTTACACCCATAATATATTCGGGTGTGAACGTATGCGGTACAGAAATAGAAAATGAAAAAATTTAACTAACTTAAAAAAAAGAATTATGGCACTGAATAAAAGTACCGGGAACATGTATGCTTTCGTTTCACATACATATAACCCGTTGAAAGGCGAATGTGAACATTCCTGTGCGTATTGTTTTATGAGACGTAAACTTCTCCTGCCTCCCTTGCGTCTGGAGCTGAAGGAATTGAAAGTGAACCTGGGTGAAGGCAACTTTATCTTTGTAGGCAGCAGTACGGATGAATGGGTGACTTGAAGAAACGGGCGAACTTCGCCAAGGTGATGAACTACGTGAACAACCCGAAGAAGGCACAGCTCATCGACAGCAAGGACGTGAGGCTGGACGACAACGCCGCCATCGCAAGAAGTATGCAGGGGCAGGCGGATAACAAACCGGAATGCAAGCTGAAAAATCCGGTGTACCACATCTCGCTGGATTTCGCCCACAAGGACACGGCCAAGCTGACGGATGCCTTGATGATCGAAATCGCCCATGAGTATATGTGGCGCATGGATATAACGAACACCCAATATATCATGTGCCGCCATACCGACAGGGAACACCAGCATCTGCACATCGTGGCAAACAGGGTGGACAATGGCGAGAAAGCTGGCAGCGACATCACCATGCACATCGCCATCGCAAAAATTGATACTTCTCTCATTGTTCTTAATCTTTAATGTTACTGATTTCTTTTGTTCACGGTACAAAGTTACGGCAGTTCTTACCAAGTCTTGGTGACTAAAGCTCCGATTGCTCTACCAATTTCACCGATTATTCTTTTTTCTCAACGAAAAGAAATACCTTTGCAAAAGATTTATATATAACAATGTATGAGCGAATTATTCAAAGCAGATAACATAAACCTGTACAATGAATGGGCGGGTGTGGAGACACAAAATCCTTTGGTGGGATTCATCGACTTCTCCGACGTGAAGCCGCTACGCCCATGCGCGAAAAATATATGGTTTCTATGCAGTGTTTCTGAAAGACCAGAAATGTGGGGAACTGCGGTATGGCCACCGTTATTATGATTATCAGAACGGCACGCTGATATTCATTGCTCCCGGACAGGTGTTCGGAACGGAGGATGATAATATGGAGTTCCAACCTGACGGCTTCCTGCTGATGTTCAATCCCGACCTGTTGCGGAATACCCCTCTTGGACGGATGATACGCGAATATTCTTTTTTTTCTTACGAAACTAACGAAGCATTGCATCTTAGCACAGAAGAACGTCAGATTATCATGAACTGTTTCCGTAAGATTCAATATGAATTGAACCATCCGATAGACCGTCACAACAAGAACCTCATAACAGACAGCATCAAAACATTTCTTGATTATCGTACACGCTTTTATGACCGACAGTTTATCACACGCGATAACCAGAACCGCGATATTCTCGTAGGGTTTGAATGGTTACTTGATGACTATTTCCAAAATAAAACTGCCAAACGTATAGGTTTGCCAACCGTACGGTATTGCGCGGACAAGCTCTGTCTTTCACCCAACTATTTCAGCGATTTGTTGAAATCAACTGCCTTACACTTCATTCATGACAAGGCGATTGGAATAGCCAAGACCGAACTTGTATCTACGGATTACACTGTTAATGAAATTGCCTATAATTTCGGTTTCCAGTACCCGCAACATTTCACCCGATTGTTTGAAAAAGAGGTAGGCTGTACACTGAACCAATATAGGATGTTGCTTAATTAAAAAGACAAAGCTTATGAAAACAGAATTTGAAAAATGTATGTCCGGTGAACCTTTCGATGGTTCATCGCCGGAGATAACAGAAATGACAATACGCAACAAAAGACTCCTGCGACAACTCCGTGAGACCGATTACGCTGATGATGAAGCAAAACAACGTATCTATCAGCAAATGTTCGGAAGCATAGGCAAGGATGTGTATATCGATATTGATTTCCGTTGCGAATATGGGCGTAATATCCATTTTGGCAACAAGGTTATTGTGAACATGAACTGTACGTTCCTCGACAATAATAGTATATTTATCGGTAATAATGTAATGATAGCTCCTGATGTAAAAATATATACTGCCACACATTCTATATATTTTTCGGAGAGAATGCCGGAAAGAACCGATTCCAAAGCTTCCATCTGCGATACCATCGCTCATGCTGTGACTATTGAAGATGGCGTATGGATTGGAGGCGGCTCTATCATTCTGCCGGGAGTGACTGTTGGAAAGAATTCCGTAATCGGTGCAGGAAGTGTCATAGTGAAAGGCATACCAGACAACTCGATAGCTGTAGGAAATCCCTGTCGTGTCATAAAAAAAATAGAACAGAGCCATGATTAAAAATCTTATCTTTGATTTCGGGAAAGTTCTCGTCAACCATGACTTACAACCGATGCTGGAACGCTATTTCGGCAATGATACCGAGAGAATGAGACGTTTTCATGACATTTTGTCCGACAGGGATTTCATCGACCAGTGCGACCGCGGTATCATCCCTTTTGAGGAAATGTTGAGTATGGCAATTCGTAAGAATCCGGAATACTCTGACGCATTTCTGTTTTTTAAAGACAACTATCTTGATGAAATTACCGGTGAAGTAGAAGGGATGCGTGAACTCCTGAAGACACTAAAACAATCGGGATTCGGTCTCTATGGCCTCACAAACTGGAGCAATACAATCTATCAAGTCATGGAGAAATACGATATATTCCAATTGCTTGACGGATGGGTAATATCGTGCGAGGAACATTTCATAAAGCCTGAAAAGGAAATCTATCTCCACCTATGCGAAAGATATTCCCTAAACCTTTCGGAGTGTTTGTTTACCGATGACAGGATGGTCAATGTCGAAGGTGCAAAACTCATCGGCATGGAAGCTGTTCTTTTTACTACCGTATCGAATTATGTGAAAGACCTGCAACTTTTTTGTAATAACGAGATAAGTATTTCCCGGAATGACTAAGTATAATTCCAATCCTTATTTGCGCTTTATTTTCCTATGTGCAATTCTCAGTATTTCGTGATAAAATTCTGTATAGGCAGAATGACAACTCTTTACCACTGGTCAATCCCAATAAGCAATAGAAAAAACTGTGATAAAACAAATTTTCATCAATGATGCCTGTTTGAAAAGAAATCCGATCTTCAGTTTACCGCTTCAATCTTAGTTTCCATAATCACATCGGTATAGACTTGTGTGGAGTTGATACTCGTATGTCCGAACAGTTTGTCAACCGTGTATAAGTCGCCTCCGGCAGCCAACGACAGCGTAGCCATCGAATGCCTATAGGCGTGGGAACTGACATTCTTTTCTATCTCTGCGGCAGTAGCCATCTTTTTAAGACATCTGTCACAGGCACTAAGGAAGGTCATGTCAAAGACCTTTTGCCCCGGCTTGCAGCCGTTTTATCCGGCAACCATCTCAACGCCGATTGGTTCAAAGGTATCGTTACCTGTTTCCTTGTCTTTTGCATTGTCTGGATTGAAACGACCAGTCCGCTATTGACCTGTTTTATATTTCTCCATGTCAGTGCGGAGACATCGCTATAGCGTAGTCCGGCAAAGTAGTAAAATATTAAGTTGAGCTATAACTTTCATAAAGGCTAAATAGTGGCACTAAAATGATACTAAAATATAAATTTAGCCGTTTATTCAATCTGTAAAGTTTATAATATCAATATATTACAAAATTTCGTATCTTGTTGCTCGCGATATGATATTACCCTTCCCGAACCGACTGCGAATGAAGTGAAGATGTTGAAGGCGGAACTGGAGAAGTTTACAAAAGTGGAGGTTAAGGCGAATGCTTATTGCTGGATGAGGTAAATACGAGGGAATAAATATAATCCGTTGCCAATCGTCCCATAGCCTTATTAAAGAAGAAATAATACTCACACAAGAAGAGTACCTGAAACCAAAAGTTTCCAATTACTTGAACTAATATAGATTAAGAAGTAAAGAAAACACAACGGCGGAAGGTACTTTCTATTTTTTTCTCTTCAATTAAAGATGAACCGTATTTATTGATTATTTTGTTAAAATTAAAAATGTGCCGTATGCAAATTTCATTTTTTAACAATGATTTTTTATATAATAATATGACGATTGATATATTTGCATATATATTATATTTTACATCTTATATTTATGAAAAATAAATTATTCATGCTTTTATGCGGATTGTTAGTTTGTTTCATATCCGCATGTTCTGACGACGAACAAGAGCAACAGGCACCACCTAAAGAAACACCGGAAGTGATAAAGGAAGTAGTGGAAACCTTGAAGGAAGCCGCCCCACAAGCCAGTGATTTTCTTGAAATACTCAAACAGACAGACCTGACAGGTGTTACAGCCGAAAAATTGACGGTATTTGCCGTAAAAAATGAAACACCAACAAGGACAGGTATGGGTCTGGATACTACTTCTGTAAAGCGCCACGTAGCTATCGGCAGCTATAAAAAAGAGGAGCTTACCGATGGTCAGGAACTTACCAGCATAGGCGGAGATAAACTATTAGTATCCAGAATTGGTGAGGAAGTATCAGTTAACGGAGTGGTGATAACAGGAGAGGCGATACCGGCGGGAGATAGTTATATCTACATTGTCTCTAAAGTCATTCCGGAACATGAAGAAAAGCCAATCTTACATGAAACAACCTTTAAAGTGTGGAACCTGCTGAACTATGATTATATGGATGATCGGGAACCGTTAGCTGATGTCACAATAAAAGTATTCAATACTTCCAAAGAATTCTTGGGAGACTATATAACAGAGACATCCGGAGATATATTAGTCAGACATGCGTCAGATACAATTTTGTACCAATTAGTAAAAGAAGGTTACCAAACCTGTATAGACTATAACGGGGATGGGAAAATTAACACGGATGAACTGACGGAAGGGAAAAACATTCTGATTTATGATGGAAATAATAATGAAATGATCTGGGAGTGTTTTATGAAAAGGCAGGCAAGTCCGCTTATACAGGCTAGTGAAGCACAAAAGCAATGGAAGGCGCAAATACGGAATTTCTACTATCAGAACCGTACACTTAATCAGGAGTTGTCATACGGTTATCACGGTTTTTCATATAATAATATCGAATCAGTTTCTGGTAACTACTGGAAAAATGCCTACAAGACTATAGACCTGGGAATTCAATTACAGGAGATAGCCCGGGAAGTAATGAATGATAAAGATTTATGGAATGAACTCTTATGCAATATCAAGGTTGATATGGGATTAATTTATTCTGATGTTCTTGGTTATTATGGACAGTATATATTTAAGAATACTCATAATGACGAAGGTACTGCTGAGATCAATGCCCTGTTTGATTATTTGGAAAAAGTAACCAACGAGCTTCCCTCTAATTATACAGGAGCACTCCGGGCTCTTGTGGCAAGAGTGTATTTGAACAATAAAAAATATCAGGAGGCATATTATAAATGTAAAGAACTCATTGAACGTGGAGATTATACTTTGTCGAATGAAGATGTTTTCGCTACTGTCAATAACAAAGCTGTAGTGTGGGGTGGATACGACGATACAATTCCCGATTTAAGGAAAGGTGAATACTTCCATCCCGTCCGTTATGTGGAAGTACTGCTGATGATGGCTGAAGCTGCCAATGAGACAGGAAATACGATAGAAGCGATACAGGCCCTTAACCAGATAACAGAAGCAAAAGGACAACCTATAATAGCACTTCCGGGAGCTACTCAAGAGGAAATCAGAGGTTATATTAAATACTTGTTCCTGAAAGAACTCTGTAATGAAGGACTGGAATATTCAACATGGAGGCGATGGGGGATTGCAGACCAGGAATTAGGAAAGATCAGCGGCTACAAGATTTATAATTCCCTGCTTCCCGTTCCTCAAAATGTATTGGATCAATATCCGGTATTGGAACAGAATCCAGGATATTAGTATTAAAAAAAACACGGTTAACAAATATAAAGACGTACCAGGACATGAAATCCTGATACGTCTTTTTTTCTCGTAATTAAAGCCGCATCAAATAAATTTATAAAAAAATAAGAAAACGTTTTCCATGCTTTTAAATCATTTTCCATGTATCTTTACGCCTAGAAAGCTCCTATTCTCTTATACATGAAGAAACAAAATCTCATAGAGCATTAGTTGTAAAAAATAAAAATATTATCTTTGTAACGTCCAATCGGAGAAATGATTGGATACAAGAAAGGTATTTTTGTGATGTCCGAATCTTAAATTCGCCAAAATTATATTAGGAGGACGGAAACAACTAATGCTCACTTTGTTTTTGTATGTCTCGGTATAGCCTATGTTATACCCCTACATATCGAACAGGGTGTGGGATTTTGTTTCTTCTTTGTTCATTCCTAAAGGGCGTTTGGCGATGCCTAAGATTCGTGAACATGGCAGACAAGTCTCTCACCCTTCTTATATACTAACGTTTAATCAATTAAACGGCTGAATTCGGAGACTTATAGGCGTATAGGAGAATAAGCTATGAAAAGTAAGTCTACAGCAGTGTTATTCGCAATTATTCTCGGTGGTTTAGGAATCCACCACTTCTACCTTGGTGATACTAAAAAAGGATTATGCTATTTAATCCCTTGGGTTCTTTTTTGCTGGACTCTCGCTATTCCTATAATTCTTTGGATTATAGAAACGATAGAAGGTATTTCCCTTGCATGTAAAAGTCAAGAAGAGTTTGACATGAAATACAATAAGGGTTATTATAGAACCTCTTATATGCCCTCAACTAATTACGCCCCCAACTATACAAATCAAGCACCTAAAGAATCGCAAAAATCAAAAACAGACCAACTTTTTGAATTAAAGAAACTGTATGATGCTGGAATACTTACCGAAGAAGAGTTTAATGTTCAAAAAACTAAAATTTTAAATTCTTGAAGGTACGATCATAAAGTAATGTCTAAAGTTTTATAAACATATTAAATGTCAAATAATAAATCCAAGTATGAAAAATTTATTTTTATTTCTTGTCATATTGATGGGAGTGTCTAATATGGCTTTTTGTCAAAACAAGCAGTTGGAAAAACAGCGTTCTAAAATGTATAAAGCTAAAATCAAGGAATACAAAAAAGAAGGATGGAAGCTAGATTCTAGCTCTAAGACCATAGAGGTTGTTCTACTGGAACATTATGAAAAACTGAAAGACGAAAATAATCAAGAGATTGTAGGTACAACATCCAATTGTCGTTCTGTGAATGTATGTCGTCAAGTCGCTTATAATAATGCTATTACAACTTATGCCAGCCTCGCTGCATCATACGTAAAAGGTAGGACAGCTTCTGATGTAAATCTAAATTCGTCAGATAAAGATGATACAGCAGAGTTTGATAAGTTTTATGCAGCTTATGAGCGAGTAATCGGAAGTGAAATAAAAAATGGAGTACTCAAAGAAAGTTATAGCATCAAAAGAAAAAAAGGTGATATTAATGAATACCAAATAGTATTCTTAGTAAACGAGGATAAGGCTTTACTAGCGAGGAAAAAAGCGATGCAACGTGCTTTAGAAGAGAGTCAGTTAGCTCAAAAGTATGCCAATGAGATTTCTAAATTTGTAAATGAAGGAGTAGAAAATCTAAATCAGTAAAGGTATGAAATATCTTATTTTAATATTAGGATTATGTTTCTATATACAGATTCAAGCCCAGCAAAAATCAGAAAGCCAACGTCCACCATGGATGAGAGGTGATCTACCTATACAAACTAATCACAGCTACTGGTTCAAACAAATGTACGGCGAAGGAAAAACATTGTCGGAAGCAAGGCAAAATGCAACATTGGCTCTATTGGGGGATTTGATGAAAGCAAAAGGATTCACCGTATCAGGCAATGAGCTTGAACAGATTCTTTCAAGCGATTCTAACAAAGAATATAATGAAACGACTTTAAGAGACTATTCATATAATATAGAATACGATCAGCAAAAAATATCTTTTCAGGTAGCGGACGAATATTGGGAGTTATTAAATGGTAACTATGTCTGTTATATATTATATGAGGTAGCTAATGATCCAAAATTTGTAAGATTTGAGACAGTCACATATACAACTAAGTATGGAGCATCCGCATTACTTCGTTCTGTTATTGTACCCGGGTGGGGACAAATGCACAAGCGACAGAAAGCGAAAGGAATAGCAATTTTAGGAACAGAAATTGCATCAATCAGTGGAATTGTTATATCACAGAACTTGCATAAGAGCTATCAAAATAAGACCAAGAAGGAGCAGGATAGCAAGCTGAGACAATCGTATCAAAATAAAAGTAACACATGGGGAAATATGAGAAACGGCTTTATCGTTGCCGCATCAGCTATTTACATTTATAATATTATAGATGTGCTAGCCTCCAAAGGTACTAAACGATACAGCAATCAGCGTTCTATTGCATTCTCTCCATTCATAGATGAAAAAACTAATTATGGAATTTCACTTGCACTTAAATTTTAGAATGATATGATAAGAAACTGTTTTATATATCTATTGCTTTCAATTTCGTGCCTTACCTCTTGTGTGGCTGATGAAGAGGCTACAACAGGAAGTTTACATGGTACTATTAAGGATTCTGAGAACGGGAACCTCTAAAAAGGGTGCTTGGTCGTGATATCGCCAACAGGCAAATCCATTACAACAGGAGATGACGGTTCTTTTTCTTTTGATAACTTAGCTGCCGGAGTATTTTCCATAGATGTATCTAAGAATGATTATGAACCAGCCAAGAAAGAAGTTACAATTGTAGCAGGTCAACCCAATAAGGCTGATATGCAACTAACAAAGCAGATGCCCAAATTATCAGTCAATAAGATAAATCTTGATTTTAGTGATAGTGAGACAGAACTTCCTATTGAAATAAGAAATGATGGAAAAAGTACTTTAAAATGGGAAATATCGACAGGTACAAAATGGATTAAAATCAATCTGACTGCCGGAGCTACAACAAAAGATATCACTTCTGTATTAATTTCCGTAGATAGAACAGGATTACCTAAAGGAGATCATAATGGTAGTATCAATATCACATCAAATGGGGGAACTGCCACAATAAAAGTAAATATGTCTATTAAAGGAGCTGTTTTAAAGGTTACACCTTCAACTCTTGATTTTGGGGAAATAGAAACGAGTAAAGAACTTTTCATTTCTAATGAAACCGAAATAGGAAGTATAGCTTATTCTATTCAACCATCTGTTAATTGGATTATATTGAGTTCTAATGAAGGAACTGTTGATACAAACACCGATAAGATAAAGGTTCTTGTAAATAGAGACGGGTTAGCTACAAATGATTACAATGAAAAATTGATTATAAACACCAAAGATGGAAGAAAAGAGATTCCGGTTATTGTTAAGCAGATAGAAAGAACTGTGGCTAAAGTTGGAATTGGTAGCTCATTTAGTGATATTACTGAAACTTCTTTCTCCATTAAAGGGACAATTCTATCAACCGGAGGACATGAAATTTCATCATATGGACATTGTTGGTCTGAACATGATGCTCCAACCATTGAAAATGATAATAAGAATAATTTCGGGAACTCAACAGAGATAAGAGAGTTTACGAGTAATATTAGTGGATTGGATGTAGGTAAAACATATTATGTACGTGCTTATGCTGTTAATGACAAGGGTACTGTATACAGTGAACAGAGAAATATTACAATGCCATATATTGAAAAGCCAACAGTTAAAACGGAAACGGCTACAAACATTGACAAAGATATCGCAACCTTAAACGGTACTATAATAGATAATGGAGGTGATAAAATAATAGAATGCGGCTTTTATTATGGAATAAACATAAATCCTGAAATAAAAAAAACTTTAGGCGACAATAATTCATCGACTTTGAAATTAGTATTGACCAACCTTAAAGAGGGCACAACATATTATTATAAAGCATATGCCACTAATTCAAAAGGTACAAGTTATGGAGAAGTATTGAGCTTTAATTTAAATTCTGATATCCATTTAACAACAAATGGCACAAATGTACTGAAAACTTACACCCCATCAGGAGGTGGAAAAACATTTAATATATTATCTAATACGGATTGGAATATTACGACTAGTGATTCGTGGTTTACTATAGAACCAATCAGTGGCTTTGGAGACAGGACTGTAGTAGTTAAAGTAGAAGCAGATAAAAAAGGGCTTACAAGAACGGGGCATCTATATATCCATTATGCTAATAAAAGTGTTGATATTCAAATATTACAATCCCCTTCTAATTAGTTTTTTAATGAAATGAGGAAAACGAGGTATCATTAATTTGGTATCTCGTTTTTTATTTCTCCCTACTAAAAAATGCCGAAACTCCACTACGGAGCCTTGAAATCCCTAACTATGAATTAAATACTTAAATTTATGACAGACACATCCCAATTATGGTATTCGCTTAACAAGGATTGTAGCGACATACCAAAAACTCCAGTAGAATCATACTCCGATTCGAAAGAGCAAACGAATAAATTTTCCGATGACATAAAGGCTTTGGGAGAATATTTTCCGCAACTGGCTTCTTTATTGGATAAAAAGGATAGTAGGGACGATAGCCTAATACTGAAAATAAACCTTAAAGATATGTTTACTCTATGTCCACGTAGAAGATGTAGAGCAGACAGATATGAAAAACTACAGGAATATCTGAAAGAGAATCATAACACAACCTTAATCATTAAATCACAAAAAACTAAGTAGTATGAAAGTAAAAAGATTTTCAACAACAAGAGATGAAGAATTGAAATGTACTGATCCCGAAAGCTATATTGATGAGAACGGTATCTTATACCCCCGACTAGCAAAGATGCCAATACAGGACTTGTCTTTGATAGCCAATTTTAGAGTGGAAATGATGAAGCGTTATTATACGGGAGATATACGGGAAGTAGATTACCCCATAGTCGAGCTTCTAATGGACGGGCTCTCTGATATTCCGGTAAGACACAGAATCAGTTGTTTTGAGAATGCGGTATTCATCCAGATAAAATATCCCCCTAAGTTATATGGGACTGATGATGCTAATTATGTACATATAGAATTGGCTGCTCATATATTCAGTCTGACTACCTCTGATATGACAGATATAGCGGATGAAGACGGGGAATTATATGAAGATGAAGATGGGCATTCATTGGTTAGCCTGGAATGGCTGACAGATACATATGAGGATCGGTTATGCCAACTTGTTAATTACGAGAAACTAAGTTTCAAAACTGACGGACAAGGAGAAATATCAATAATAATAGAAAGAAAACTAGAGTAATATGAAAAAGAAAATATTTACAATGGGCAAGGTGTATGATTTGAGTACATTGGGAGTCAATGAGGTCGAAAATGCTGTTCAGGCGGATCTGGATAAGGTCTTTAATGCTGGTGGAGTCAGATTCCTATTGAGAGAAGTATTAGGGAAAACATTGGAACTGACATTTCTCCGTAAGTACAGGGAGGGTGAAATAGACTGGCTGAATTATGATCCGAAGATGATTTATAATATTGATGCCAACATTATTACTGGGCATAGTTTTAATGGTTTCAGGATACCGGATTACTGGGGAGGACTTCCATATGGTTATCCTTTTTTCATGCCGAAAAGAGAATTTATAGGGTGTTATAAAAATTCGGCTGTAATGCTTGGGGCGAATCAGGTAAAGAGAGTTAAGATTACAGCACAACCGGAGAAGATGGTTATGAAGTTGATGTTTTAAAAGAAAGAGAGAAGATAGTTAGGGATAGCTGTCTTCTCTGCTTTTTATTTCTGTTAGTACACAAAATTACCTCAGAAGTGCGATTCTACTTGTACCTTTTCAAAATAAATATATATCGTAGTGCATTGATATTCATTTACATAATAAATACGAATACAATTGAGTAACAGAATAGCAACAATAATAAATCTTATATGCAACTTATTCGTCACTTGTCAAGAATAAAGTAAGGAATTGATTTGTATTGTATACAATAATAAAAAAGGGAAAATTCATGCAACGAAAATAAAAAAGGGAGAGATTCTTGTGTTTCTTCAAATCGGTGACCATAGGCAGATGAAAATATAGATTACACAACATTTAGCCACTCGTTGGGTATGGTGTAAAAAAGAAACAGATTTACGGGTGTGCCGTGAACCTATTCGTATAATATAGTATAATTTTAATCTGTCTTTTTCATTTGTTACACCAGTTCAGTGCCGTTCGTGTAGAATTGGAATATTCAGATTGAATGTGTTCAGTTTATTATAGAGGATTGATTTACTTGTTCCTGCTGTTTACGGTGTTCTATAAGTTCAGGGAAATGGCGTTTGATAAATTGTCCCAGTGAGCAGTCGTTCAGTCCGAAACGGCGGGCAATGGATTTCAAGGATTCCGAGGTCGTTTCATATACGTGTATGGCTTCCTTGTATTTCTCCATGCTTTTAGGCGATACCATTTTGCCCTTCTCCGTTTTTTTCATTCCCAGACAGGCGTGCAATTCCGGTTCGTGCTCTTTCAGGTATTGCCTGAAGCATTCAGGGTGCAGGCCAAACTCAGCCGCAACCTTTGCTGTAGTAAGTCCGCCTTCTTTCAGCCGGGCGATGGCATCCGCGTATTTGGCAGTGGTGGCCGGGTTGTATCTCCGTACTGACGACCAGTCCACGGGCTTGCCTTCCTCGTAAGGGATCCCTTTCCGCTCACAAACCAAGTCCTTGTGCCAGGTTTGTAGGTAGTCGTAGAAACCTCTTATCGATACGCCGGTCTGCTTGGCTATTTTCCGGGCGGATAGCGGCGTAGTGCGGTATAAGTGCAGGGCCTCCGCATACATTGCCACCGTTTCTGGCTTCGGAGCATGCAAGGTACCTCGTCCCGTTATCTTACTTTTACATTGCTGTCTTATAGCTTGTTCGCGTATTTTGATGCGATTCCCGACCAACTCCTTGTGATAGAATATCAGGTGTTGTTCCAATCCGGTGTAGGAGACATTGCAACGATTGGCGGCATCTTGTACCGTGATATAATGGTCGGCACGTAGAAGTTTCACCGCCTCTGCATACTGTTACTTACACCACGAACGTGTGCCACGGGGAAGGCCAACGTCCAGCCCCAACTGTTGCCGTGCCCGCTCCCGAAATTCCAGTACTTCAGGATAATGTGTGCGTAACTGTCTGCTGAGATTCGTACCAGTCAATCCAAATTCACGGGCTATCTGCGATACGTTGTACTCTATATAGTCCATGCTGTCACACGCCGCGATAGCTTCCTTGTATTTGGCATGGGTTTCGGGATGCTGCCCGCGCCGCTGGTTCATCTTGATATCGCCTGCTTCCTTCGGACTGCACTTGATACCATTGCGTTCCAGCATCAAATGACGATGGTAGGTATTGACATAACGGGAAAATCCGTTGAGAGAAACCCCACACTGCCGGCATATCTCGGCAGTGGAGAGGTTGGTGGTGGAGTACAGTTCCAGAGCCGGACGGTATTTCGCTTCCGTCTCCGCTTTGCATTCTCTTATTCGGTTACATTTGTTCATTGGGTTACATCTTCTACGCACCTGATAAAGCAAGCAGAGCCGTTTTCACCTTGCAATGGTTCATTTCCACCCAAACTAAAATCGAGGGTGAAATAGTTAACATCAAGATAGCATTGATCGTTAGTTAACTTTTCACACCAGTAAACCGCACCTGGCCTCATATACACGTTCTCGAACATCGGTCTGTACGCGAGTGTCGACCATGCATCACTATACGTTGAATACCTCTTGCTTCGCCATGCGTATTGCAATGCACCAGGAAGACTAATTCCAGAGCTATACCACGACTTTTCTGTTCTACGTCTGCCATACCCGGAGGCACCTATCGGAAAGAACAGATTGTTTCCATTGACTTTATTGTACACGAAGCATCCGCGCATTCCATAGCTTGTGTTTTCACCTCTATAATAGCCGTATACCTCCTCAACTTTTTCCAATGTTTCTGTTGCACCATCGCCATAGAGCACCCCATAGCCAAATTCCCGGTCTGCACCATCACGCAAATTTTTATAATCAGCTACATTTGCCACACGAACGCTAACTTTAGGTCCGTTCGGATTGGTTACATCTGCCACTTGTATATTCTTGTCTGAAAAACCTGGAGCATTTGTAGCGGTGTTCGCGAGAATGTCGCTCCATGATTTAGCCCCATCTCCGGCCAAACGAAGTGTGTTAGAGCCCACCGGTACCTGAAAGCCGTAAGTCTTATTGTTTTCGGCAAGAATGGCATCCGTCAAGTTTCCGTATTTGAAAAGCGAGCCCTCTTCTAATGGCGATTTGGTTTCTTCTGTGCCGCTATACAAGTTGAAGGTGTGCCATTTTATGTTTTGATCATTCAGTGCAATCGGAGCATAGCCCTGACGAATGAATATGCGGTGATGGCACGTGTAATTGTTATATTCAACCAATACAATGGCAGAACGAACCTCTTCAGGATTTGTACATTTCCCATTGAACTCAATATAGAAGTCCATCGGCGAATCGATAGTCCCGTGCACGTATCCATCGCCACTGGCTCCCTTGAGACGGATCATGTTATTGTTATCGATTTCGACCTTTGCCCGCCAAGGACCTTTAGAGTCGTATGTCTCAAATTTATCAGCACCTTCGTGAGGGAGAATCTTCATTACCACATGAAAACTTTCAGCATTGTCCCAACTCCGCCACACGCCTTTGGGGTTTACACACCGACGTACTTGGATGATTGAAATGGTATCTATCAAATTTTTGCCATCCTTGTCCTTAAGTATCTGCCCGGTAGTTTTATCCAACAACTTCATTTGTAACTTCGCTTCGCGAGGATATGCCACATAGACATTGTTCCCCGTATAGCCACTTGTCGGAATCATCTGTTTTGGACGTGTATAGAACGGCATTTTCAGATGTAAACCGCCATTGCTGCCTTCCACCAGTTCGACGGAATAGTTGCCATGATCACCGACTGTCAGATTATCAAACGTCCGTGTTTCGTTTTCTGGCTTACTTTTCCATTCTTCTTTATTCCAATCCTTATTGTTTTTATAATGCTTATCATCTCCGATTATCTTTCGATTATCCTTCGCAAGCGACAGGAAACCGTGCCATACAGCCGTACGCACGTGCCCCTGAGGATAGACCTTCGACGTATCGGCATACTGATAAGTGTCGCCTTCTTCCAAGGTAGGCCACCAGTGATTTTCGATTACACGCACCTCAAGTTTTACATTCTCCAAACTGCTTCCTCTGAGTTTAATGGGAATGGTTGCTTCCTGATTGTACAGATAGGAAATGTAGTACGGATTAGGCACAATAAGTTCCTTGTCCTCCACGAATTCTATGTGCCAGTCGACATCGTTGGCATAGCGGTTGAAGTTAAGCGTCAACTTGTAGTGGCAGTTGCGTCTGGCATTGTAATCTTTATAAATGTCCTGCCCGAGCATGAAACGGTAGATAATCTTACCCTCGCCGGGACGATCGCTCAAGCGCGCATCGTAATATGCCTCCACCTCTATGTAAGTTCCGAACTCCACTCCGTCCTTCGAACAATAAGTCTTATCATTTGGCAGCCCGGGGGCATCGAGCACTCCATTGTTATCACTATCCTGCCGTTTGTCCTTAATTCCGGGCTTCGTATCTTCATTACCCTGCAGGTTTTCATAAAAATACAAAGCAGGAGTATTTTCCGTATGGAAATCTTTTACCGATGGCGACTCGGAAACTGTCTGCTCAGGTGCTGAAAGGCCATAGACGGGTTTGCCTCGTGAAACGAACGGCCAAGATTCAAACTCGTCGTTGTCGGGATCGTCTGGTCTGCCGTTATAATAATAAATTTCTCCGTCTTCATGCAGTTCTTCTGCAAGTGTTTTGCCGTTCGGTTCCCAAGCTGTTCCTGGTTTATAGCCGGGCGTATTGTCGCGGCCCAGATAGCAAGTCTTAGGTATGTGCTTTATCGTTATCGATTTAAAATGTATTCGGATGCCATCATTCAGTTTGGAGGCATCGAATGCCACGGTCACTTTGGAAGCCACCCGGCGTAGCCACGCGTGGAGTTTTACGCTTTTTTCATTTACTACAAAAGACTCGTCATCCGCTGACAGAGCGGGAACGGAGCTTTTCGTGAAGAAGCCTATCATTTGGCCATTGTTAGCCACGTTTTCGGAATCCCATACGAGGGGAATATTCTTGAGTCCGTCAACTGTTTTTATAGCGTCAGAATAAGCCGTAAGCAGGTCGGGAATATTCGCCACGGCATACATATAATATTTGCCGAAGCTGATTTCCTCCGGCAGCTTGAAAGTGGCGCGTTTGGTGGTTGTTTCCGCTGTATGGTGTTCGCCATTTGGATTTGCTTCCGCATCATTATCCGTACGGTTTTCATCGGACACGGAATATTCCTCTATCTTCCATTTATTTTTTAAATTCTTGTCTTTATCATACAACAAAACATGTAAACTACAAATATCCTTCAGTGCGTTTCCAGCAGCCCGTGTCCGGCTCAGTGCCGAGGACATGGGTTTGAAGTCCAAAGTGGCGGATATACTTGCCTTGCCTTCACCTATGATTTCTTCTTTCATAAATTCATCATAGCAACCTGTGACGGTTGCTATCGTCAGGAAGAGAATGATATGTCGTACAAAATGCTTCATATACACTTATTTATTGTTTTATAATCCGAATTCCGGCTCAAGGTTTACCTCGCTATATGGAATCACATCCACTACGATTTCGTTGCTATTATACATGGTTATGTTCACCACAAAATGGGTGTTACGGAAAAGTGTCTCCAAGTTATCGAGTTTGCGAACGAAAGGTTCATCCCTTCCGGCTATATTGATTTTCAGGGTGTACTCCTGCTCGCCGTCTGTTGTTGCTCCCACTTTGAGATTTTTGCTTTCGGGCAGGTAGAAAACGGGAACATCACTTGCCGTGCCCGGTTTTGACTTATCCGGGTAATCTATGTCAACTGTCGGTTTTCCAACTGTAACCTTTCCATGGATATAGGTGGTTGTTTCAGTTCGTTCTGGTAATTCGTAGTCCGTCAGCCAACCAAACTTGTTTGTGGCTTCATTGCTATTTTCGTTAGAAGCATCGGAAACCGCCTTCAGCCAATCTATCCAAGTGGAGTATTCGTTGTTATAAGGGTAGTTGTTGACATGCGCCATCAAGAAGTTTTTATCTGCATGGCTCTCTATGGAGAAGTTGTTCACAGTTACTTCCTCTCCACGCCAGTTCATAAAGTTTACGGTGAACTTGGTGGCGACACGCACTACGTAGAATGTCTCCTCTACAACTCCTTTTTCAGGGAAATCTATCTCGTACATGGAAGACATTGGGATGGGTTTTCCGCCCGAATAGTCAGGGGCGAAATATAGGTTGCTCACTGCGGCTTCAAAGCCGGGCATTCCTTCTGTATAATTGTTGAAGAAAGCGGTCAGCGTACTGTTTACACCTGCTACGCCCTCCATTGCGGACACGCTCTCTTCGTTGGCGAAGAGGTATATCTTTTTCTTTTCGTTGGGAGTTACTTTGAGCAGGATGAATTTCTGTACTTGCGAACCCTCCAATGCATAGTATCGGTTGTGTTCCACTGTTCCGTTTTCATGCAGGACTATGACACGCACGTTGTGCATCTTCTCATTGTCGGGCAACGTTGCTGTTCCCGCCCTCGTCAGTCCGATCGGCTCTATATTCAAATACAGGGTAGCTTCCGAAATCTCCTCAAGCAAGGATTCTTCCTGACTGCTGCACGCCACCATAAGCGGCAGTGTCAGTGCCGCCAGACAGATTACAATGCTATGTATAATGATCGGTTTCATCAGTCAAATCCTTCTTTTTTTAATAATCAATCGATATCCACGTTACTCAATACCACACGCCATGACAGAATCTGAATAACGCTGCTTACCCAGTTGTTATCCTCATCGAGAAAGAGAGTCATCACGCACTCGTCCAGACGGTCGAGGAACTCCCTCTCGCCCATCGGATAACGGTATTCCTCCTCGTAGTACTCTTTTCCCATTAAAGCGTAGTCTATCACCGGGATACGGGCCACCTTCTTGCCGTCCTTGGTGTCAATGGCAAGTATCATTTTCTCGCGATGTGTCTCTATCAGACGGCCAACAGTGAAGTCGGCTGCGAGTCCTTTCACATTACTGATGGCACGGGTACCTTCCTTGTCGATGCCGGCCTCGGTACTTAGTATATCCCAAGGGCGGTAGTTGATATTCTCGTCGGTCATCAACTCATTGTCGTGTGCCATAAGACCATTTTCATCATCGATACGGAAGATGAAGTCAGCCTCGTTTACATCCTCTCCCGACAGGTGGTGCAAGATAACACGAATGTGATTGGTGTTCTTTATCAAAGGCATGGTGTATTCATAGCTACCGCCATCATCGTTAACAGGCAGCGAGACATCCAGCATACCGTGGAAAAGGCGATACAAGTGTTCCTCACTGTATGCGCCCAACTCATCATGCTGGCGGTTAAGCGCACACTTCAACTGCTCCATACGGGTTTCTCCCACACGGGCTTTGGGTACAGAGAATGATTCGTCATGCTCACCGTCGTTTTGAAGTCCGCACCAGGCAAGCAGCTTATAGTCACCAGCAGGCAGATCGAACAGCATCGAATAGTTTTCTGCCATAGCCGGATCAATCTGTTCCTCACGTTGCCATACCAATACGCCGGAAGGGTCAAAAGCATATAGATGAACGGATGAAACCTCGTTGGCGAAAGCATCTGCCCATTTCAAGTTCTTGTCATAGCGGAACTTGAGGCGATATGATACGGAACAATCACCCTCGTAATCATAGATGACACTGTCGCATGACACAAAAGCGATAAACGGCAATACTGCCATCGCCGTCATCAACACACGCAATGCCTTTCTCTTTATATAAGTCTTTATTTTCATGCCGTTTATATTCCTATATTTGTTTTATATATGTCGGTTGCGGGTTTTATCCCGCAAAGAATTTCCTTAACAAGTGGGAGTGTCTCTTTATGGGACTCCATGGTTGCGTATCTCTCTTTGCACCGATACGCGGGTGCTTCCGTTTTCATCTGAGGGGGAAAAGGTTTGAAAGGTGGGGAGATATATCATCCCCTCGGGTCTCTCCCCACCTTTTTCTATTTATTGTATTTTCAGTATTACCACTCCAAATCGATGTCCTGGTTTACAACACGCCATGAGAGAATCCGGATCTCGGCAGCGATAAAGGTATCGTCATCTTCCGGCTCTTCAGGATAGATAACTTCCCCTGGGTCGTAAACCGGAGTTCCCAGACCGGTAAGCGTTTTGATATTGGCTGCATAAATGTGGTTACGTACCACACCCTTTTTACCTTTGACGTTGACATCTGTTGAGGAACCGTTCAGGTGCTGTATATCAAAGTAATAATAGGTGTAACCTTCTTTCCAGACTTTGGCACCGCCAAGACTTTCCAATACTTCGTTTGCATCTACAGCAGTTGCATCAGCCGAGCTGGAGCTGTACCATGTCTTTTTAGCAGCATCAACGGTCAATTGAGCATATACCTTGTAGCGACCCGGTGTGCTCTGATCTGCCTCTCCGGCTGTAGTAGCTGTTTTCAGTTCTATGTCAGTGACATCAATCCCCATCTTTCCGGTTCCTTCTGCATTGTCTTTCCAGAGGCCTGAAGCTGCCGCATATTTCGCTATCAAACCGTCAATGGTAGTTCTTTCACCTGCATATTCTGCAAACTCTATCGGGGTGGTACCGTCTGCTTTAACAAGCTGGGCGGCGATAATCACCTGTGAGGGTTTGGTAGGGTCTGTTCCGTTTGTATAGTCATCGGAAGCGTTCTCCTGCAGATATGTGTAATTTGTTTTTGGGCTTCCTTCTGTGCCGGCATCGAAAGCCGTGATGGCATTGGCTGCGGTTGTACTATTTGCGGTGTTGAACGGGCCATAGTTGTAGATCATTGTTCCCGGATTCACTGCCCAGAAAGAGCGGTAGTAGTCTGCCGTATTCCAAAGAAGTGTTGAACCGAACAGAGCCGAAGTCCACTGAGGATTGATTTCCTTCATCAGGCGTGAAGTTCCAGCAGTTGCGGTTACGTTCCATCCTAAGAATTTAACGTAGATTTCCTCGTTGTCGAATTTCTCTGAACCATCGGCAGATGTTTTGTAAACACCGTTAGCGTTAGCTGTAAGACCGACAGTTAGACGGGCTTTTGCCAACACGCGCTCCACATGGATGATCACAGGGTCTGCTTTTGCAGCTTCTGCTGTGGAGTACAAGTGTCCGGCTACATTCACGGCTTCCATCTTTGTGGTTCCATTGGTATAAACGGAACTGCTCATGATAAATGAAGTTGTGCTGCTGTGGTCAGCAATTACCTCGTTAAGTTTGGTGATGCTTTCTACTGCTCCAAGATCTACTTTCGGATTGACTACAGCCACGATAGAAGTAGGAACCTTGTCTTTCGCCGGAGTCTGAATCACCAGAGTAGCCGAGAGGATTTTCTCCACATTATTCATGTTCTTTCCATCATCCGTCGTATTTTCTACGTCGTAGTATGTGCCGCCGCTTTCCCCTTTTACTTGTGCCGCATTGTCGTCTGCGTCGAAAAAGTAGAAGCGCACTTTTGACACTGTGTTTTCTTTACCCTTACCTTCTTCGTAATTTCCTTCTAAGTCGGTAGCGCGTGTCAAAGTGCTTGTGGCATTGACACTTACGGTTAGGAACTGCGGCTCCCCATTGTTACCGTTGTCGGTACCGGAGGTGATGTCTTCCTCGCTGGAACAGCCAACGAACGCCAGTCCGGCGACCATTGACAAGAATAGAGTTCTAATTCTCATGTTGTTAAAAATTAAAAGTTATTAATAGGTTTTTATCTCTTTTGTCTTTCATTCAATTCATTCAGTGTGGTGGCTGCCTGTTCCAGCCCCATGTCCCTCGCCGTCTCCAGGTATCGCCTCGCCGTTTCGTAATCCTCTTTACGGATGGCAAGCGCAGCGCGGGCATATACGGCTTCGGGGATATCGCCAGTCTTCTCTAAGTATTGCTCCGCACGGACATAATCGTCTCGCCGTATGGCAGCATTGGCGGCATTGAGGTTGGCAATGGTGTCATTCGGGAAGATACGTACGGCGGTCTCAAACACATCAGTAAACTCCACTGTGCCCGGTTCATACTTTCCAGCAACGAGGTAGAACTCGTTGAGACTCAGCTTCTGCGGCTGTTCCGCCATGATGCGCTTTATCTCCTCAGCCTCGCTGAACTTACGGATGTTGTAGTCGATGCGGTAGTCCGTATGGCGCAACGCAGGATAGAAATTCTGCAGCATGAAGCGGTATTCTTCCGGATAAGTGCGCTTGATTTTTGTTTCTTTGGCATCCGGTTCCATATCGCTATCTATCATAGTCAGAATCTTCTCACGGTGATTGATGTTCGATTGTTCCACGTAACGGCGTAATCCTTCCCAGTCCTCAGGTTCGTAATCGGTTTGGATAATGCTGTCTGCAAAGTGGTACAGCTGCCCGATGTGTTTTTTAAGTGTTGCTGTACGCCCGATGGCAAGCTCCGTATTGTGTTTGTAGGGACTTTCGGGAGAAGCAAAACCTTTGAGCCAGACAGAGGTGATGGTAACATCCTTGTCGTTACGTACGGAGTCGATAGTCGCCTGTATCTTGCCCAGTTCAACCGTGTTGCGACGGTAATCGGGATAAATCACCGTCTGGTCAACCGGGAAGTCGATGTATGCAGAGCCGGACAATGAACGGCTTTTCATGATTTCCGCTTTGGGCTGCACAAATACCAGTTCCGGGAAGAAAGCCTCACGATGGCGGCCTACTATGCCTTCGTATTCCGCTAATATCTCGTGGCAACAGCCCCAATCGCTACGGTGGAACTTAAGCGTTGCCCCGTCCATCCAGCCTTCGTACTCAGAGAGATTATTGTATGCCACGTTGTCTGGTTTGTCCGATACGCGATAAACCGTTTCATTTTCCCCCGAGATACTGCCTATTCCGTTTCGCACATAATAGTAATATCGCCTGCGCCCGTAAATTCCTACCGAGGGTAGGTCGAGCGAATCCGTTCCGTTGACCAGACGCGGCGTGAGCAGTACGGCACGGTTTGCCTCCACATTGAGTTTGTTTAGATCCAGATTCATCTCCACGGTAAGGTATTTTCCCTCACGATTCATGTTGAAATTTTCAATGGAAACACCGGGTGTGATGTCTCTAGTACTTTGTGCCATAGTTTTCAACATATTTCCTATGCCCAGTAGGATTGCCAGTATGAATATCGTCCTTTTCATGTTCGTTGCAATTTAAAATAGATAAACCAAGTTAATGGCTGCTTTCGTAGGCCCCATGTAATGATGTGGTTTGTTTGTTTCTAC
Organism: Bacteroides sp. K03; assembly: GCF_019734355.1. Taxonomy (NCBI): domain Bacteria; kingdom Pseudomonadati; phylum Bacteroidota; class Bacteroidia; order Bacteroidales; family Bacteroidaceae; genus Bacteroides; species Bacteroides sp. K03. The sequence goes on from NZ_JAASHC010000008.1 coordinate 47,184, forward strand.
CTTTTTCCCACATCCTGAACATCGGAACTTATCATAACGGGTATAGGAATAACCGAAACCGATTTCCGCCTCCAAGTTCCAATGGTGACCGAGAATCCATGCATAGCCATATGCTATGCCGGTCCCCACGAACCAGCCTTGATAACGGGTATCTTTCAGTTTCCGAGCATCAGTACCCAGGAATTTAACTTTCCCGTCTATTCCGCCGATGTTGTATTGACCGCCATGCAGGTGAAATCCAAAAAAATGCGCACCAAAACGGTCGCATAGCCAATAGCGCACTTCGGGTTGTACAGTCCAGTGCTTCCAACGCCTATTATGCGACAGATCCCAGGCATTGAACTGCCCGGTAACATCCAATGTCCACTTGGGGGCCAGCCCCAACTCTATGCCCGCATTTATACTTGATGTTAAATCATATAACAAATTACTTTTAACAGCAATTGTCTGACTTTTCATTTCCAAGCAGAAACATAAAGCAAAAAGTAAAACTATATGGTATTTAAATTTCATATTACTACTACTTTTATTAAATTCATAAAACAAATGCAATAATTATCCCATTTTTGGGGGATAACTCCTTACATTGTCGATATTTTTCATGCAAAATTTCGCAATAATTTTGTATGGAAATTTGTATGAGCACAAAATATACATGAGTAAGTGAGAAAACAACGCTTTTAACTGGACAGCAGAATGTTCATAAACTACAAAACCACCTCTAACAAAAGAAATACAAATGTCGCTTACATTTGTCCTCTCCAATATCTTTATATAATTCATTATCATTACCATGTTCATTACTTTGTATTCTTTATTACCATTCTAAGATTAAAAAGCTCATATATTTTCATATATAATATCTATGAAACAGGTAAAAACATTCAATAGTTGTTCCGAATATATTTTAGATCACATTCTTATTCTTCAATGATTATCTTAAAATCCTTACAAGAATAAGAAAAGAATAAAAGAACTATAATATAGCCTCCCCAATAATATAATTTTATATTATATTGTTTTTTTATATATTTTGATGCAAAGTTAATTTGGATTATTGTTAATATCAATATCTATTTTTTATTTTTTTATCCTATTTTTAATTTTAAGTGTAAAATATAATATTAAATTATCATACAGCCAAATACCATTAAAAAAACATACGCATTTATCATAGTAACTTATGCGTATTACTTAAATATCAACCCCAATACCATTCTTAAAATCATCAGCAAGCATCAGTTGCTATCTATCTATACTTCTTATTCTATTTTATAATATACTAAAATGAACTAAGAAAACACGATGTAGTGTATATAAAAATGACTCTAAATATCACTTTTTATTTTTAATGTTTATATTTGTACCAAAAGTCTAAAACATGAAGAATGAAATTCTAAAAATAGATTTATCTAATGACTGGATTGTACACACCAACATTAATCAGGAGTTATTAAAAAAATATTTAAAGTATCCAGTACGTTTAAAATGCGAAATACTACTTCTATGCATGGGAGGAGAAGTAGAGGCCACAATCAATACAAACTTAATAACAGCAAGGCCTAATGATCTGATAATACTTACTCCGGGAAGCGTATTGCAAATCCACAGAATAGAAACGAATTCGGAATTCCATATTCTGGGATTCTCTCAACAGTACATGGAACATCATAACTCGGACAATATAATACCTGAAACGTTATATGCAGCATTAGGAAAAGCCAAACTGACTTTAAAACAGGCAGAAGCAAAAATGATAAAAACTCATTTCATTTTCTTGCAACAACTATATTCATCTATGGATGAAGAAACCAGAAGAAGGGTTACATACAATATTTATCTGAATGCACATACAGGTATATCCATATTATACAAACACAGGGAAGCTGACACCTTTTCTCTTTCGAAAAATGAACAATTATGCCGAACTTTCGCACAGCTAGTATTTCACCATTACATACAAAATAAAAGAGTAGCCTGGTACGCTGAGAAATTGGGAGTTACTCAAGTATATTTATGCACAATAGTAAAACAAGTTACAGGAAAAACATGCACAGACTTCATTTCATACATGGTAATTATGGATGCAAAATCCCAACTAAAACTCTCAAAACTTTCTATACAACAGATTTCCGATTCACTGAACTTTCCTAATATTTCTTTTTTCAGTAGATATTTTAAACGATACACAGGAATGACTCCGTTAGAGTACCGGAATAAAGGATAAAAAGGAGAAACGTTAACATTAATCACATAATAAACAAAAGAGGTGATTTCACCATTAGAAAACAGGCAGAAGTTTTGACCGGAAGAGATAGCAGTTATCAAAATTGTCACAATAGTCAAGGACCTGCTCAATCCATTCTGATGGAACATTAGTAGCCCACTTATCCGTAACTGCCGCCTACAAAGATAAAGTTGCCTTCACCCAGGTTCACTTTCAGTTCCTTCAGTTCCAGACGCAAGGGAGGAAGAGGACGGTTACGTTTCATAAAACAATAAGAACAGGAGTGTTCGCACATTACGCTTTTTAAAGAAAACACTCATTTCAATACACTCATTGGATTCTAGTAATGCACTTTTATTGTGCTCTTATTTAATTGTATTATTAAAATAATTATATTTGTCACAAGTTTTTTGAGACTGATGAAGAACTGTAGTAAATAACAAAGAGTGTAAGTGGTTGATAATCATATATGGATGAAAATTTACGGGATTATTTTCAGATAACCACAAAGTTGCGTAAAAATCGGTGTTGAGTTGATGCAGTTGGAAGGGGTATTTGAGAGGTATGGGCATAAAAAAAGGAGCAACGCCTTGCTCCAACCTTTGTTAACCTTAAATCTAATACTATGAAAAACACGTTGCAAAGATACGGACTTTAGCGAAATCTGCAAATTATCCAAGTAAAAAAGAATGTTATTAAACATACTTTAAGAAAGAAGTTCTTTTTATTAAGACCTGATAAGGATTTTGGAGGAATGAAGCTTTATCAGGTATAGCGATTATGAAAGCAAATGTATTTTAAAAAATGAAGCTGTACTTTCATATCCAAAACATCTCTCTAAATTGTGCTTCTAAATTAATCTATTTTTGGCATCTTCTATTGTGTGTTCATTTTTACAAATATCACTATGTTTTTTATAATAGGTAGTTTATTTACTCGACTATTAGGTTTGTGGCAGGAATAAAATCCCATCCGGTAATTTTTGACTCCAATAAATGTTTCATTAGACGTTCGCTGATGTAATCTTCACCATCAACAATACCAATATAGAAATAATCAAGATTCATGTCCCCAAAATTAGATGTCATAAATAAAGTGTCAGCCGTTACACTGTTAAGTATATTTTTCTCTCCCATGATTTTTCTTCGAGTAAGAAATTCATCCTTGGAATTGATGGACATAGATGCGCCTTTTGTGGAATAATTATATTCCACAAAGGTGCTTTTCTTGTAATCTACAAGATCTGAATAATCGCATTGGGTATGAAACATATAATAATCGTATTTCACTTTTCGCAGATATAAATTCATTTCATAGAAGCGATGCGGACATAAGTTATATGTTTCCAAGATTTCTTTGGTTCTTGGACTAACTATTTCCAATTGTCCGCCAAAACCATTGCTTACTATATCCGTTAGTTTTGCTCTTCCAGACATTCTTATTCCACTTAAGTCTGGAATGTAATCCGGAAACTTTGTATATAGGTATTCATATAAATCAAATAGGGCATGAGGAGCGTTAGGATTATATTCTTTAATGAAACTATACGCTTGTGGAAAATCAGAACCTATTAGTTTAGGGTCTGAAGATGAACTTACTATGTAATATTTTTTATTCATATAATTGTGTAATTAAAGTAAATAATCAGAATGTCTTGTAGTTTGTATCTTTATGACTGGCAAAGGTAAAGATGTATTATCTTGGGGTAAAGATACACCTTTTAATTGTAAATTATTGATTTTTATCTTGGGATTATTGGATATCTGTTCGCGTATTGATTGCGTTGTTTCTTTTGCAAAGTTGGCAGCTTGTTCAGGCGTAGGGTGGGGATTGTCTTTTGTAAATTTACTGATTTTTTCCCCAATCTGTTTTGTATAGTTTGGATGATTTCCATGTTGTCCTTTGCCAGTAGCTCTACTGAATTTCTCAACAGATATTTTATTCTCTTTTCCTTCAAATTTGAAACCTCCTTTTTGTGCTTGTTTTACTAATGGGTCGTTTTTCAGCTGTTTCGGTATGATATGATGTTTTTCGAACTGAATTCTAACCGGTTTATTGGAACTTAATAAAGTCGGATTATTAGAGCCTAATAAAGGTGTATTCATTCCAAAAAAGGTAGGGGGGATGATTGCTTGATTTCCATCCGGATCAATAAACCTCACCGGATTCCCCATGCAATACGTATACGGACTCCACGAGTAATACTTCTCCGCCAACGGATCCATCGAAATAAACCGCATTCCGTTGCTTGTATGAAACCTTTTTCCCGAGTCGTACATATTATATCCGTGCACGGTCAGCTGTTCCTTGCCGCAGAAATGCTTCGGCTGCAGGGCGTTCCGGTCTAAACTGCGCCAGATGGTCCCGCCCGGTGTGTATTCCAATTGCTGCACCACTTTGCCTGAAATGGCCGCCGCCGTTGTGCGTACGCTCCCTAAGTGATCTGTCACGAAGTAATAAGCGGTCATCTTGTCATATTCCGGTTCACGGACATTTATATATCCGCATGGCAGATCTATCCGGGTGATTATCCCGTCTTTAAGTAAAATGTCACCGTCCCTGATCTCCTCCGTGGTATGAATGGGGTCATTGAACTTTTGGACATTGTCGAGCAGATAAGACAATCCTGTGCTGTACGTTTTATGAACCGTCCGGATGCGTTTACCATCTGCCATATAGCTCATCCGGGTGGTATTTCCGGTCTTGTCGAAGAGAACGCTGTCCGGCAGATTCAGCCTGTTGAAATGTGAGTAATAGATGCCGTCCGGCAGATTACTTGTCTCGTTACCGCTTGCATCGTAGGTGTAGCAGTCTTTACCCTGACAACTTCCATAGGCAAGATGGGCGTATTCGGCCGGAGTGGTGTAATCCGACAGTTTGTAGATGCCTGACGGCCGGTTTCCGTTATGGAATATCTCGATGTCGTTGACCACTTTTCCGTCGATCTTCTGATAGAATTCGTTGATGTTTCCCATCCGGTCGTAACCCATCCTCTCTTGATACGAAAAGTTACGGGAAGTGACTACCGTATCCTTGACATTATGCATAGTGCTCTCCTTGAGCCGGTTCAACTTGTCATATTGTAGCCGATAGGCATATGCATTGTCTCCCTGCTTCACTTGTATGCCGGTAATTTGCCCGTTGAAGGGTCCGGAATTGGAAAAGCCGGAGGCCATTACTTTGTCATAATACAGGCGTTCGCAGAAGTTCCTGTTTTTGATCTGTTCCAATCGACTGCGCGAATCGTACGAATAGCGGATGGTATCTTTTTTATCAATCAGTATCTTCTTGCGGACCCTGCCGAACTCATCGTATTCATAGTTCAGCATATCTCCTTCCAATACAGCTTTGAAGTATTTGGAAGCCGGTTCATGGGTGACATAATAAAAGGATGTCCGAAGGCGATTAGAGTGATCGTACAGGTTACTGATTCTTCTGTAACATTCCTCGTTTTGGCTCTTCCAGTAGGTATGGGTCTGGCTGATTTCGTCAAGAAAGCCGTAACTCTGATAAATACGGGTATTCAGTCTGCTTACGTTGTTGTATTTGTCCGTACGGGTGTTGCGCGCCCGATGGTCGTAATAGAACGTACACAATTCATATCCGGGTTCTTCCAGACAACTGACGTAACTTCCTGTCTGCAGGGAAGTACCGGGATACTCCCATTTGCGTGGCGGTTTCGTCACCCATCCTTGATAGTCAAGCTCGGACTCAAACATGGGAAGTGCCAGGAAGTCGTATGTATCGTAATAATAGGCTTTGGTTATGGTAAGCGGATGCGGGTATACGATGTTCTCCGAGTAGCCGAATGAAGCGGGTGAAGTATCCCCTGTGTACTCCTCTTTCACGAGCTTGTCGGCATATGTCAGGATCATGTTATCGAGTGTGGATCCTCTGAATACTCCTTCGAGTATAACCCTGCCGAGTCCGTCGTATTTGTAGAAGGTCCATTCGTTCGACAAGCGTTGCCGGCCGTCTTGCTCGAGTACAGGGCGGTGGTCTCCATCATATACCGTATAATGCCAGTCTACTCCCGGAAGTTTGACGCCTACGCGATGGTTCTGTATGTCGTATTTGTAGAGATAGGCATACTCTAAAAAAACATTGGTCTGAGCCGTATAGTATGTTTGTGTCTGTTCGCTGTTCGACAGTCCGTGGATTAGTGCCGGTGGTAGGACGGCGATCAGTTGGTCCCAATCGTTATAGACGTAATATGTGTCACAAGGACCGTCGTCGCTCATGCGTCGTTCGAGCACGGGGCGGTTTTGCTCATCGGAAAACACATAGCTTACATTGCCGTCCTCGTCTGTGGTCTTTACGCATGTAAGGCTTCCATCCGGATATTTCCCCTTCCTATCCAATCGGTCGCTGTAATGGGAATAGGGACTGAAATACCAGACGGACAACTCGGCGATGGTATTTGTATTGAAGAGATATTCCTTACGGACTCCCTTGTAGGAGGTGTTCCGGCCTATCTCTCCTGTTATGCGGTGATATGCATCGGGTTCGTATTCATAGTCCACATAGTGGTCTCCTACATCCGGAGATTCGATGAACCTTTCTCTTTGTTTATAAGTTCCGTCCGCTTCGTTAAAAGGGATGTAACTCCATTCCCGTATCTTTCTTCCCAGCCCGTCGTAGTCAATGAAATTTGCCATATCGTTTCTCTGCGGGGTAAATGAGTGTTTTACCGTCTGAACCAGACGACCTGCAGCATCATAGTAGGAAGTGGATACCATTGAATTGTTTGTATCCAGAATAGTGCCAGGAGAATATTCCCATCCGGGAGCATAGGTACGGATATAGTTGTCTTGAGCCGGTAAAGCCATTGCCCAAAGTAGAAAAGAGAGCAAGATGCAAATCCGATAGGGGATGACACTACTTTTCGTTTGCATATTTATATTCGTTTTTCTGTAAGACATATTCTGTTCCGTTTTTATTTTCAATGATTTCGTCCAGGCGACCGAATTCGTCATAAGTATAGCGGGTGACCATGCCGCGGGGATCGGTTTCTGAAACGATTCCTACCAAAGGCTCATATTGGATTACCGTGACCGGCGAACGGGGCAGTTTTGTCCGTAAGGAATGTAGTATTTCCCAATCGGCGTCAGAAGGTTTGGTTTTGTCGGCAATGGCGTCAAAGTCCACACCGGCTTTCTGCACTTCGGCGACTGTGGCGTTGGATATCTGGGCGATAATGTACTGATGGTGATAGCCTCGGACAAAAACGACCGTCTGCCCCATGCGGGTGGAGAGGGAGGTGTTACATCCCGATTTGTCGTAAGTCTGATAGGTTATCTCCGGTTTTTCTTTATTCAGATTTTCCCCTCCGTCAAAAGTAGGGTGGTCTTTTCGGATCTTTTCTCCATAAAATTCATATTCTTTCCACGGACTTAACATTTCGTTCTGGTAGTGAATGTGGCATACTTTTTTTGTACCGTAATAATCATCATTCACACAGATTTTTTCTTCGACGGGCGTGGATACATAGTTGTATTTTTCAACGGCGTCCTTATAATAAGAGGTACTATAATCAATCGTATACGAAATATGATGCGAACGTTTTTTTTCCGATTCGGTGGTCGTTGTCTGTAGAATTTGATAATTACGCCAATGATAGTCATATTCCGTCTTTTTGGGGTGGCAGATAGTCCGGCCGCCGACTGCGGCATAAAGGGTATCGAATACGACGGCAGGAGCAACGTGGTACTGATCGATCCGATAATTGTAGGGCGGATAGCCTGTGGACACCTTGAATCCTAACAGATAATCGGGCAATTGTTCACACTTATACTGGGTGACTGTTTTTTGCTTCAAAGTAGTCCCGTTAGAGTAAACCCGATGCTCTAACAGCTGACCATTCAAGGGCATTATGGATCCGGGATCCTGTATCCCACGAGGCTCTTTCTCCTTTTCGTTATAGTAGACATCGGTTTCTACGATTTTTTCATTCTGATACTCTTCGGTTGTGGTAACTTCTGTGTATCCCATGAAATAGTTATTGTATGGGTTTTCCAAAGGTATGAGGGAATTTGAATTATATTCCAGGAAGGTATAGTAGCCGATGGGGTGGGAAGAATCTGAATAGCTATATAGCATATTCTGTTTGATAATGCTGAATTTGGATTCTCTGTTTAGTCGGCCGGACGGCAGGTTGCCGTAATCCCGATACGAATATTTTATTGTGCTGACCGGAGATTTTATTTCGGCAATGCGTATCCCACCTACCTTTTTTTCAATGGCTTTGAAGTTACCATAATAGATGGAAGTCGACACAGTGAGCCTGGCCGGATATTCTGACTGGAGTTTTAATCGGTAAGTACCTCTTTTACATGGTAGTTTAAATTCAAACATATACCGGTTGGTCGATGATGCCGGACTTTTTATTGCATCATCAGGAATTCCCCAAAGTGTATAAGATGGAGAAAATGTGATTAATGGGTGTGCTCTTTCCTCTTCCTTGTAGTCAATATTATTGTATGATGTATCGCCTTGGTAAATATAGGAAAATGCAATGTAACCATTACTATAAAGCATATCGATAGTAACTGTTTTAGAAACTTCATCCATTTCTTTTACGTAATAGCCCTCTATAGGGGGAGTGGAAATGTCGGGTATCCAATCTACCCTGTCAAGAATCGTATTATTTTCATATTTGAATTCGGTACGTCCACCAGTGGGAGATGTTAGGGCTGTCAGGACACCTATTTTGGCATGCTCTGTAGGGAGTTTCTTTTCATCCGGATATAAGGAGAATGTTGCGTCTTTTTTTATTAAAAGTCCGTCGGTAACCGGACCTGTATTAGAGTATTTGTATTTATAGATATCAAAGGGAATGACTGCGGGACTATAGGGTATCCAGGGAGATGAGCCGTTAAAGTATCCCCAGGCATCACAACTGTAGCAATTCTTCTGTGGAAGAGGTTCTTGTTCATCATATTCCATTTGATATACTTGTTTCTTTTCGCCAGTGCCTTTTAGAGCTAATGAGGTCAGTTTCAGGCGTGATCTTAAAAAGTCCGGTTGTGAGATTTCATTGCCGAATAGATCTTTTCCTCGAAAATAGGAATAATTAAACGAAAAAGTACGTAATGGTAAGGATGCATCTTTTTGATATAATTCGATTGAGCCGAGTGGATATGCTCCATTTCCTCCTTTATAAGGATGGCAACGGATATCCAGTCTCTTTTGGGCAGCCGGCAAGAATTTCAAATACCCGTTCTTCCAACGTATAGTTTGTATACGGGGGTATCTGTCAGTATATTGCATACTGACGGTTACATTTTTATCAATGGGCATTGCATTCATGTATTGATTATAAGCATTGGTGTTATTTGCAAAAAAACACTTGGAATCTTTGATATCAATATGTTGTTCCGTCAGATATAAAGGGCTTAAGTAAGTATTCTGCTCAATGGTATAGTCAAGGTAGATGGTATCTTTGGTCGGGTATTCAATACGGCTGAGATACCAGGAACTTATAATCCCCGGTTCTGTGAAGCTGGGTGTCCTGTCTTTGTTCGGATCCAGGTCGGGACTTGTATTTCCAGAATAAGTTTCCGAGTATTTTCTTATGTATTCTGTGGCACTAAAAATGTATTTGATATTTTCGGATGTGGTTATTGTAAATCCGTTCGATAATGAATTCCCTATTTCGATGCGGAGGTTCTGTTCGGGGTTCGACACGATGAATTTGTCTTTCAGCTTGTTCTTTAAGGCACCCCTGCGGAAATAGAATTTCCCGGAATACCCATCAAAGTTATATTGAAAGATATCCGGTTCTATGTTTTGGGCGATGCTACTTCCCTCATAAATATCACCTTCTATTTCTATATCTGCGGGATCATTCGATAAATACTTTACTATAGGAACCGGGTTGGCATGATTTGCGTAATAAAACTCGTCATCATTTCCACAAATAGATCGGGATATTGCCCCACCGGCAGACAGGCTCCAACCAAGTCCTACCCAACTGGCTTCTTGTGCTACCTTGATTCCGGAAGCATGATAATTCAAAGAAATAGGAAGAGAGTAATTACCTACTTGAATGGTATAAATCGGAATATTGACAGATGGGACTCCTGTGTGTTTCGATACGGGAATTGCCTCATACTGCATGAGAGCGTAGGCTTCGGGTGAGGGAACATAGTTTTTCATTAAATTAGCAGCCTTTTGCCCGTATGATAGACTGAAAGGGGATAATATGAGCAGTAGTATTGGTATGTATTTAAGCATCTTACAAATAATGTTATCGATTATTTTTTTGTATTTTTTCTGTATGTGGCTCTCCATTTATAAGAATGGTCAATAAATAAGTTCCCGGGATTAACGGAGAAAGATCATGGTCGGCCGTGTAAGTTCCTGACGAAAGGTCAGCAAGATGCTTGTGCCACAAGATAGCTCCATTCGGGGAATACAAATAAAATTCTACCGTAGAAGTTTCTACTAAAAGATAGTTCACATGTAGCATCTGATTGGCTCCTATTGAATAATTATAGGTCTGATTCTCATTTCCGGTACCTTTGCGTTTATCAGAAGCATGTTTTGAGCGTAAACGCTCTTCCTGAAGAATTAGATTGGTACGAATTTCTTGGTTGGATACATCTTCGGACAAATAATTCTGATTGACAGAAGGAGAATAATAAGAGCGGTTGAAATGAGATCTGCTTCCTGAAGAATCAATGATTTTGTTCTGTACCGTCTCAAAGAGGGGATATCTGTATCCGGGTGCATACCATTTGTAGGTCGTTACTTCCCAAGTGACTTTGTTGTTCTGCAGCCGATAGAGAAGAGAGTCTATTGAGTAGCGGGAAGTATCGCCGTTGGCATAAATGGAGGTGAAAGCGGACATTTGCTGTCCGATATGGGCGGTACTTCGTATTCGTAATACATTTTTCAAACTGTCACCGTCGGGTAGTAGCAAGGTTCCTTCCGCATCTGCCACATGGGTGATTTCCCCGTAGACCGTAATGGGAAGCATTTGGCTATATACTCCCTCTCCATAATAAAAAGTATGGATAGAGTCTTTGTAAACTGTCGGATAAATTTGTCGTAACTCCGGTAATAGATAGTCAATATGCAAAGTGGGGGTCTGATAGCCTATACAAAATAAAGAATCACCGGAAAACTTATACTTATAACCGTTGTCTCCTCCAAGACAAGTCAGTGAGGAATCGATTTTACCGACAAAGCATTCTGTGTATTCGCTTCCTAAATGGATAAGTTCTTTAAAATCCCAAATGACACCTTTACCGGTCGGACCGGGAGTTTTGTACTGTAACTCTTGTTTTGTGATTATATCACCCGAGCGAAATAATGAAGTTGATTCGTTCAATATATTTTGGGATTTACCCGTCAATATCTGAATACAGCAGATCAACAACCAGATATTTTTCTTAAGTTTCATAATAGATTAGAGTATAATGATTAACATAATAGAATTACCACATCTTGCTTCCATTCATACGAAACAATAAGAAAAACAAATGTTATATGACATTTGTCCGGTTTGTGATTTGACTATACAATTTACTTATTGCAAGTATTTTACAAAAATAGTAATTATATTTTAAATTGTAAGAAAAATGTATATTTATTTTGTATTTCTTTAGGATGAAGTGATGAAGTTGATATTTTTCATATCCCTGGATCATTAGAGTTTACGTAAATTAGTTTTTTTATGTCCATGGTTTGATTTTAATTCTCAGATTATGAAAGCAGCACATGTAGTAAAATGCGTTCCACGAATTGGTTTGCCCTAAGTCGGCATTTGTCTTTTACAATTTTCATAAACTTGGCAATTCCGATGGCATGCTCTACTCGCACCATTATGCGAGAAACTTCCCTGTTGAACTCTTTTTGTTCTTCGGTAAGTACTTTTCCCTTTCTTTTCTTGACAGGCTCTTTGCCTTCCGGGAAGTACAAAATAAGATCAGCAGGTATTAAAATGGCAGGGCTGCGAGATGTAAAGTCTTGCAGCCCTGTTGCTTTTGTCAGAGTTATTGTAAAGAGAGATTATTTGTTGGCAAACAAACCGTCATTTCCATTCAGGATCGTGTGTTCGGTAGCCAGATTCCAGTTGTTTTCTTTTTTATTCCATTCGTAGCTCTGGTAGTTGAGTATCTGTCCGGAATCTCTGGTCTGATAGACAGCTTTCGATTTTATATCTGAGTAAGAATCCGTCTTAGCATCCCATGCTGCGTATTCGATACTATTCTCCTGAGGGTCATGTGTGAAATTCAGGCAGTATTGCTTTTCAAATACCTGCATAATCTCACTCCATTTCAATACTTCTTTTTTCGAAACGCTTCCATCAGCATTATACGTATAGTTATATTTCAGATGCGGATGCAGGTATTTACCGTTTTCTACTGTATATACGGTCTGACTTTCCACTTGTTCTCCGTTTGTTGTGGTGTTGTAAGCAAATTCGGGGAGATTGTTGCCACTTACTGTATTCAATACGGATGTCATTGCAATTACTACTGATAATACTAAAGTTTTCATACTATTACTGTTTTATGGGTTTATACTTTTATTTGTTTCTTTCGATGTTGCAAAGATAGAGGGTGGCTTAATCATAGTATGTTATTGCAACGTTATCTTTACGTTAATAAATTATCTGGCGAAAATAATGTGCCAATGTGCTAATATGCCAATGTGCCAATTGGCTGCGCTGTATTGCTGAAAGGCATTGGCATATTAGCACATTGGCACATTATTTCTGGTTTTCGACTATACTCTTTATTTTTTTCTGATATTTTCTTTGTATTCTGATAATTTCTATTTTACTTTGTATCGCAAAGTACTTTTTATATGAATAAAGATAAAGCATTAGAATCAGTAAATGAGATAAAGGAGTTGATGGAAAAGTCCTCCAGATTTGTATCTCTCAGTGGTATGACAGCTGTTATGGCTGGTACTTATTCATTGGTTGGCGCTTATGTAGTCGCCCGGGTCTTTAAATCGGAAGCTTCTCTGGCAGAGATGATACTGGTAGCTTCGTTGGTGCTGATAGCTTCGGTTATTACGGCTTGTATACTGTCTTGCTATAAGGCGAGAAAAACCGGACAGAAGATTTTTAGTAAACTGACATACCGGACTTTATGGAACTTTTCGCTTCCCTTGCTTGTAGGGGGGCTGTTTTGTATCGCTTTGCTGTTGCATGAGAATTATGGAGTGATTTCTTCGGTCATGTTACTGTTTTACGGGCTTTCTCTGGTCAACGTCTCTAAATTTACTTATTCCAATGTAGCCTGGCTGGGATATGGGTTTCTTCTTTTAGGAGTTGTAGACTGCTTTTTCGAGGGTTATGCACTCATGTTCTGGACCATTGGGTTTGGAGGACTTCATATATTGTACGGTATATTGTTTTATTTGCAATATGAAAGGAGCAAGTAGTTGATGTTAGAAGGATTTCAGAATATAAATAAGGCGTTTGAAAGCAAAGTCCGGTTAGGTATTATGGCGGTCTTGATGGTCAATGAGGAGTCCGACTTTAATACGTTGAAAGAATTACTTTCACTGACGGACGGCAATTTGGCGAGTCATACCCGTGCGCTGGAAGAACTTGGCTATATTGTTTGTAAAAAAGCCTTTGTGGGTAGGAAAACAAAAACTTCTTTCCAGGCCACACCTCCGGGGAAGGAAGCTTTTAAAGAGCACATTGCTGCATTGGAAAGTTTATTGAAATCAACCTGAACGCTTGGCGTTACACAACTTGCTTTTTCTTTTTGGAGGAAAAGGGAGTATTATACAAAAACTAAACTAGACTTAGAAACTATTTTGCATTTTATAGAATTCAAAAAAAAGTTTCTTAATTATTTACTAAACACTATTCTACTATGGACGATTTTAATGAAAATTTGAACAAAGTGGAAAAACCGGTGCATACAAGTAGCTCCCGGAGTTTTTCCAAAACTGTTAAAGTACTGGTTATTGCTGCATTGGTTCTTCTTCTGTTAATACCAATGGTTATGATCGAAAGTATGATTACCGAGCGTGGACAGACGCAGGTAGATGCCATCGACGAGGTTAGTCAGAAGTGGAGTCTGGCACAGACTGTTACAGGCCCATATATTAATCTGCAATATCCGATTGTCTCTGAAGACAATGGAAAGCAGAAGATCAGTAATGGAAGTATCATGCTATTTCCTGATGAGCTGTTTATTGATGGGCAGTTGCGTACAGAAATTCTTAAAAGGGGAATTTATGAGGTGAATGTATATCAGTCGGAGCTGGTTTTTAAAGGCTTCTTTAGTTCGGAAGAACTTCGTAAAAGCGGAGTAGATATAGATGCACTTTATCTCCGGAAAGCGGCTATCTGTTTCAATCTCACCGATATGCGGGGAATCAGTGAACAGATCAGCATTACTTTGAACGATTCTGTCTACATATTTGAACCGGGTATGGATGGCAGGGGAATTAAGAATGTGGGTGTACATGCTGTGGTGGATCTTTCTGCTTTGAAAGAGAATAAAAAACTGCCCTATGAAATGAAGATTAAACTGAAAGGTTCGCAATCTATTAACTTTGCTCCACTGGGGAAAACAACGAAGATAAATCTGAAAGCTAATTGGAGTACACCAAGTTTTACCGGTAATTATCTGCCGGATAGCAGAGAAGTAACTGAGGAAGGTTTTTCTGCACACTGGCAGGTGTTGAATCTGAACCGGAATTATTCGCAGGTGATAATTGATTATCGTAATGCGGGTGTTAAGGATATCGAAAATTCTAATTTCGGAGTAAATCTGAAAGTTCCCGTCGAGCAATATCAACAATCGATGCGTTCTGCCAAATATGCTATTCTCATAATATTACTGACGTTTGCAGTGATATTCTTTACGGAGATGATGGAAAAGACACGTATCCATGTTTTGCAATATCTGTTAGTGGGATTGGCGCTTTGTTTATTCTATAGCTTGTTGTTATCTATATCCGAACATGTGGGATTCAATATGGCTTATCTGATTTCGGCAGTATTGACAATCGGCCTGGTAGGAGGTTATATGCTGGGTATTATTAAAAAGAAGAAGCCGGCATTTATTATGTCGGGACTATTAAGTGTACTGTACATTTACATATTTATTCTTATCCAGTTAGAGACTTTTGCTTTGCTTGCCGGAAGTTTGGGATTGTTTGTAATACTTGCCGCCGTAATGTATTTTTCAAAGAAGATTGACTGGTTTAATGAGTGAACAACCGAACTCTGATCATTAACATTATTAACAGTATTCCTTAACTATAATTTTTGTACTGACAAGAGTACGTACTTTTATATACTAAGAGTACGTACTTTTGCTATATAAAAGTGTACATTTAACACATACTTAAGTACGTACTTTTGCATCATAAATAATAGGTTATTTAAGTCTGTTGAAAATCAGTGTTTTATATGTTTCTTTCGTATTTAAGAATCAGGAAGTTTCAATCAAGATCATTCGTTGTAATTGTTATTATGATAACTTCGGATAGATGAGGTATAATCGTTCAGAAGTAAATTTTTAGACAGGAGAAAAAGATGTAATCTGAGGTATAGACATAAAAAAAGGAGCAACGCCTTGCTCCAACCTTTGTTAACCTTAAATCTAATACTATGAAAAACACATTGCAAAGATACGGCCTTTTGTGGTATTCGCAAATAATCCAAATAAAAAAGTGTGTTTTATAACATGCTTTAATATTTGCATTTATAAATTTATAAAAAGAAGGCTTTCCGGAAGGGGTATTTTAACAAAAAGTATTTTTTCTACGGGGAAGTGCATCGACACAGTGTAATCTATTATTTTGTGTGTTTTTATTAAATTGATTGCTCCTTCAAGCTACTGCTTGAATATTATTTCTTATTTTTGTGTGGATTGGGAGATAAAAAGACTGAACTATAATAACTAAGGAATTATGAAAACAAAGTATTTATCCGGACTGGTATTACTTCTCCTTTTGGCAGTTGGCTTTGCGTCATGCAACGATGATGAAGAGCATTGGTATGATAGTATGAAAGATGGGAGACCTTTTTTTAGCGGTCATGTTGTACGTTTCTATTTTATTGATGAAGAAGGGCATGATCTTATTAATATGATTGCATTGCCCATTTCCTGTGAGACTCTGCTTGATACACCACCGGCACCTCCTACTGAGTTTGCTACAACAACTGATGGACTTTGGTATAATAATGAGATAAATAATATAGTAATGGATAAGGATGAAAATCTGAATAGTTTCTTTACTTATGCGTACGGCGATTCGCGGTACAGTGATTTTACCTTTTATGTATACTTCAAGGGCAAGCCTTATGAAGTGGCTCTTCAACACAGATATCAGGGCAAACGTAAAGTAAATGGTGATTATATCAGTGATATAGTATCCTGGAAAGTAAATGGAAAACTTATTTATTCCGCAGATGAACCTACTTACAGGAGGAAAGTATTCATTATGTGCAAAGCTGATGGAGAAACGGTCATTACATCTAAGTGATATGATTATGTCCGTTTTTGAGCGGACATCTGTTCGAAAATGAACGCATGTCTTATTTTTATAATCGTTGATAATCAGGTTATTATATCTTTGGCACGGCTATTGACTATCTATATGCGAAGGCGGTTGAGAAAAAAACAGCAGCCACAAACCCAAAGAATAATAACAATAAAAAAATAACGATTATGAAAGCAAATGTATTTTTCAAAGCAGTGGTAATGGTAGCAGTGTTAATGGCAAGTGTAATGAGTGCTAATGCAAGTAATCCTGTTGACTATGTGAAAAATGATGAGATGAATGGTGAATTACTGGTAGCTAAGACTATCTTTAAAAATGAATCCGGCTATCTGTTCCGTCATCTTCGCTACACTTATACTTATGACAATGAAAACCGTGTAGTTTGTAAAGAAGCTGCAAAATGGGATAGCGTGAAAGAGGCTTGGACTCCTTATTTCAAACTTGATATCACTTACAATACCAATGAGGTTGAAATGAATTATGCTCTTTGGAATGCCGGAAGTCGTACTTTCGATAAGAATATGGAAAAGAGCACTTATGCACTGAATGACGGCAATGCTGTTCGCCTTTTGGCAAGTGTAAAATGAGATAAAGGAAAACGATCAAAAGAATACGGCTGTAAGAAACAAAAGTTTTTGCAGCCGTATTTTTATATCAGAGTTTATAAGTGAAAAATAATGGAGTAGGTATTGGGATTGAACCAATGAATACTCTATAAAGCATTATTTTATTTTACCAGAATAACGAACCGTCCGGTTTCTTCATGCGTAGTGGAAGATAGCCGATATAAATAAATTCCCGCTGGCAGATGATTGATGATTACTTCATTATCGGTCATTGGATAAATTCCGATGTTTTGCCCGTTGATATTGTAGATTAAAAGTGATGCATTGCTGTTCGTAGCAATTTGCTTAAAAATGACGCTGTTTCCTTCATTTCGAATCATTAGTTGGGTAGAAGCATTGACCGGTTCTATACCAACGCTTTTATTGCGGTAGAGCAGTTCTCCTTTCCGATAATATTCATATAGGGCAGCCTGACTTCCATCTGTGGGTTGTGGATATATTCCTTCGACTATTCCTGTTGTGTTCCCGATGCCATATATTAGGAATCCTATGTTGGTGATAGTTGCAGGCACTACTTCGCCATTTATTAATGTGTAATTTTCCAAATACGTGATGGTATGTTCTACCTCTTTAACTCCATCGGCATCCCATTCGCCGGCATATCGTATTTTGTCTCCTATTTTCCAGGGCTCTTTTCCAAATGAATATAGCAGAAACTCTTTGGAGATATTATTTCCATTGTCAGTCTGCTGGTCTCTGTAATATATGTTGCCTTCTTTATCTTCGCGCATTTTGCCTGTTTCCCTATCCCCACAATAGACTTTCCAGTAATAGTTTCCATCTATATATTCAACGCCTTTCAGTTTATAGTGATATTTATTAAAGAAGACAGGCCACCACATTGTACGGTATCTTACTTCTGTCCATTTTGTATCCTGCCCCAACCAATGGTTTTCGAGTATTGTGCTGATAAGTACACCGTCTTCTGTAAAATAAGGGTTTTGGTAAATCAGGTCATTTCCGATATGAATCGAAACAAGTTCATTGTACATTTGACGATCGATAGTCTGTCCTCCCATTAGCAGATAAGAAAATAATCCTAATGTAGAACCGAAATATTTTATGAAACGGACATCTTTGGAGGGTGCTTGTATCCTGCCCCAATGGTCAGCTAATTGAATATAATCATACAGATATTTATTCTCTGACTCTATCTGTCCGGTTATATTACATTCGAATTCATAAGGGGTCCATGAGATATCGTTAAACTGAAGTTGCTCACTGCCGGTCCATCTGTAGTCTGCTAAGGTATATTCTTTATCGTTATTTGCCGGTTTACACACTAATATATTATTTTGTTCGCGGATGGCTGTATAGTAATCTGTATGTTCTCCATTAATGGTTAAGTATACTTTCTTATACATTTGATTGTTTATTACGGTATCTCCCAGAACTTCATAATCATGTAAATTGTATTTTGTCGGTATTTCGTTGTTGGATTCACAGTAATTGATCTCTCTCCACTTTGTGTGGTCGGTCAAAAGAAAAAAAGGAGGATAGGTCTTTCTATAGCAAGTTTTATAGTCTGGATCATGGTAAAATTGTTGCTTATTATCGCGACAGCACAGAAGTTTGTAACCTGTTCCTGCTTTAGAAAGGCAAGGTTGCCCTATTCCATTCTGCATAGAGCCAAAGCCTTCTATCCATTCGTCTCTTCCTCCCCCGTCAACAGATACTATATTAATAGCCCTCCGGCGTATTCCATTTATATCTATGTAGGTATAAGCGGCGGTTACCTTAACTTGAACACCGTCATAATATGTAAATTCATCTCCATATTCTTTACTGAAATCAAATAATAATAATTCTTGCTGACTTTTTGTATTGTAGTGGTATACTTTATCACCATCTTGTCGGATGCAAAGTCCTGACCATTTGGCTTCAGTTAAATCTTCATTTTCTGTTGTGTAGATATTGAAATAATGTAAATCGTTGATAATTGTATCTGATTTTAAAAAGGAGGTAGTAGTCCATTCGTGATAATATTCGGGTGAGACTGAAGGACGTACAAGTGTTGACCATTGTTTGCCTGCGGAGATCCAGGGTTGCTCTTGCCCGTATGTACTTTGTAAGGCGGGTAAAAGGATTGTGATGAGGAGTAGAAGTTTTTTCATAATATGTAGCATTAAATTGGTAGTTTCTGTTTTTTTGCATGCATATTACAAATATAATAAAAAAAGAACGATAGTGGCTACTATTTTGTTTTTATCTTTTTAATTCCTGCTATCATCAAAAGAGAATATTGATGAAAGGAGGTGAAAAGGTACGGACATAAAAAAAGGAGCAACGCCTTGCTCCAACCTTTGTTAACCTTAAATCTAATACTATGAAAAACACATTGCAAATGTACGGCTTTTGGCGGTATCTGCAAATAATCCAAGAAAAATAGTATGTTTTATAACACGTTTTAAGAATACTGTGCGGGTTGTTAATAATTCAGGAGCTTGTTTAAAGACTTTTTTACGATAAGATAACCCAATAAATCTTGGTGTTGACGGGATGGTAGATTAGTGGGAAATCAGTATCTTTGCCCACTGATTACTGAATTAAAAAAGAAGAGGAGACTACCTGTGAGCAACGATATTGAACTAACCCCTATGATGAAACAGTTCCTTGACCTGAAAGCAAAACACCCGGATGCGGTGATGCTGTTTCGATGCGGGGACTTCTACGAAACTTATTCAACAGATGCAATTATTGCAGCTGAGATACTGGGAATTACCCTGACTAAACGTGCCAACGGAAAAGGAAAGACTATTGAGATGGCCGGTTTTCCTCATCATGCGCTGGATACCTATTTACCAAAACTGGTTCGCGCCGGTAAACGTGTAGCTATCTGTGACCAGCTGGAAGATCCGAAGATGACAAAGAAACTGGTGAAACGTGGCATTACAGAATTGGTTACTCCGGGTGTGTCTATCAATGATAATATTCTCAACTATAAAGAAAATAATTTCCTTGCCGCAGTGCATTTTGGTAAATCAGCCTGTGGTATTGCCTTTCTTGATATCTCTACCGGTGAATTCTTGACGGCAGAGGGACCTTTCGATTATGTGGATAAGCTGCTCAATAATTTTGGTCCCAAAGAAGTACTCTTTGAACGCGGTAAACGTGGTATGTTCGAGGGTAACTTCGGAAGTAAATTCTTCACTTTCGAACTGGACGACTGGGTTTTTACGGAAACGACTTCCCGTGAGAAGCTGCTGAAACATTTTGAGACGAAAAATCTGAAAGGTTTTGGTGTGGAACATCTGAAGAATGGTACAATTGCTTCGGGTGCTATCCTGCAATATCTGGATATGACACAGCATACACAGATTGGTCATATTACCTCGCTGGCCCGCATTGAAGAAGATAAGTATGTGCGTCTGGACAAATTTACCGTACGTAGTCTTGAGCTTATCGGCAGTATGAATGATGGCGGCAGCAGTTTGCTCAATGTCATTGATAAAACGATTAGTCCGATGGGAGCCCGTTTGCTGAAGCGCTGGATGGTATTTCCGTTGAAGGATGAAAAGCCGATTAACGACCGTTTGAATGTAGTGGAGTATTTCTTTCGTGAACCGGAGTTTAAAGAGCTGATTGAGGAGCAACTGCATCTGATAGGAGATTTGGAGCGTATTATTTCGAAAGTGGCGGTAGGACGTGTGTCACCGCGCGAAGTAGTACAGTTAAAAATAGCTTTGCAGGCTATCGAACCCATAAAAGAAGCTTGCCTGCAGGCAGATAATGCCAGTCTGAACCGGATAGGAGAGCAGTTGAATCTTTGTATTTCTATACGTGACCGGATAAGTAAGGAAATCAACAATGACCCTCCTTTATTGATAAACAAAGGAGGCGTGATTCAAAGTGGGGTAAATGCCGAGTTGGACGAACTGAGACAGATAGCCTATTCGGGCAAAGATTACCTTTTGAAAATACAGCAACGTGAAAGTGAACAGACAGGGATTCCAAGTCTGAAGATTGCCTATAACAGTGTATTTGGCTACTATATAGAGGTACGCAATGTACACAAAGATAAAGTACCTCAGGAGTGGATTCGCAAACAGACGCTGGTCAATGCGGAGCGTTACATCACTCAGGAGTTAAAAGAGTACGAAGAGAAAATCCTCGGAGCAGAAGATAAGATTCTGGTGCTTGAGACCCGGCTTTATACGGAGCTGGTACAAGCTTTGAGTGAATTTATTCCTGCCATCCAGATTAATGCCAATCAGGTAGCGCGTATCGACTGTTTATTGGCATTTGCCAATGTAGCACGTGAGAATAACTATATTCGCCCGGTGATTGAAGATAATGACGTACTGGATATCCGTCAGGGGCGCCATCCGGTGATTGAAAAGCAGCTCCCGATAGGTGAGAAATACATTGCTAATGATGTGATGCTGGATAGTACAACGCAGCAGATTATTATTATTACGGGTCCCAATATGGCCGGTAAATCTGCTCTTTTGCGTCAGACGGCATTAATAACTTTGCTGGCTCAAATCGGTTCTTTTGTTCCTGCCGAGAGTGCTCACATCGGATTGGTGGATAAGATTTTCACCCGGGTGGGAGCCAGTGATAATATCTCCGTTGGCGAATCTACGTTTATGGTAGAGATGAATGAGGCGGCGGATATTCTGAATAATGTTTCTTCGAGAAGTCTTGTATTGTTTGATGAGTTGGGGCGTGGAACTTCTACCTATGATGGTATTTCGATAGCCTGGGCTATTGTAGAGTATATCCATGAGCATCCTAAGGCAAAAGCACGTACCCTTTTTGCCACGCACTATCATGAACTGAATGAGATGGAGAAATCTTTCAAGCGGATAAAGAATTATAATGTATCGGTGAAAGAAGTTGATAATAGAGTTATTTTTCTTCGTAAACTGGAACGTGGCGGTAGCGAGCATTCTTTCGGTATTCATGTAGCTAAGATGGCAGGTATGCCGAAAAGTATTGTAAAGCGTGCCAATGAAATTCTGAAGCAGCTCGAATCGGACAATCGTCAGCAAGGCATTTCCGGTAAACCATTAGGTGGAGTAAGTGAGAACAGGGGAGGGATGCAGTTGAGTTTTTTCCAGTTGGACGACCCTATATTGTGCCAGATCAGAGATGAGATACTCAATCTGGATGTGAATAACCTTACTCCGATTGAAGCGCTCAATAAGCTGAGTGATATAAAGAAGATAGTGAGAGGGAAGTAGAAATGAAAGAAAAAAATGCCCGATGATTGTACATGATCATCGGGCATTTTTATATCAATTACAAGTGAAAGTGCTCTATTTTAAAAACTCTTCCACTTTCTTATAAAACAGCGAAAGATGATGCCCGTCTATAAACCCATGGTGAATAGTCATCGCAATTGGCATTACTAATTTGCCTTCTTTTAATATTGCTTTTCCCGCATTCATCAAAGGGTAATTACTACCGTGACGATGTTCTTGTGTACAGGTCAGTGAGGTGAAATACAAGTCGGGAGTAGCACTTAACAATATAACATCAAGCAGGTCTTTACCACCCACTTTTTCCATATCATACGGGTCGCCATCAGGGTTGATGGCATCTATGACCGATTTGGCTTCCGCATAAAAGGCATTAAAATCTTTGTTCCATGACAGACGGATGGTGAAGAAACGTCCGTTTTCTTTTACCTTTATAGGAGTCAACATATCTACATTGTCGAAATAGACTACATTGCCTTCTGCATCTATGCGAAAACGAAACTCCGGTATTTCATTGACAGCGCGTAACACGGCGTAGAGATAGTGGAGGAAGAATGATTGTCCTGCGGCTTTGGCACGGGCTTTGGCTCCTCCGCACTCTACCTCTGAGGTTATGGAAATAGTGGGATTCTGAAAACTTTTGAAGAACTCATAATTACTTTTCCGCTCCCAGGTTTCTATGTCTATAATATGCTTCATTTTTTAATGGATTTCCTGTCATAAAAGAACATGAAATAGAGGCCGATGATCACAAAGGGGACACTCAACCATTGCCCCATGTTGAGGCTCATATTGTCTTCAAAGCTAACCTGATTTTCCTTTAAGAACTCAACGAAGAAGCGGAATACAAAGATGGCCGTCAGACAGAGTCCGAAAAAGAAGCCGCGGTGTAGCTTTTTGTTATAGAACTTATAAAGATAGATCATCACCAGGAAAAGCAGGAAATAAGCGATAGCTTCGTATAGCTGCGCCGGATGGCGTGGAAGCATATCTGTACGTTCAAAGATGAAAGCCCAGGGTACATCGGTCGGTTTACCAATGATTTCAGAGTTCATCAGGTTGGCCAGGCGGATACAGCAGGCAGTGATGGGAGTGGCTACAGCAATCATATCTACTACATCCATATAATGCATTTTCATTTTACGGCAATAGAGCCAGAGGGCAATCATCAGTCCTAACGTTCCACCGTGGCTGGCAAGTCCTTCATAACCTGTGAATTTCCAGCCTCCGTCGGGCAGGAATCTGATAGGAAGTATCATTTCCCAGAATCCCCGGAAACTGGTGAGATAGGTCTGAGGATCATAGAATATACAATGTCCCAGTCGGGCCCCAATCAGAATACCAAAGAAACAATAGAAAAACAGGGGCTCAAATTTCTTTTCGCTTATCTTTTTATCCCGGAACTGATAGTGAACTATAACATAGGCCAGAAAGATACCAACGGCCCACAATAGTCCGTAATAGCGAACGGGAAGTCCGAAGAGGTTGAACAATTCGGGATTCGGGTTCCAGTTAATAGATAATAAAATGGTATTCATAATTATTGAGTTTAATTTTATATTCTGAATTTCTTGGCTACTTCCTGATAGGTTGGTACTTCTATTCCCTGTTCTTCGGCAGCTGTTATCATGTCAAAAAGTAACCCTTGTACTTCGGATTGATGTCCTTTCTCCATATCTTTCTGCATGGATGCGGTGCTTTGTGGGTCGAGTTTATCAATTACTTTGAGATTGTAGGTGACGGGATCTTCGGAGAATTCAATACCGAGTTTCTTTCCTAACATGGCACTTTCGGTAGACAGGCCTATGAAAGTATCACGTATTTTACCCGGCTTTTGCACTTCGCCCATAGGAACATTGAAATAAGCTCCGGTGACGGCCATAGCCGAGATAAAGGACCACTTGACAAATGTATCCCGTTGAATGTCAGGTGACAGATCCACTTTGATTCCGCTTTCTACCAGATCGTCACGTACGGCTTCAAGCAGTCCGGCGGGTACATTTGTGCCTCTATGCGCTCCATATACCAAACGGAAAATGGTTCCCATCTGAGTAATTTCTCCCGGGGCGGATACGAACCCTACAATGTAAATACAACCATCCAGAACGGTTACGCCCGGAACAAGGCGCTGAATACGTGGTCCTGTACCATAAACATTGAGTATGGGAATTACGATTGTTTTTTCGTGAGAAGCCCGTTTTATCAGATCCGTGATAGAGTCAACGGAATAGCCTTTGACGCAAACGAATATTACGTCTGCTTTTCCTGTGTACTCTTCTGCTGTACAAGCTTTCACTGGAATGGTATGATTGCCTTTCAGGCCTGACTTTAACGTCAGTCCATTGTTCTGTATAGCTTCCAGGTGCGCCCCACGGGCTATACAGGTAACATCCTTTCCGCTCAGTGCAAGAAAGGCAGCAATACTGCCTCCTACACCTCCGGTTCCTGCTATAAGATAATTCATTCTTTATACGTTAAAACGGAAATGCATGATATCTCCGTCCTGTACTACATATTCTTTTCCTTCCACACCTAATTTACCGGCTTCTTTCACGGCAGCTTCTGAACCATACTGGATAAAATCATCATATTTGATAACCTCTGCACGGATAAATCCTTTTTCAAAGTCGGTATGGATTACTCCCGCACACTGAGGTGCTTTCCAACCTTTTTCATAAGTCCAGGCACGTACTTCCTGTACACCGGCTGTAAAATAAGTTTCGAGATTCAATAATTTATAAGCCGATTTGATAAGCCGGGCTACGCCTGATTCTTCCAGTCCTACTTCGGCAAGGAACATCTGGCGGTCTTCGTAAGTCTCCAGTTCGGCAATATCCGATTCTGTTTTGGCAGCAACAATAAGAATTTCTGCATCTTCATCTTTTACTGCTTCGCGAACCATGTCTACATATTTGTTTCCGTTTACGGCACTTGCTTCGTCCACGTTACAAACATACATTACCGGTTTGCTGGTAAGCAGAAAGAGTTCACGGGCTATTTTCTGTTCGTCTTTGGTTTCAAACTTTACAGTACGGGCCGATTTTCCCTGCTCCAATGCTTCTTTGTATTTAACGAGGATGTCATAAGTCTGTTTGGCAGTCTTATCACCTCCTGTTTGTGCTTGCTTTTGCACTTTCTGTATACGTGCGTCAATAGTGTCGAGGTCTTTCAACTGTAGTTCATAGTCAATAATCTCTTTGTCACGCACAGGGTTTACACTTCCGTCTACATGTGTCACATTATCATCATCAAAGCAACGAAGTACATGCAGGATGGCATCTGTTTCACGAATGTTTGCGAGAAACTTATTACCTAATCCTTCACCTTTACTGGCACCTTTTACCAGTCCGGCGATGTCTACAATTTCTACGGTAGTGGGTACAATTCGTTGCGGGTGTACCAGCTCCGCCAGTTTATTCAAACGTTCGTCCGGAACAGTGATTACGCCTACATTCGGTTCTATTGTACAAAAAGGGAAGTTTGCCGCCTGTGCTTTCGCGTTCGACAAACAGTTGAAAAGTGTCGACTTTCCTACGTTGGGAAGTCCGACAATACCACATTGCAATGCCATTTATCTATTTCGTTATTATATTTATTATCAATGCCTGTAAACAGTACGTTCTGTTTAAAATATGTCTGCAAAGATAACTATTCTTTTAAAAATACAGGTGATAACATCTTAAAAAAGGGTTATATGTGAGTTGTACTCCCCGGAGTGTACTTTTAGGGGAAATAATTGTAGCTTTCTTTTGTTGCCGGGATATATTCATTACCTTTGCAGAGAACGTTGTACGACATGCGCATCTGGAACATGCTGACATGCACATGTCGTGCTGTACGAGATGTACATGTCATACTGTACGAGATGCACATGTCGTACAACGTTCTGTTACGACCTTCAATACGTTTGATTACAACATCTAATACGAAAGATTATGGGATTGATTTATCTGGTAAGAAAGAAGAGATTCAGCACAGTAGAAGGATTTAAGGAACTCTATTACGCTGTACAGAAGAAGCTCCAGAAACGTGGGGGTAAGAATGAGAATGACCTGGCGGATATGCTTTCTTCGCAAAGCGGTAGGAGTAAAGGTGATGTATTGAGTATACTTACTGACCTTCCTAAGGTGATGGAGGAAATATTGAAAAGCGGAGAGTCAGTCACTATTCGTGGACTCGGTTCGTTTCATGCAGCTGTTACGAGTGACGGTTTTGAGCATCCTGAGGATGTACTTCCTCATGAGGTGCGCTTGTCCAGAGTGTACTTTGTGGCCGACCGTAGATTCACCAACCGTGTCGGCAAGATGAAATTCTTCCGTTATCCCTTGTCGAAGTATTTTCCGAAAAGTGCATTGCGGGCAGAAACTTTAGTAAAAGAGGCTGAAGAAGAGTTCGAAGAAGACTTCGGACAAGGGGTGGAATAATTAAAAGGAATTACGAGTATACAGGTTTATCACAAAATTAACCGGAAGTTTCTTAACCGGAAGTTTCTATCGGGTGGACACTGGCTTGTTTTGCTGCATGGCGTGATGTCTGTTGTTATGCATATCGCTTTATGTAATTATCTCTTGTGTACCTTTTTGTGTAAGAAGTGCACTGTTTCTGTACTTTTTCTCTTTTTTTTAATTAATATGTAACACATCTGTCCTTATTTTTTTCTTTTCCGATCTATTGACAAGATTGCCAGCAAATGTTTTGTATTTCTCATATATTTTTGCGAATATTGCACCCATATCGTGTATCGGGAATTATTATGGATGACATTTTACTCGTTCAGCAACTAAAAAAAGGAAATCAACTTGCTTTCACCACTCTTTATAAAAAGTATGGTGCACAAGCTTTTGCACTGTCTTTTAAATACCTGTGCAATAAAGAGTTGGCTGAGGATGCTGTACAGAATTTGTTTATGAAAATCTGGATAAAACGTGAAGAACTGGAAGAGGGTCGTCCTATTAATCGTTTTTTATTTACTGTTTTGAAGAACGATCTATTGAATATTCTGCGGGATTCAAAAAGTAATATTTTTGTATTGGATGATTGTTTGGAAATTCTCAATTATCTGGATGGAGAGGATACAGATTCTCAGGAATTTGACCAGGAGCAAGTTGAAATGATACGTAGTGCCGTAGAACAATTGTCTCCTCAAAGGAAAAAGATTTTTTCTATGAAAATATCCGGGAAGTATTCTAATCAGGAGATTGCAAACAGATTAAATCTGTCTATAAATACCATTAAATTTCAATATAGCCAGTCTTTGAAACAAATTAAAAAGTTGGTTCGTGAGCGTGCAATTATGCTGTTAATGTAACTTTCGGATAGTCCAACGGGCATTCTTTTTTATCTTTCTTAAAATCTTTTTTTAAAATCAATAATTTTATATAATACTTTTCTGTCCTCTTTGTGTACTATATATAAAGATCAGTAAAAACATGCGTTTGAATAAACATAAAAATACAGCTCCGGAAATCATTAATTATATTGCTGAACATATAGACAGCGATATTGATTGTTTGCTAAAGAATGAACCTTTGGCTATGGGCGGGCGTGAGATGCCGGAGTTTGATGAATATAAAGTCTATCAGAATATACTTGATGAAGTAGATAAAAGAAAGAAGAGAGCGTTTTGGCCAGCTTTCAGGTGGGCGTGTGCCATCGCTTTGCTCCTTTTCAATATCAGTTACTTTACCTATATAATAATGGAAGAGTGTACTCCTGAATATCAAGAGATATGTGCTTCCAAAGGAGAAAAGTTGATTGTGCTCTTGCCTGACGGTAGCCGCGTGTGGTTGAATGCTGATTCAAAGCTGGTTTATCCGGAACAATTTACGGGGAAAGAACGTCAGGTTTCCTTGGTTGGTGAAGCTTATTTTGAGGTAAAAAAGAATCCGGATAATCCCTTCATGGTACAGGCGGATGAGATGAAGATAAAAGTGACTGGAACCAGTTTTAATGTATCTGCTTATCCTTCCGACAAAAAAATAACCACCACACTTGATGAAGGAAAGATTATGATAGGACATTATGGTTCTAAATCTCCATTGTATGAGATGCGCCCGGGACAAACAGCTGTTTATGAAAAAGGTAGTTCACTCTGCAAAATTCGGGCAAATGAGTATTATAAAGATGCTTCCGGATGGAAAGAGAATAGGTTGGTCTTTCGAAATACCCCTTTGGAAGAAGTGCTGGCAGTACTTTCAAGGCAGTTTGATGTTAATTTTGATATCCGTGGGACTAAGATAACCACGTTCACATATAATTTTGTTTGTAAAGCCAATGATCTTGGAAACATTCTGGAGACAATGTCTTCGATAACTCCAATTAAATTTAATAAAATTTCAGAAGATATCTATGAAGTAAGGTAAAAAAATAATTAATCTAGTAACTTTATCAATTTCTAATTTTATGAATGAAAATCACTTGTTTTCATACATCCGAAAATGGTGTATGGTGTGCGGATTATGTCTTATTTTTCCGCTCATAGCTTACCCTCAACAACAGAAAATTTCTGTGACTATTCGTAATTTGTCTCTCAAACAGGCTATGGAACAGATCAGTAAGCAGGCTGAAATGAATGTAGCTTATAGTAAAGAGTTTGTTGATACCAATAAGACGGTTTCTTTGAAAGTTCAAAATGTGAAATTAGAGGATGCCCTTTCTTCTTTATTGAAAGGAATGAATATTGGTTTCCGTTTTTTGGACAATAGTATTCTGTTGTATAATAAAAATGAACAAAAAAAAGAAGATACTTCTTCTGATAAAAAGAAAGAAGTATCAGTAAATGGACAAGTCGTTGATAAAATGACAGGAGAGCCGATTGTAGGTGCTACAATATCAGTTGTAGGTACTTCTACGGGTACAATTACTGATATTGACGGAAATTATTCGTTGAAAGTAGATGAAGGAAGTACGTTACTTTTCTCTTTTATAGGTTACACAGAGGTAAAACAAGTTGTTCGCCAACCGGGAAAGCTGGATGTGACTTTAGCGGAAAATGCAATTCAACTGAATGATGTAGTTGTGGTTGGTTATGGAGTGCAGAAGAAAGTAAATCTGACAGGTGCCGTATCTATGGTAAAAGGAGATGTTTTAGAAAACAGGCCAATCTCAAATGTAAGTACAGGTTTGCAAGGACTTTTGCCTGGTGTTACAATTACTTCTTCATCTGGTCAGCCGGGGGCTGTTCCTGATATTAAGATACGTGGTGTGAATACTATTAACAGTAGTACTTCTCCTCTTATATTAATAGATGGTGTGGCTGGTGGTGATATGAACCTTCTGAATCCAGGTGATATTGAGAGTGTTTCAGTACTTAAAGATGCTGCTTCTGCTTCTATTTATGGTGCACGTGCAGCAAATGGCGTTATCTTGATTACAACAAAGAAAGGTAAGCAGAAAGAAAAAGCGACATTGACTTATTCTGGCTATATCGGTTTACAAACTCCGACGGCACTTCCTGAATTGGTTAATGGTAGGCAGTATATGGAGTTGTCTAATGAGGCGATGGCTGCAGCGGGATTTTCAAAACCTTATAATGATGAAGCATTTTCAAAATATGATTCAGGAAATTATCCTAATGAATATTCGAATACGGATTGGATTGGTGAAATATTCAAAAAGAGTAGTTTGCAAACAAGCCATTCTTTAAGTGTTAGAGGTGGTAGTGAGAAAAGTGGTTATTTTATGTCTTACGGATATTTAAACCAAGATGGTCTAGTGGTAGGAGATGCTTTTGATTCTAAAAGACATAATGCTCGAATTAGCGTAAATACAGAGGTCTTTGATAGATTAAAATTGAATGGCACTGTTAGTTTTGTTGATTATTATCGCCGTGCTTCGGGCTTTTCAGGTGCATCCGGTGTATTTAGGTTAGCCCAACGAAATTCTCCTTTATTACCTGTTAAGTGGCAACAGCAAGATGAAAACGGAAATTGGGTCGATTCAGAGAATTGGTCAAATGGTTCTGTAAAAAATCCTCTTTCTATAGCTTATGATGGTGGTACAGAACAAAGGAAGTCACGAACATTAAATACGATTATAGGTGCTGATTTAAAAATTATAGAAGGTTTAAATTTAGGTGGGCAATATGCAGCTAATTACTATTTTAGAGAGACGGATGAATATAACCCGGTTTTACCAGAGTTTTATGCAGATGGAACACCTGATCCTCAAAATAAAAATTTGCGTAATTATGTATATCAGGCACATCAGGATGCTCTGACGCAAAGTTTCCAATTAACGTTGAATTATAATAAGAGTATCAAATTACATGAATTTGGTGCATTATTGGGTTTTTCTCAGGAATGGTATGATTTTAGTGATTTAGATGGTAGTAGAAAAAATATTCTTTTAGATGATATTTATGTATTAGATGCTGGAACTGAAGATATCACAAATGGTGGTGGTAAAGATTCTTGGGCATTACGTTCTTATTTTGGGCGTATTAATTATGCTTATAATGAGAAATATTTGTTTGAAGCTAATATGCGTATTGATGGTACTTCTCGATTTGCAAAGAATAATCGCTGGGGATATTTCCCTTCATTCTCTGTTGGATGGAACTTTTCTCGTGAGAGTTTTATGAGATTTGCTGATTCTGTTCTGAAATCAGGAAAACTTAGAGCTTCTTGGGGTGAACTTGGTAATCAAAATGTTGGCAGTGATTATTATCCTTATCTGACACCAATTGAAAGAATTGAAAAGAGTTATCCTATTGGAGGTATTAATAATATTGGTTTTGCCCAAAAAAAATTGGGAAATATGAATATTAAGTGGGAAACCATCCGGATGTTGAATATCGGTATTGATTTGAGCTTCTTTGAAAATCGTCTAACTACATCATTTGATTGGTTTAAGAAAGAGAATATTAATGCTTTGGTAAAACCTATTTATCCTACTATCGTTGGTGTAACGGGAACAGCTAATTTACCATTTGAGAATATGGGTAAAATTGAGAATAAAGGCTGGGAATGGGATATTTCTTGGCGTGATAGAATCGGAGAGGTGAAATATAGTATGTCATTTAACATATCTGATGCAAAGAATAAAATTGTTGACTTAGGAAAGAGTGAACCGACTTTAGCGGATAAAATAAGAAGAGTGGGTGATCCTATCAATGCTTTTTATGGATATTTGACCGATGGGTTGGCGCAAATATCTGATTTTGGTGGACAAAATGCAGATGGAAGATATATTAATCCTAATTTTGCTATACCTAAGGCTTCGGAAAGTATAGTACAACCAGGTGATATTAAGTACAGAGATATTAGTGGTCCGAATGGTAGTCCGGATGGAGTAATTGACAATTATGATAAGGTGGTATTTGGGGATCCCTATCCTCATTATACTTATTCTTTCAAGGGTGCTGTGGAATGGAAAGGTTGGGATTTTAGTTTTTATCTACAAGGTGTAGGTAAAGTGAATGGTTATCTGAAAGATGAGGCTCGTCATTGTTTTATTAATGATTATTCTGTACCTAAAGTAGAGCATTTGGATAGATGGACACCTAATAATCCGAATGCAGCTTATCCAAGACTGTATCAAGCTCAGACTCATAATTTATTATTTAGTGACTATTGGCTGGAAGATGCTTCATATTTACGGCTGAAAAATGTTCAATTGGGATATACTTTTCCAAAAAAATGGATTAATAGTTTGGGACTTTCCAATTTAAGGGTATACGCCTCTGCTGATAATTTGTTGACATTTACTAAATATTTTGGAGCTTATGACCCGGAAGTACGTGAAACGTCTGGTGATTCTTATCCGCAGGTGAAAACTTATGTGTTTGGTTTATCTGTTTCATTTTAATAAAGATAATAAATACTGATATGAAAACTATAAAATATATTTTAGTATTGCTTTTGTTTTGGGTTAATACTTCATGTGCCGACTTCTTGGACAGATATCCACAAGATTCTGTTACTAATGAAACATATTGGAAAACAGAAGAACAGCTACGGGCAGCTCTATATCCCTGTTATGGAGCTTTTGAATATGAATTAATGATAAAATGGGCTGAGTCTACTGCGGAAACTGTAATGTGGGGAGATAAAAATAGTGGATTGAGTAAAGTTTCCGGAGGAAAACATGCTTATACGGATGGTTTTCCATTTACTTCCTATTGGCGGTATTCTTATGGTCATATTTATACATGTAATAATTTCTTGGATAATTATGATAAAGCAGAGATTGAACAGGATGTAAAGGATGTATATGCAGCTGAAGTAAAAGTGATAAGATCATGGCTCTATTTTATGTTAACTACTTTTTATGGTGATGTACCCTGGGTTGATCATGTGATAACAGCTGATGAAGCCTATGTACCTCGTACGTCGAGAAATCAAATTATTGATTATTTGATGGATGATTTGGAATGGGCCGCATCTAAATTACCTGAGGAAAGACAATTGGGAACTAATGTTGGACGTATTGACCGATGGGGGGCATTGGCTATGCAAGCACGTATAGCATTGCAAAATGAACGATATGATATTGCTGCGAAAGCTGCGAAGGAGGTTATAGATAAAGGACCTTATGGGTTATATGATTATGAAAAGATATACCAGTTAGAAGGTGATGTAGAAGTTAACCCAGATAATAATGAATCAATTATTTATAGTGTTTACATCAAGGATGTGCGTATGAATAATATGCCTAATGAAACTTGTTGCCCTACGGATTTTATCCGTTTTAATCCTTCAAAAACATTAGTGGATGCTTATTTATGTACAGATGGAATGCCTGCTAAAGCGGGGTTGGAGTATTATAAGCAGACGAATATTAAAACTTCTCCTCTTTATAAATATCCGGAAGAGCACTATGTTGATTATTTTCAGAATAGAGATCCTCGTATGAAAATGACCTTGTATGCCCCCGGAGATGAATGGCCGGGTGGTGATGACGGAGATGCAGAATATCGTAAGCCCAATCCGATATTTAATCTGCCTCGTTTTTCCTCTCTTCAACCTGGAAGAAACGGAGCTAACGGGATTACTGGATTTTATTTTAAAAAATACAATGTAAAATCAATTGCGGGTAATTATAATATATCTCACAATAATTTGAATGTAATTCGCTTTCCTGAGGTTTTGTTGATTTATGCGGAGGCCCTTTATAAAACGAAAGGTACTTTATCTCAAGATGATCTCGACTATACAGTCAATAAATTAAGAGACCGTGTGGGGATGCATAGAATGAATCTGGATGAATTGACTGAATGGAATCTTGATCTTTGGACAGAATTGAAAAGAGAACGTCGAGTAGAATTGTCTTTTGATGGAATGAGATACGCTGATGTGATGCGTTGGAAAGAAGGTGAACTTAGATTTGGACGTGCTATAACAGGGCCGAGTCTTAAAGTCTGTATGAATGATTTGGGTGCTAATCCTTATCCTGATACTGGTGTTGATGAGTTTGGAGATGTGATATATGAGAAATCAGTGGTTGAAGGTGGAGCTCGTTATTTTGATCCAGCTATGCATTATCTATGGCCGGTCCCTTACGAAGAGAGAGTGAAAAATCCACTTCTAGGACAAAATCCCGGATGGCCTGAATAAATGAATCAGAATGTCATAGATTTCGTATAGTCGGAATCTATGACTTACGATACTTCTACTAAAAACTAAAAAAATAATTATGAAAAAAATTTTATTGATATTTCTTTGTTTGAGTTTTTCATTTTTTGGTTGTAGCCAGAATGATGAACCTGGAACTGATTCTGGATGGGATACAGGTGGTAGTGTAGAAAGTAAATTGACAGTGATGAGTTATAATATCAGGCATTGTGCCCCTTATTATGGTACGTCAGAAGCAACTGTAGCAAATGTTAATAATGTAGCTGAAGTTATCAAAAGGATTAAACCCGATGTGATTTTGTTACAAGAAGTCGATCAGTGTACTAAGCGAAGTCTCGGAATAGATCAAGCTAAAGAACTGGCAAAGTTAGCTGGTTACCCGTACTACTATTTCTTTAAACAGAAAGATCTTGAAACAGGTGGTGCGTACGGAGCCGCTATTCTTTCTTCATTTTATATGAGTGAAATAGTGAATCATGAGCTACCAAAAGTAATTGACGGGTTGACAATTACAGGTAGCAATGTTTTAGGTACTGCCAAGATAAAATTTAATGAGACTACTATTTATCTGGCGGTGACGCATTTATCTGTTACTCAAGCGGAGAAAGACAGGCAATTTCCGATTATATTGAAAGAATTATCCTCAAAGGGAGATGCACCGATTATTGTAGCAGGCGATTTTAATTCAAAACCGGATAATTCGATTATCAAAAAGCTTGATGAAGCAGGATTTATTAGAACGAACACTGATCCGATGAAGTTTACAATACCTTCTAATGCACCTAACCGGGAGTTGGATTACATTGCTTACAAACCTGAAAAACAATTTAGTGTGATTTCTCATACTGTGTTTACAGGTATAAATGCTTCTGATCATTTACCTATTGTATCTGTATTAAACGTATCAAAACCCTAACAAAGATGAGAATATTAAGAAATTGCTTATTGATTTTGTATTTGCTATTGGTTGGAAATACATATGCTCAGGATACTTTGAGAATGAAAGTTATGACTTATAATCTAAGATTTGGTGAGTTGGCAGAGTTGAAAGATCTGGCTGCACATATAAAGTCTTTTAATCCTGATTTTGTAGCACTTCAGGAAGTTGACTCTAAAACCAATCGTGATCGTACACCTCATCAGAGAGGAAAGGATTTTATATCGGAATTAGCCTATTATACTGGCATGTTCGGTTTATATGGCAAAACAATAGAATATAAAGGAGGGTATTATGGTATTGGAATTCTCTCAAAATACCCTTATATCAAGATTCAGAAAACGCTTTTACCTCAACTTGGAAAAGATTATGAACAACGTGTTTTGTTAGAGGGGCTTTTTGAAATGAACGGCGATACCATTGTTTTTGCTTCTACCCATTTGGATGCTAAGCTTACAAAAACGAGGGAATTACAAGCTGAATTTATTAATAATCATTTTAGAAAAGTGGATTATCCTACTGTACTTGGAGGAGATTTTAATTCTGATGTTTCCTCTAAAGTGATTAAAGAGTTAAAACAGGAATGGTTCTGTGATGCTGATATGACTCCTACTGTACCGGCATGGAAACCTTATCGAAAGATAGATTTCCTGTTTGCCAAACCGCAGAAAGGTTGGAAAGTAATTCGTACCCAAACAATCCAATCCGTGTTGTCCGATCATTTGCCTATTATCACGGAATTGGAATATATAAGGCCTTAAATAAGGAAAGCTCTTAAAATAACTTGAGTCTGATAAGTGAAGAATATGAAATGATAAATTAACATCGGACTTACATTACTATACCGTTTATGTTAAACATTTAAATGTATTTTATTATGAAAAAAATTACAGGTTTATTATTTGTATTTGCATTTTTTACAAGTGTATTATGTGCAAAATCTATTGAAGTAACTACATCTGAAATGGATGTAACAATTGCCGGTTCATTGCCTTATGTGATTGAAAATGCTGAATCGGGCAGTATTATTGAATTTAATTTTGATGGTGAAGAGCTTGATTATGGTGAAGGGACTGGGATTATTATCAAGGGTAAAAATCTGACAATAAATGGTATAAACAAAAAAAACGGGAAACGTGTGTTTATTAAAGGGGTACAATCCCTGTTTACGGTCAGTGAATCGTCAGAACTTTCTTTGAATGACCTGATAATTGATGGTTTCAAAAGTATTGCCATCAGATTGAGTGGTAGTTCTGTTTTGAATGTTGACAACTGTCAGTTCTCAAATAATTATGAAGCAGTTCCAGGTGCAATTAATAACGGTGGAGTGATACGTGTCAGTAGTGCAAAAGCCGTGTTGAAGAACTCTTTGTTCATCAAGAACAGATGTGGAGGTTCCTATGGTGGTGGAGCGGTCTGTGCTTATGCAGCATCGGAATTGCGCGTTGAGAATTGTTCTTTTGTAGAAAATGAAGGTGCTGCAGGTGGTGCTATTGGAATAAACGCGACAGCTAAAAATGTTTCTCCTATTGTTTACATTGCTAACTCAACTTTTGCTAATAACATTGCTGATGGTCGTGGTGGGGCTATCTATATGCAGACAGGAACTACGGTAGATATTTTTTCTCCAGTAATTGTCAATTGTACGTTTGTAGGAAATCTGGGGAATAATGGTGGAGCTCTTTGTGTATGGTCGCGAGCTACAACTTCTATGAAACCGACTTTCGTTAATAATTTATTTGCTGAGAATTATAGTAGCACGTGGTTGGAGGATGAGACTCAATATGATATTTTAGCTTTTTATATGGGTGGTGAGTTAGATGGAAACAATCAGCCAATACCGCAAACGGTTTTTCCGACTTGTATGAATAACTTGTATGTTTTTGCTTCTAAAGATTTTTTCAAGGACTCTTCTAATAAGCAAATAGATTTTAACAATAATACTATTTTTAAAGCCATAGAAAAGAATCCATGGGATGAAGGTGATATGTCATTTAATCATCAAACGAGTGTGCTGGAAAGTGATAGGATGGTTGCTATGATTGCCGAGAATAGTATTGCTTTAGGTGCAGGAGTTGCTACTGTAAGCGGTATTGAAATTCCGACTACAGATCAATTGGGTAAAGTACGCCCTGCTACACCTTCTGTGGGTGCGGTAGAATATTCTGTACCTAGTGGCATTGGAAATACTACTGCAGATGAATGTGAGATTAAAGTTTATAGCGTAGGTAATAACATATATGTGAGTGGCATTCAGGAAATGGCTCTTATAAAGATATATGACTTAACAGGAAAATTGGTTTTTGAAAATGTGGTAAAAAACGACGTGGCAACAACGGTAAATATAAGTACAGGTATGTATATTGCCAAGGTAGATAATGAGACTGTGAAATTCGTTGTTTCTGAATAAAACAGGAGAACTGATAGATGAAAATAAGACGCCTGATTAGTTTGTTATGTTTCCTGTGGATTGTAATAACGGTCCAAGGGCAGGTCAAATATGTATTTTATTTTATAGGCGACGGGATGGGAGTAAATCAGGTAAACGGAACGGAGATGTACCGAGCGGCTTTAAAAGGTCATATAGGTACTGATCCTTTATTATTTACTCAATTTCCCAGCGGAGGTGTGGTGAGTACTTATTCGGTAACTCATCCTGTCACGGATTCGGCTGCTGGTGGAACAGCGTTGGCCACGGGAAAGAAAACATATAATGGAGCCATTGGTGTGGATATGAGTAAACAAGCATTGGTGAGCGTGGCCGAATGTGCTAAAACGAAAGGTAAAAAAGTCGGGATTGCCACTAGTGTTAGTATAGACCATGCTACTCCGGCAGCTTTTTATGCTCATCAACCCGATAGAAAGATGTTTTATGAAATAGCTTGTGATTTGCCCAAAGCTGGTTTTGATTTTTATGCCGGTTCTGGTTTCCTGAGTCCTAATAAAACATCTGACGTTAAAGATGGTTCTAACATCTATCAAGTAATAGAAAAGGCGGGTTATACCGTGGCTCGGGGAATCGAAGATTTTAGAAAGCAGGTAGATAAAGCCGATAAAATGATTTTGATACAGCAAGAGGGCAAACCGGATTTGAGTTTGTCTTATGCTATCGATCAGCATGATGATGATTTGACTTTACCCGAGATAACCCAAAGTGCTATACAATTTTTGATGAAGGAAAATAATAAAGAAGGATTTTTCCTGATGGTTGAAGGTGGAAAAATAGATTGGGCCTGCCATAGTAATGATGCTGCTACTGTCTTTTGGGAAGTGGAAGATTTTGATCGTTCTATTGCTGTGGCTTATGATTTCTATAAGAAGCATCCTCAGGAAACGTTGATTGTTATTACGGCTGATCATGAAACGGGTGGCATTGTATTGGGTACAAAAAAGTACAATCTTAATTTACAGGCGTTGCAATATCAGAAATGCTCGATAGAGATGCTTTCAAATAAAATCTCTGAGCTTAGAAAAATGCGGAAGAATGAAGTTAGCTGGGATGACATTAAGGCCTTATTAAGTATGGAGATGGGATTCTGGAGTAAACTTTCTATTGATAAAGAGCAAGAAAAGTTGTTGTATACCGTATTTGAAACTTCTTTTGTGAAAAATAAAGTGAAGTTTGAAGAAAGATTGTATTCAAAAATCGAACCATTGGCTGTATGTGCCAGAAAAGTGATGAATCAAATTGCTGTTTTAGGTTGGGCAGGTGGTACGCATTCTGCTGGATATGTTCCTGTTTTTGCTATAGGAGCAGGTTCGGAACAGTTTTGTGGTAAATTGGATAACGTTGATATTCCTAAGAAAATACGGGCATTGATACAATAATGAGTATGAACCAATTTCCGGGTCTGCTTTGGATTTCGGTTATTGGTTCTTTTTTAATTTTGATTTTATATTATGAGATATTCTATATTGAAGTATTTGTTTATCTTTTGTTTGTCTATTGCTTTATATGCCTGTAACATGGAATCAAATGATATATTGGTTCCTGCTAAACAACTTATAGAGCGTCAGATTGGAATCCGGGCTAATGAAATTACTTGTCAGGTTATAGAACCGGTTAACGGAAAAGAAACCTTTGAGATAGAGGCTCGGGATGGGGTACTGGTTTTGAAAGGAAGCAGTACTGTAGCTATTTGTTATGCGTTTCATACCTACCTGAAGGAGGCTTGCCATGCTATGAAGACCTGGAGTGGAGAACATATAGAGCTACCTGAAATATGGCCTGATTATATCGCTAAAAAGCAAACGACTCCTTATTCGTACAGATACTTTCTGAATGTTTGCACTTATGGTTATACTACTCCCTATTGGAATTGGGATCGTTGGGAAAAAGAAATAGATTGGATGGCACTTAGAGGTGTAAATATGCCTCTGGCTACTGTGGCGAGTGAAGCGATTGCCGAAAGAGTATGGTTACGTATGGGACTTACAAAAGAAGAAATTCGGGCGTTTTTTACAGCACCAGCTCATTTGCCATGGCATCGTATGGGCAACCTGAATACATGGGATGGGCCTTTGTCCGATAAATGGCAAGAAAGTCAGATTGAGATGCAACATCTTATCATTAATCGTATGCGTGAGCTGGGGATGCAGCCGATAGCTCCGGCATTTGCGGGATTTGTACCAATGGCTTTTGCAGAGAAACACCCTGCTGTAAAATTCAAACATTTGAAATGGGGAGGATTTGATGATAAATATAATGCTTATGTACTTCCTCCGGATTCTCCGTTCTTTGAAGAGATTGGGAAAATGTTTATTGAGGAATGGGAGAAAGAATTTGGTAGAAATACTTATTATCTTTCAGACAGTTTTAATGAAATGGAACTTCCGATAGAAAAAGAGGATATAGAAGGAAAACATAAACTTTTGGCTCAATATGGTGAATCGATTTATCGTTCTATCACGGCTGGTAATCCGGATGCAGTATGGGTTACGCAAGGATGGACTTTTGGATACCAGCATTCTTTCTGGGACAAAGAGAGTTTACAGGCTCTGTTGAGCCGGGTACCGGATGATAAGATGATTATTGTAGATTTGGGCAATGATTACCCCAAATGGGTTTGGAACACAGAACAGACTTGGAAAGTACACGATGGTTTCTACGGTAAGAAATGGATATTTAGCTATGTTCCCAATTTTGGTGGCAAAACTCCTATGACTGGTGATTTGCAGATGTATGCTTCTTCTTCTTCTGAAGCGTTACATTCTAAATCTTGTGGAAATCTTATAGGATTTGGTTCTGCTCCGGAGGGGCTTGAAAATAATGAAGTAGTTTATGAGCTATTGGCCGATATGGGGTGGACGGACCAGAGTATAGATCTTGATAAATGGTTAAAGTCATATTGTGAAGCTCGCTATGGGAAATATCCGGATGCAATGAAAGAGGCTTGGGTATTATTTAGAAAAAGTGCTTATAGTTCACTTTACTCTTATCCTCGTTTTACCTGGCAGACAGTGACTCCGGATCAGAGACGAATTAGCAAGATAGATACCAGTGATGATTTTTTACGTGCTGTTGAATTGTTTCTCACTTGTGCAGACAGTTTGCAAAACTCGGAACTTTATGTGAATGATGCCATAGAGTATGCTGCATATTATGTGGCTGCCAAAGCAGACAAACTTTATGTGAAAGCTCTTGAAGAAAATACGATTGGTGATAAGCTTGCGGCACAATACACATTGAGACAGGTTGTTGACTTGCTGTTAGATGTGGATAAGCTTCTTGCTTCACATCCTCTTTATCGTCTTGAAGAGTGGGTAGAATTAGCAAGAAATAGCGGTACCACTTCTGAAGAAAAGGATAAGTATGAATCAAATGCAAAACGCCTTATTACTACTTGGGGAGGGTTTCAAGAGGATTATGCTGCTCGTTTTTGGAGTGGATTAATAAAAGACTACTATATACCACGTTTAAAACTTTATTTCTCCAAACA
Organism: Bacteroides sp. K03; assembly: GCF_019734355.1. Lineage (NCBI taxonomy): Bacteria > Pseudomonadati > Bacteroidota > Bacteroidia > Bacteroidales > Bacteroidaceae > Bacteroides > Bacteroides sp. K03. Next base: position 88,180 of record NZ_JAASHC010000008.1, read on the forward strand.
GTGGGAAGATTTGGATCGTTGGGAAGAAACATGGATAAATACTCCATGGCACAACACAACAAAACCATTTGAAAATCCTGTTAATATTGCCGTTGAACTTGTGAATAAAGCAAAGGTATTTTGATTTAGTTTTCAGGTAAGCAGAGTATCCCCCCTTCTCTTGTAAATATTGCAAGAGAAGTACTCTGTCTTTTTATTTGATACGAGTAATAAAGTCTTATCTTTGATAAGTTTTTAATTTGCAATTTATGCTGTATGAGAAAGATTATTCTTGCTTTTGATTCATTTAAAGGATCTGTAGGTTCACTTGATATTGCCCGATATGCTGCGCAAGCTATTTTGAAAGAGTATCCTCATTGTGAATTGATCCATTTCCCGATTGCAGATGGTGGAGAAGGAACTACTGAAGCAATTTGTACTCAATTGGATGTAAATAGGGTTTCTTGTATTGCCCATGATCCGCTGATGAATCCGATAGAAGTTTCGTATGGAATAACCAAAGATGGGAAAACAGCAGTCTTTGAGATGGCTTCTGCCAGTGGGCTTCCTCTGATTCCTATTGCTTTGAGAAACCCAATGCATACTTCTTCTTTCGGGACAGGAGAAATTATTTTGGATGCATTGAATCGTGGATGCCGTCATTTTATTATGGGTATAGGTGGTAGTGCAACAAATGATGCCGGTATAGGTATGATGCACGCTTTGGGGGTTCGTTTTCTGGACAAAGAAAAGAAAGAACTCGAACCGAAAGGGAGTAATCTTATCCATATTGCACTTATTGATACTGCTACTTTACATCCTGCTTTAAAAGAGTCTGTTTTTACAATAGCATGTGATGTAAATAATCCATTCTATGGGCCACAAGGGGCTGCCTTTGTCTTTGCTCCACAAAAGGGAGCAAACCCGGATGAAGTTAAAGCATTGGATGAGGGGTTACAACACTATGCTATGGTTCTTAAAGAACAGAAAGGGATGGACATTACTTTAATAGCCGGTGCTGGTGCGGCTGGTGGTATGGGTGGGGGAATACTTCCTTTTCTGAATGCAACATTGAAGTCGGGTATTGATACAATTTTGGATATTCTTCATTTCAGGGAGTATGCTCAGTCTGCAGACCTTATTTTTACGGGTGAAGGAAAACTGGATGCACAAACTGGTATGGGGAAGGCATTAGGTGGTATTTTGAAAATAGCTGTTGAAGAAAATATCCCCGTCATAGCCTTAGGAGGATGTGTAGAGGCTGTAGAGCAGTTGAATGAAATGGGATTTACGGCTGTATTGTCTGTTCAGCCGGCTCCTGTCTCTTTAGATCAGGCTATGCAACAGGAATTTGCTCTTAAGAATATCGAAAGAACCGTGACTCAACTTATACGTATTATTAAATGCTTTAAGTCGTAAAGTGTAAATCAGCTTAAGTGTCGTGGTTAATAAAAGTCACGATTATGAAGCATAAACTATGAATCTTTTCTATGACAGCAATTGGCGCTTTAATCGGATTGTTAGTATCCGTTCTTTTAATCATAAAAAAAATATCTCCGGCTTATAGTTTAATAGCCGGAGCAATTGTTGGCGGGTTGTTAGGCGGATTACCATTGACAGAGACAGTAAAGGTGATGACAGATGGCGTCAAAGACGTTACACCAGCCATCATCCGTATTCTTACAGCAGGGGTATTGTCCGGTGTGCTTATTAAAACAGGAGCAGCGACTACCATCTCTAATGCTATTATAAATACATTAGGAGAGAAACGGGTATTTGCTGCATTAGCTTTGGCAACTATGTTGCTATGTGCTGTTGGTGTTTTTATTGATGTGGCTGTTATTACAGTAGCCCCTATTGCATTGTCTATCGGAAAACGTTTGGGCTTGTCACCATCCGTACTATTGATAGCCATGATTGGTGGAGGAAAATGCGGTAATATAGTCTCCCCGAATCCGAATACAATTATTGCAGCCGAAAACTTTAAAGCAGATTTATCATCGGTCATGTTTTACAATATTCTTCCGGCAATTATCGGGTTAGTGTTTACGGTTTTTGTTATTATCCGCCTTATCCCCCAAAAACTTACTATTGTCGCTCCAGGACAGGAAGAAATCACAGATGATAAACAACTACCTTCTCTTACCAATAGTCTGGTGGCACCTTTCGTCACTATCATCTTACTTGCCCTGCGTCCTTTGACTGGTATTACCATCGATCCTTTAATTGCCCTACCCATCGGCGGAATTTGTGGCATCCTTTGTATGAAACAATGGAAAAATATTCTGCCGAGTATGGAATACGGTCTCCAAAAAATGTCCACTGTAGCTGTACTTTTAATCGGTACAGGAACAATTGCAGGAGTTATCAAAAACTCTACTCTAAAAGACTGGATTCTGCAACTACTGGAACAAGCCCATTTCAATGAAATAATGATAGCTCCCGTATCTGGTGCATTAATGTCAGCCGCCACAGCCTCTACTACTGCCGGAGCCACTCTCGCTTCCGCCTCTTTTGCAGAAGCAATTCTTGCTGTCGGCATTTCCGCTGCATGGGGAGCTGCCATGATCAACTCCAGTGCCACAGTACTGGATCATTTACCTCATGGCTCTTTTTTTCATGCTACCGGTGGAGTCTGCGAATTGACTTTTAAGCAACGTCTGAAACTCATTCCTTATGAAACCCTCATAGGAGCAGTATTGGCAGCCTCTACTACCCTCTTATGTCTCGTTTGGTGATCATCTAATACATCATAATTCATAAATTATAAACTCATGCCTGCCAATAATCGTCTTCTCTCTCTCGATGTCCTGCGAGGATTCACAGTTGCCGGAATGATACTTGTCAATAATGCCGGTGCATGCGGGTACGGCTATGCCCCTTTGCGTCATGCCAAATGGGATGGTTTCACTCCTGCCGACCTTGTGTTTCCTATGTTTATGTTTCTGATGGGAATATCCACCTACATATCTCTGCGCAAATATGATTTCCAATGGCGCCTTGCTATCGGAAAGATTATGAAACGTGCTTTTCTCCTGATACTGATAGGTATTGCCATGAAATGGATTATAAATTCAAGTGAAACCGGTATCTGGACTGATTGGGAGCATATGCGGCTTTTAGGAGTGATGCAACGTCTGGGCATCTGCTATGGAGCAACAGCTATCATGGCGTTGTTTATCCCTCACAAGCGCTTTTTTCAGGTGGCCCTTCTACTTTTAGCAGGATATTTTATTCTTCAGTTGATAGGAAACGGATTCGAGAAAAGTCCTGGTAATATTATGGCTATAGTCGATTCTACCGTTCTGGGAACAAATCATATGTATTTGCAAGGGCGTCAGTTTGTAGAACCGGAAGGAATTTTAAGTACTATTCCTGCCATAGCCCAGGTAATGATTGGTTTTGTATGTGGACGAATGATTATCGATTTGAAGGATAACAAAGACCGGATGCAAAAGCTATTCTTTCTTGGTTCCTTAATGTTGTTCGCCGGATTCTTGTTTAGTTATACCTGTCCGCTCAACAAGCGTCTATGGTCTCCGAGTTTTGTATTACTTACTTGCGGAATAGCAGCTTTAGCATTAGCTGTATTGATCGAAATAATCGATGTTCGACAAAAGAAAAGATGGTGCACTTTCTTCAATGTTTTCGGAGTAAATCCACTGGTTCTTTATGTATTTGCCGAAATCTTCGGTGATCTGTTGCGAATATGGAAAGTTAACACGTCCCTGTTCGATGCCTGCCTGCAACCCCTATTCGGCAACTATTTCGGTTCATTCATGTATGCAGTTCTTTTCCTATCGCTTAACTGGCTTGTTGGATACATTCTGTTTAAAAAACAAATTTACATAAAACTATAATTGAAATGATGAAAAGAAACATTTATCTGGTTATCGTAACGTTGTTCCTCTCACTATCAGCAGGGGCAAAGGAGAAAGATGTAGCCGCTATGCAGTCAATGGTAAAACGTCTCATTCCGGCATATGCTGAGAATTTTCAGTTTAAAAAAATAAAACCCATTGATGGAAAAGACTGCTTCCAGTTGGATGCTTCCGGCTCTGGAAAAATAGTGATTGGCGGTAATAATGCTAACTCAATGGCAATGGGGCTGAATTATTATTTAAAGTATTATTGTCTTACCACAATTTCATGGTATGCTGATATCCCTGTTGAAATGCCTGATACTCTTCCGGTGTTGAAAAAAACTTTTAGTGCGGAAGCAAAAGTAGACAGGCGCTTTTTTTTGAACTACTGTACTTATGGCTATACTATGCCTTATTGGCAATGGAAGGATTGGGAACGTTTTATTGACTGGATGGCTCTGAACGGGGTTAATATGCCTCTGGCCATTACAGGTCAGGAAGCCGTATGGTATAAAGTATGGAAGAAATTAGGTTTGACGGATCAAGAAATCCGTTCCTATTTTACGGGTCCTACTTATCTACCCTGGCATCGTATGGCAAATATTGATGGATGGAACGGTCCGCTACCCATGGAGTGGTTGGATAATCAGGTGGAACTACAGAAAAAGATACTTGCACGGGAACGCGAATTGAATATGAAACCGGTATTGCCGGCTTTTGCCGGTCATGTACCTGCAGCTCTGAAACGAATTTATCCGGAAGCTAATATTCAGCATCTTGGTAAGTGGGCAGGTTTTGCTGATACGTATCGTTGTTACTTCCTGAATCCCGAAGAGCCTCTGTTTGCTACCATTCAAAAACATTTTCTTCAGGAACAGACGCATTTATTCGGTACCGATCATATTTATGGCGTAGATCCTTTTAACGAGGTAGATCCACCAAGCTGGGAACCCGAATATCTCAGTCAGGTATCTTCGGATATGTATCGGACATTGACAGCAGCAGATCCGAAAGCGGAATGGATGCAGATGACCTGGATGTTTTATCATGACCGCAAGGACTGGACTGCTCCGCGTATCAAAGCTTTACTAACCGGAGTGCCGCAGGATAAGATGTTTTTACTTGATTATCATTGTGAGAATGTAGAACTTTGGAAAAACACTGAACACTTTCATGGACAACCTTACATTTGGTGCTATTTAGGTAATTTTGGGGGAAATACGACTCTTACCGGTAATGTAAAGGAGAGTGGTGACCGTCTTGACAATGCGTTAATAAATGGTGGAAGTAACCTTCGGGGTATCGGTTCTACGCTCGAAGGCTTGGATGTTATGCAGTTTCCCTATGAATATATCTTTGAGAAGGCGTGGGATTTGAATCTCGACAATGAGGCATGGTTACAAAATCTTGCCGACCGCCATGCCGGAACCGTTTCCCAACCAGTTCGTGAGGCATGGGATATCTTGTTCAACCAGATATACGTACAGGTTCCCAAAACATTAGGAGTGTTGCCTAACCATCGGCCGGTGATGAACAAACCCAATAGACGTACGGTTATTGATTATTCAAATGCTACTTTGTTACAAGCCTGGGAAAAACTGTTACAGGCTACAGACTGTAACAGAGATGCTCTGCGGCTGGATATCATTACTGTAGGCCGTCAATTACTGGGTAATTATTTTCTTATAGTGAAAGATGATTTTGACCGTATGTATACAGTCAAAGATCTTCCGGGGCTGAAAGCCAGAGCTGCGGAAATGAAAGAGATTCTTAATGATCTGGATCGTTTGAATGCTTTTCATAGCCGTTGTGCCTTGGATAAATGGTTGGCTGATGCCCGTGCATTGGGTACGACCCCTGAAGTGAAAGATTATTATGAGAAGAATGCCCGTAATCTGATTACGACTTGGGGAGGTAGTCTGAATGATTATGCCAGTCGTACATGGGCGGGGCTCATTAAAGATTACTATTCGGAACGTTGGGATATGTATATGGATGCGGTAATCTCTGCCGTGGAAGACAACCGGGAGTTTGATCAGAAAAAATTGGATGAATCAATAAAAAGTTTTGAAGATGCCTGGGTAGATTCTACAGATCCTATTCGGGTAGTACCTCAGGGTGAGTTGATGCAATACGCTCGTTTCTTATTACAGAAATACGGACGACGGATTCCAAAGGATTTGTAATATACCATAGATTAAACGTATGAAAAACTCTTTTCATACGTTTAATTAAGAAAATGTGTATCAGATAATACTATAAATCAACTTTTATAAAAATGAAAATAATTCCAATATTAAATGGCATGTTGGTTTTAACTTCCGGAATCGGTTTTTCGATTCAACAGGTCAGAGCACAACAAAAACCCCATATCATTTTGATTATGGCCGACCAGCATCGTGGCGATGCTTTGGGATGTATGGGGAATCCGGCGGTTATTTCACCGAATATTGATAGGCTGTCTGAAGAAGGGACGCTATTCTGTAATGGCTATTCGTCTACTCCAAGTAGCACACCGGCCCGTGCAGGATTACTGACCGGCATGTCCCCTTGGCGGCATGGTATGTTGGGATATGGTCGGGTAGCTATACAATACAAATACGAAATGCCTGCTATGCTGAGAGAACAACACTATTATACATTCGGTATTGGAAAGATGCATTGGTCTCCACAAAAATCTTTGCATGGTTTTCATGGAACATTGATAGATGAAAGCGGGCGTGCTGAGACGAAATATTTTATCAGCGATTATCGGCTATGGTTACAGATGCAAATGCCGGGAGTAAATCCTAATCTGACAGGCATTGGTTGGAATGAACACAGGGCAGGTACTTATAAATTACCTGAAGAGTTACATCCTACCGCCTGGACAGGAAAAATGGCATGTGAATTGATACAGAATTATAATAATGAAAGTCCGTTGTTTCTGAAAGTTTCTTTTGCACGTCCTCATAGTCCGTATGACCCTCCCCAACGTCTTTTGGATGAGTATGAAGAGAAAGAAATTCCGGCTCCTTATATTGGTGACTGGTGTAGTAAATACGCTACTCAGCTTGATCCGCAAAAAGCTGATAAGGATGCTCCGTTTGCCAATTTTGGAGCTGAATATGCTAAAAATTCCCGAAAATACTATTATGCCAATGTTACGTTTATTGATGAGGAAATAGGAAAAATAATACAAACACTGAAAGATAAAGGAATGTATGATAATGCTTTGATTTGCTATGTTTCCGACCATGGGGATATGTTGGGCGATCATTATCATTGGCGGAAGACTTATCCTTATGAGGGTTCCACACATGTTCCATATATTGTAAAATGGCCTAAGTCGTTTGGTATTAAAGAAGGAATAAAAGTGGATGAACCGGTGGAATTACGAGATCTTTTGCCTACCTTTTTAGATGCTTCCGGAGCACAAATTCCCGAGGAGATGGATGGACTCTCATTGTTGGCTTTAGTGGACGAAAGCAGAAAGCATACATGGAGACAATATATTGATCTGGAGCATGCAACTTGCTATGCGAAGGAAAATTACTGGTGTGCTTTGACCGATGGCAAAATTAAATATGTGTGGAATTTCTATACAGGAGAAGAAGAACTTTTTGATTTAAAAAAGGATCCGGGAGAATTGCAAAATCTTGTGTCGGAGAAACATTATAGGAAAAGACTGGCTGATTTACGTGAGGCAATGGTGAAGCATTTGAGTGAACGGGGAGAAGGATTCGTGAAAGAAGGGAAGTTGGTTGTTCGTAAAGAAAGATTGCTCTACAGTCCGAACTATCCAAAGTCAGAGGAAGTTGAAACCAATTAGAAACTGGTGGGAGTAGATCGATTCTCTTTCTTTTATCTGGTTTTATAAATATAGTATAATAAGGTACTCTTTTGCTGGATAAAGTATATACATACTTATGATGTTGTATACCATATCTTTGCATTCATAATTCTTGTTTCATGAATATAAAACATCCGGATGTTGTGTGCAAAAACACCCGGATGTTTTGATTTATAACATGGGGATGTTTTTGATAAGAACACCCGGATGTTTTGTATACTCAATCCACTTGGTAACTCTTCTTTGAAAGCTATAGTCTGTCTGCTTCAAAGGCTATTATTAACTAACCCAAGTATCTTAATCTTGCGATTTTCCAGTTTACACTTCCCGCAACATGTTTTGTGCATTACGGTGTTTGCCCGTCTTTCCGATTTCTTCCTGTTCTTTCCCTTTGCGCAAGGTTAGTACCGGCATGAATGTTCCTATTTCGTCCAGTTTTACCGGGTATCTGTTGGACATTGCTTTGCCCATTTCCGTCGGTCTGTTTAAGTATCCCTTTTTATTCCTCCCGGTTTGAAACTTGATGATGGGTTATGCGTCTAATCAAAATAGTATGTCTTTTTCTAAGTCGTTATGTTATATATTTGTGTACCAAATAGTGTGGAATTATATCAATAGTTCTTTAGAAAAAATAGAATTAAGTTGGAGTCTGAGTTTAGTTAGAAAATAGTAGAATGTAAATGAAGAAATTGTTTATTGTACAATAAAGTATAATGAATGAACAAAATAGTATTCAGACAGATTACTCACAACACCTATCTTTGCAACATCATTAAATGTATAATTAAATAATATGCTATTAAAGAAGTTTGAAGGAAATCCAATATTATCTCCTAACACAGATAATCAGTGGGAAAGTTTAGTCGTATGTAATCCAGGCGCATGGTATGAAAATGGTAAATTCTATCTTTATTATCGGGCAGCAGGTAATGATGAAGCACATCATATACATATTGGATTGGCTGTTAGTGACGATGGATTCCATTTTAACCGGGTTTCGGACAAGCCGGTATTAAGTCCGACCAAAGACAACTTTGACGCAGGTTCAGTAGAAGATCCGAGAATAGTAAAAATAGGAAGGGAATACTATATGACTTATGCTTTTCGCCCTTATCCTCCCGGGCAATACTGGAAATATAAATACGACCAGGTCAAAGCCCCCGAACATGATGAACTGGCGCCTCGTTGTTTGCGGGAGAATATCGGGAATACTGCATTGGCCATATCAAAAGATTTATTTAGTTTTAAAAAGGTAGGTCGACTGACTGAACCTTCGCTGGACGATCGGGATGTTATTCTTTTCCCTGAACAAATTAATGGTTTATTTTATATGTTACATCGTCCAAAAGATTATATCGGAGCAATTTATGATACAGAATATCCCGCCATATGGATTAAATCATCCAAAGATTTGATGAGTTGGAACACTCCGAGCAAATTACTATTAAAGGGAAGAGAATCCTGGGAAATAAAGGTTGGAGGTAATACTCCTCCTATCCGTACTTCAGAAGGCTGGCTTCTACTTTACCATGGGGTGGATGACAATTATGTGTATCGGATAGGAGCCTGTTTACTTAGTCTTGAAGATCCGACAGTTGTTCTCTACCGTACACGCCATTTTATTCTCGAACCTGAAACAGAAATTGAATGTAACGGATTATACAAATGGGGAGTCGTGTTCCCTACGGGAATTGTATTGCGGGACAAAACATTATTCGTATATTATGGCGCTTCGGATCAATGGTGTTGCGTAGCCACATGCAATATTGATGAACTGATTACTTTCATCAAAACAGATTCAAAATAATAATTTATTCAATACTTTAAGAACATGTCAGAATCCTTATCAACCGTCGATTTAATAATTATTGCCTTATTCATTGTCTTCATTATTTGGTGGGCGCTACGCCACAGTAAGACAAGTGACTCGGCTTCTTACTTTTTAGCAGGTAAAAGCTGCACATGGCCAATGATCGGGCTTTCACTATTTGCAGCCAGTATATCAAGCTCCACTCTGATAGGACATGCCGGTGAAGGATTCATTAGTGGCGTGGCAGTATTCAATTATAATCTAATGGCAGTATTTGTAATGATTTTCTTTGCAATGTTCTTTCTGCCGTTTTACATCAAGTCGGGCATCTTCACGATACCGGAATATCTGGGACGTCGATTTGATAGCCGTTCGAGGCTTTACTTTTCATTCATTACCATTATCGGAAACATCTTTCTGGATGCGGCAGCCGCATTATATACAGGTGCATTGATATTAAAAATGATGTTTCCCGGAATAGACCTTTTTTATATTATATTGGGTATGGCAATCGTGGCAGGAAGTTATACAATTGTAGGCGGACTGTCTTCCATAATTAATGCGGACGTTATACAATCTATTATTTTAATAATTGGTTCAATCATACTCTCTCTCTTCTGTTTCGAAAGTATTGGTGGCTGGGACAGTTTTATGGAACACTTTCATGAAGGAGTATGGCTCAAGCTTATCCGCCCGCTCGACGATCCTACAGTTCCATGGCCGGGTTTAATATTTGGAGTTACCATACTTAGTTTTTATTTCTGGGGCAATAACCAGGTAATGGTACAGCGTGTATTATCCGCCCGGTCTATTGATGAAGGGCGCAAAGGGGTCCTTTTTGTCGGCTTTCTATACATGTTTACCCTGTTTATTATCATCATGCCTGGAATTATAGCCCGTGGTATCGATCTTTTTGGGCTTGGAAACTCACTTCCCTATGATATTATCCCAGGTAGTACACTAAAAAGTATTTATGGAATCAACACTGACGAAGTATATCCGCGTCTCATCTTGAAATTACTGCCGACAGGAATTATTGGTCTGATTATCGCTGCCATGATTTCTGCTCTGACCTCAACTTTAAGTGCAACATTAAGCTCGGTATCAACTCTCTTCACTATGGATTTTTATCCCCGGATAGTAAAAAACAGCAACCCCAAAAAATTAGTGAGGGTAGGTCAAATCACCTCCTTCATCGCTTTGGTTATTGCTGTCTCATGGGCACCATTCATTCAAAAGTTTGATTCATTGGTCGGCTATTATCAGGAGATGGTATCCTATATTGCTCCTCCTATCGTGGGAGCATTTCTACTGGGGCTTTTCTGGAAGCGGGGGAATGCACAAGGAGCTTTTACCGGATTAATGTTTGGTTTAACAGCAGCAATAGGAATTATGCTGACCAAGTATATTATCGGTATTTCAATACCAATACACTATTTGATACTGGCACCTTTACTGATGTTGGCAAGTATGCTTGTAACTGTTATCGTAAGTTATGCCACTCCTCCTCCTCTTGAAGAACAAGTTGCCTCAAATACATGGAATAAATATTTATGGACCGAAGAGACCAAAGAACTGAAAGGAGTAATATGGTATAAAAATTTCCGTGTTCTTTGCCTCATCCTTTTTATACTCTGTGTATTGGAGTATCTCTTTTTCTTATAAATAGCCTTACAATAAAAAACGGATATGAAAAGACATTTTTCACTTGCCGGACTCAACTGGGAATTGGTAGGAACCAAGCCCTATTATTGGAAGCTGGACAGACAGATGGAACAAATGAAAATCACTCAGCCGGAAGAAAAACCAGTTCCGGCTCCTGTTCCAGGTTCGGTTCAACAAGCATTATTCAATGCTGGTATTCTACCCGATTGGAATATCGGCACCAACTATCGCCAGTGTGAATGGGTTGAGAATCGGCACTGGCTTTATTTTCTCGATCTGCCCGACAGAATTGTACAACATGAAAAGAATGAACGGGTAAGCCTCTGCTTTTTAGGCCTTGACAACTGTGGAGAGATATGGCTCAACGGGCAATTGATAGGAGGTTTCGAAACTGCTTATCATAGCCATTGTTTTGATATTACAGACAAAATACAATTAAGCAACAACCGTCTTTGCATTCTCTTTACCAGTCCCGAACGTTACGAGGGACAAGTATACTGGACGTCTCGTACACAGATAGTAAAACCACGGTTTTACTATAACTGGGATTGGTGTCCCCGCATTGTCCAAACAGGTATCTGGGATGACCTTTTCATTGAAATAACCGATGACTACCTATTACCGGACATTTATACGTATACAGAATTATTACCCGACCTCACAACAGGAGTAATTCACATTAGGATAAGTGGGAAGAATGAACAAAAAGGAGATATCAATATTTGCCTGTCCGAAACAGATGGGCGAATAATTACGGAACTTCGCATCTGTAGCAACGAACTTGTGCCCAATAAAATGAATTGTTTTACCGTTAATATTCCCAATATCAATCGTTGGAATATTAACAACCAAGGTTCCCAAACTTTATATAATCTTCGTTGTACATCCTTCGACCCGGAAAACAATCCACATGACCAATGGCAACGGCCTGTCGGGTTCCGGCGTATAGAATGGAAATCATGTGCCAATGCTTCTCCCGAAGCTACCCCATGGCTTTGTTGTATAAATGGTATTGACACATTTCTACAGGGAGTCAATTGGACTCCTCTTCGTGTACTTTTTGCGGATGTCGACGAATCACTCTACCGGGAACGACTCTTACAATATAAAGAACTGGGGTTTAACATACTACGTGTATGGGGAGGTGCTATCCTCGAAAAAGAGTGTTTTTATAGGTTATGTGATGAATTCGGTTTGCTGGTTTGGCAAGAATTTCCTTTGTCGTCATCGGGCATTAACAATACTCCTCCGGACGACTCCGAGCGAATCGGACGAATGAAAGATATTGTTGACGAATACATACTTCGACGCCACTATCATCCTTCGCTTGTCATATGGAGTGGAGGTAACGAACTATATGACGAAACCAATGAACATCCACTGAATTTTGAGCATGCCATGCTAAAAGCTATTGCCCGGACAGTAGAAGAAAAAGATCCGTTCCATCGCTTACTACCAGCTTCGCCGTCAGGTCCGGTGATATACAACGATCCAAAGCATTATGGGCGCGGTATTCAATGGGATGTACATGGGCCTTGGACACTACCTGAAGAGCCTATAGATAAATTTATGAGTAACATACGGAGTTATTGGCAAAATTCTGACGCTTTGCTCCATTCTGAGGCCGGAGTGAACGGAGCTTCATCGGTAAGCCTTATAAAGCGTTATTGCGGTAGTTATCAACCTCTGCCGATATCTGTCGATAATCCCATTTGGGCACAGTTTTCATGGTGGATGGAAGAAGATGCTTTTCGAAAAGCACATCAAGGCAATGCTCCTGTCAGTATTGAAGAATATGTGGAGTGGAGTCAGGAAAGGCAATGTTGCGGTTTATCCATTGCATTGACTGAGGCAAAACGCCGTTTCCCTGCATGTGGAGGGTTTTTAATCTGGATGGGACACGACTGCTTTCCCTGTCCTTCCAACACTTCTATTATCGATTACGAGGGAAATTTAAAACCTGCAGCTCAATCTTTTTATGAAATAATGAAATTAAAAACTCAAAACTCCAATTAACTTATGAATCTTATCCTAAAAACTGTAATATACTTGGCGATGAGTAGCTGTATTTGCCTGTCTTGTACTAATGGGAACAATCTTGAAAAAGAAATCAACTCCTACAATTATGTCATTGGAACACAAACCGTCGGAGCAAAATATAAATTTACCGAAGAGACGAATTTGGTGGAAACAGCCGTGGAAATCCGTAAAATGGGTTCCAATTTACTAAAAATGAGTCTGAGTCCACGATATTACTGGGAAAACTATGATATCCCTTACCAACCGGAAATAAAAAGCCTCAAGGATTTAGCCCAAGAAAAGTCAGTAGCCCAAGTGTTCAATATGGATTTTACATATTACCAGATATGGATATATGAATTTTCACAATATACACAAGAACCCAAAGGCGAAAAACGAGATGAATACCAAATTAAATTTGTTGATGGACTGAGTGACGAATATGCTGATAAATCATATAGAGAAATCTATGACTTAGCCTGCTATCTATTAAGAAAGTATTCGGGAACGGGAAAAGTTTTCTATCTTGGTAATTGGGAAGGAGACTGGCATCTGCGTTGGGATTACAATCGGGACAAACCTGCAAATCCGCGTACAGTCGAAGGAATGACACGTTGGCTCAATGTCCGCCAAAAAGCCATTGATGATGCCAAACGGGATACTCCACATAGTAATATAGAAATGTATCATTATGTAGAGGTAAACCTTTCGGACCTTGCTGTAAAAGGAGACACTTGCGTCGTTAATACCATTTTGCCACAAATCAATCCCGATTATGTCTCTTTTTCTTCTTATACAGCAACCAATCCTCCTGCAACAGAAGCAGCTATGGATTCAACTCTTACAATACACCTTAACCACATAGCTTCGAAAATGAAGCCAAAGACTGGGATACAAGGAAAGCGTCTTTTCATTGGTGAGTATGGTTGGAGCGAAGCTGCTTATTCGCAGGAAGAAATAGACCAACGTGCCAAATGGGTAATAAAAACAGCAATGAAATGGGGATGTCCTTTTATCCTTTTCTGGGAAATGTACAACAATGAATTAAATGATGACGGTTCCAACCGCGGTTTTTGGCTAATCGACCAAAAAGGAAGTAAAACTCCTCTTTATTATACATATCAGAAATTCTATATTGAAAGCCGTGAGTGGATAATAAACTTCACACAAAAGCAGAATCGGATGCCTTCTCAAGAAGAATTTCTTAAGGCCGCTATCAGTTTTGAAGCACTAAAATAGAACCGGATATTTATGGAAAAACTATTTAAGCAGACATTGGGAATTATTATATTCTGCAGCATCTCCTTCATGGTATCCGCGCAGGGGTTACTGCCTTATCAAAATAAGAGTATCCCTTTGGAAGAACGTCTGCATGACCTCGTATCACGTATGACACTGGAAGAGAAATGTGCTCAATTACTACATGATTCACCTGCAATTCCACGATTGGGAATTGCCGAATATAATTGGTGGAGCGAAGGACTTCATGGGGTAGCCCGATTCGGACGTGCCACTGTATTTCCCCAGCCTATTGCACTTGCCGCCACATTCGATACTAAATTGATTTACCGTCTGGCTGTAGCAATATCCGATGAGGCACGTGCTAAATTCAATGCTGCACAAGCAATGGAAAACCGTACCCAATACACCGGGCTGACATTCTGGTCACCTAATATAAATATTTTCCGGGACCCACGCTGGGGAAGAGGAATGGAGACATGGGGTGAAGATCCCTGGCTTACCTCGCAAATGGGAATTGCTTTTGTTAAAGGTATGCAAGGAGACAATCCACACTACCTAAAAACAGCGGCTTGCATGAAACATTTTGCGGTTCATAGTGGACCGGAAGGCGAACGACATAACTTTAATGCCGAACCTCCAATGAAGGATTTATATGAGACCTATCTTCCGGCATTCGAAGCATTGGTCAAAGAAGCCCATGTTGAAGCAACTATGGGGGCTTATTCGGCACTTTACGGACAACCAACCTGTGCCAACGACCTGCTTAATCATTTATTACGCGAAGATTGGGGATTTAAAGGGCATGTCGTATCGGATTGCTGGGCCATACAAGACTTTCATTTAGGGCATAAGGTGACGAAAACTCCCGAAGAATCTGCCGCCCTTGCCATACATAGGGGAATCGATTTGAATTGTGGAGATACTTACCGGGCCTTGCCAAATGCAGTAAAGCAAGGATTGGTAGATGAAAAAGATATTGATCGCGCTGTAACCAATATATATCGTACCCGTTTTAAACTGGGCTTTTTCGATGCGAAAGAAGATTGTCCTTATAATGCGATTCCGTTATCCGCTGTGGGAAACCGGGAACATAAGATGCTGGCACTCGAAGCTGCGCAGAAGTCTATCGTATTATTAAAAAATTCTCTTTCTTCAAAAAACAACATGCCAACCCTTCCACTTTCTCCCCAAATAAAACGTCTCTATCTACTCGGTCCTCATGCTTCAGATGTCGATGTGCTGTTAGGCAATTACAACGGGCAAACAGGAGAAGCACGTACTATTCTGGAAGGAATTACTGCCAAAGTGGACTTAGGAACCCGACTGGAATATCGTAAAGGATTTACATATAATCAGGAAAATAAGAATAGTGAGAACTGGGCATTTACTGACTCGCGTGGCTCGGATGCAGTAATAGCCGTTATCGGGTTAAGTACATTATCTGAAGGGGAAGAGGGGGAAGCCATTGCCTCAGACTTTCATAGTGACCGTAAAGATATCACCCTGCCGGCTACACAACTAAAATATTTACGCGAGTTGCGCGAAACGATCAAAGATACCCCACTGATCGTTGTCGTTACGGGAGGAAGTCCTGTCGATTTACGAGAGGTTTACCAATTATCCGACGCATTATTATTTGTTTGGTATCCGGGTGAGCAAGGAGGCGATGCTCTGGCAAACATATTATTCGGAGAAGTATCTCCTTCAGGTAAGTTGCCCATTACTTTTCCAATGGATGAGAATCAACTTCCGGATTATAAAAGCTATTCTATGGAAGGAAGGACCTATAAATATTCTACCGTTACCCCTATGTTCCCGTTTGGTTTCGGATTGGGTTACAGCACCATTGAATTAAGCAATTTAAAGATCAAAGTACTCCCGGCATACTCTCAGAAACAGAAGTCGGCTTTATACCTTACTCTGACCGATACTCTGGTGGTGTCCTTTTCCGTCCGCAATCCCGGAAGTGTTCTTGCGGAAGAAGTCATACAACTATATCAACAGACTAAAAACGCTAAATTCCGGACTCCGCAATTCGATTTGAAAGATTTTATGCGTATCCGAATTAATCCTGGTAAAGAAAATCAGTACTCTTTCCGTATTCCTGCTGCCCGCTTTTCGGATTTCAATATGGAAGGACATCGCATGCTGGTACCGGGAACACATAAACTTTTTGTTTCCACTTCTTTACCCATTGCCCGGAGTCTAGAATTAGGTACGACTCCTTGGTTGGAAGGAGAAATAACAGTAAAATAGGCCAAGCATAGCAATATTCGCTCACTGAATCGTAAGTATGTTGAAAGATATAATCGTCTCCTTGCCAATCCTAAAAATGAAAAGCTATAATTTAGTAGATGGTCATCTTATTCATATTTCTTTCCCTATAATCCGTCGGTGTTGAACCTTTTTTCTTCTTAAAAATGCGATTAAAATTGGAAATATTATTGAAGCCACAATTATATGAAATCTCTGATATGGTATTTGTCGTTTCCAATAACATACGGGCGGCTTCACCAACACGCAAGTCATTCAGAAAATCAATAAAGCTCTTTTGAGTCCGCTTTTTAAAGAAATGACAAAATCCTGATTCTGTCATATTAATAAGTTTGGCAACTTCTCCGACAGTGATTCTTTTACTATAGTTCTTTTGTAGATACTGATGTATGATTTTAATGCGTCTACTTTTTACCTCATAATGATTCTGAGTAAAATTCGGACTACACAATACCCGTTTATCAGGCGAAATAGCAAGCTCATTCAAAATAATCAGAAAATCGATTACCGAATCAAAGCCCCTTTTGTCCGCCAAAGCAAGCAGACGAGGCAAAATACGTTTTTGTTCCGCTTCTGAAAAGACGATACCACGTGCAGAGAGATCGAGTAACTCCTTTACCGGACGAAAAAGATTTTTGTTGATAAAAGAAGAACCAAACAATTCAGAACTAAACTGTATTGTAATAACATGAGTACGAAACTCTGTATCAGCCTCCCAGGCATGAAAAGTATTTGGACCAATCAGTACCAGATCCGAACCATTGATATTTTCCACTGAGTCGCCTACAATACGTTTTCCTTCAAAATGTTCCACCATATTAAGTTCGAACTCATAATGATAATGAGTAGGAAAATCAAATCCTGCGGTCGGGTGGTTTAATAAGACGAAAAAATCATCGTTATTAATGGGGGTTATTTCCCGAATAATGCGTTTCATTATATCAGTATTTTATAGATTAATATGGTTACAATATTACGTCTTTTTATTTAAATCCCAAATAAAAAGCAAAATAGTATCATGCTTATGCCGTAAAGTATTCATATAGATATAGCTAAAGCCCTAACTTTGCGACTATAATACCATTCATGAAAAAACATACTATATATTATGAGACAGGATACTCTATTAAGAGCAGAAGAAAGCTGCTTGTTTATAGTGGCATTTTCACTTTGTCAAAATCTTATTGAAATATGAATAAAACATTAGGTTGGAAGATTGTTTTTGGAATCACCTTTGGATGGTGGCTCTGTGTCGGAATGATGGCACAGACCACTGATTCCATTGCTTATTGGAACACGCACACACAACTCACCCCTTGGCGTATGCCTATGATAAATGCTCCGGTAGAATATATTGATCTTGATCAGGACGGCGACCCGGACATACTTATTACCCGCATATTTGGTGATATCCCGGTTATGTGGATAGACGATAATGACAATATGGAATATGGAGATACCGAAGGAGATATGATAGATGACTGTCTGCTGATAGATCTCAATCGCGATGGAGTATTCGGTGGCCCTATGGATTTATGTCTTGACTGGGTTGATGAGAACAACGATGGGATTGCCGATCTTCAAGTGGTGGTATCTAATGGAAAAGGAGAGAAATTCGGTTATTTCGATTGGGGTGCCGATTTCATGTATATCATAGATTTTAACGAGAAAGATGGAATTCATAATTATATTGATTGGAACCAGATCCGATTAATGTGTTGGGCACACAGTGGGCATTGCAATTTCTTTACCGACTATCACGGTAATACGCTCTTTCTAAAGATGCATGCTTCAACTTTCAATATTGCTGATTTGAGGTATAATTGGGAAAATCCTTTTATCTTTTTCGATCAGGATGGCGATGGATTATCAGAATTCTCGATTCGAATGGTGGATACTCCTTATTTTCGTCCTAAAGAAGGAAATTCGCCACATTTTAAAGATATAGACGAACGTTATGAAATTCAATTTACTCAGAAAATAGATTGGGCTGCCCTGTCATGGGATCTGGACAATGACAACTGTCCCGGTAATGAGTTCGATTTTGATATGAGCCTCCATTTTAGAGGAGAAGGATTCGATTATTCAGATCAGGTACATACTTTCAAAAAACTCCGTGGATTACCCGAAGCGGATAAACTTATTTACGACCCACGCTGGCGACAGCAAACTGAACTAATTTATCCTGACCCGAAAAAAGCACTGGAATTACTTTTTAAACGTGGAAAAGGAAAATACGACCAATGTTGGTTTGTGTTCGATGAAGATGACGATTGTAATCGTTGGGAAAGGGTAGAGTTTTATGAGCCCAAAGATTTATATGCCATTGGTCTGCACAAGGGAGGACTGGACAACAATGCCCAATCGGATGCAATAGGTGACCGCGGAGAATGGGATTTGGATAATTCAGGTGAAGGAAGTCTTTATGTGGGAACTTTCGATGGGCGTATACATCTTTATGGGGCAGAATGGGGATGTTGGCGAATTGACCAGACAGCCTACAATTTTCAAGGTTTCGGAGGGTTATACGACAAATGGAATTATTTTCGCATGAATCCCGATCCGGAGAAATTTGGTTTGGTAAAATATACTGATACCGATAATAATGGATTCATTGATCTTATAGAATATGACTTGGATGGTGACCGGCATTTTGAAGAACGCATTTCTTTACTGGAACTGGGTATTGACGACCGGAATACAATTATCGATACTTCCAGACAGTCGTATGATGATATGCATAGACTTTTTAAAACCGTATCAGATAATATGTGGAAACAGGCGGAAGAAGTAGTTGAGATTGCTAAAAAGCAACGCCTTAATGTAGAATGGTATAATTTTTACCGTCATCCACGTTCAGTAAAAGAACGTTATCAATATGGCTATTGGCTTGCATTCTACCTCTATCATGATATGAAACAGGTGGCCTTACAGAAAGGGGATAAAGAACTGGCCCAGAAAATAGATAAAGCATACTATTCAAAAAACTGGAATTCATTTTAAACAGGTACGATCATGAAAAAAGTCAAATTAATATTGTTAGTATTCAAAATTATCATAGTTATACCCAGTTTGGCTTCAAACAATTTATATTTAGCTTTTCCTTTTTCAGACCATGGCGTACTACAACAAGAAAAACCAATCCCTATTTGGGGAAAAGCACTCCCAAATGCTACTGTAGTGGCCGAAATAGGAGATAATCGGGGATATGGTCGTGCAGACAGTAGCGGAAAATGGCTTCTTTATCTACCTGCCTGTTCCGCAGGAGGACCTTATGAGCTAATTGTAAAAAGTAATAATGAACAAATAAAAAGAAAAGACATTTATATTGGCGAAGTATGGCTCGCATCAGGACAATCCAATATGGCTTGGAAAATGCAAAACGGAGTAGGTCCGAATACAGATCAGGATATATCCGATGCAAATTATCCACAGATACGTTTTCTTAACGTACCAAACGAAACCCACTCCACTCCCATAGAAAAACTTGCACCCGTTGATTGGGAAGTTTGTACACCGGAACATGTCAAAGGTTTTTCTGCTATCGCGTATTATTTTGCACGGGAACTTTATCAACATCACAACGTACCGATAGGTATTATCTCCGCATCCTGGGGAGCTACTGATATTGAGGCCTGGATGAGTGCTGACGTACTCCGGACCCATAATGCATATACCAAATGGGTTGAAGAATTTGACACGGATAGCCTAAAATGGCAGAATTATGTATGCCAAAGCCAGAAGAATGACCGTATACGTGACAGTATCGCTACACATGCAAATCATGGTATTCGTAAGAAAGTATTCAGCCCCAATTATAAAGATGATGATTGGTTGACGGTGGATACTCCTGTAAATACGAATAAGATGAAACTCAATAATTATTGGGGGGTGACATGGTTACGTACGGACTTTGAAGTTCCAGCCAATCTCTCCAAACAATCTTTATTGCTTGACGGAAGTATCAATGTACAAAACATTGAACTTTGGTTGAATGGAACCAAACTAACTCCACTACCTAGCAAAAAGTTCGAATTTCCCGCACGCCTGTTAAAACGCAAAAACCAGCTTACAGCACGCGTAGTAATCCATTGGGGCAGTGCCTGGCTTGGTACTGACGAGCAGCCTCTCATTCTTACCACGCAAAACGGTATGCAATCATTCAGGTTGGATAATTCATGGAAATTTAATGCTACACTTGAACCAGAATTACCAGGCTGGCAAAACTATTATAATACTCATACCGTAATTTACAATGCAATGATTCACCCATTAATGCCTTATAGTATGCGCGGAATTTTTTGGTATCAGGGAGAAAATAATGTAGGAAAGGCCAAGCAATATCAAAGTCTGTTACCTAAACTGATAGAAAGTTGGCGGATTGGTTTCAAGCAGGGTAATTTACCATTTATTACTATTCAATTGGCAAATTATATGAAACGAGCATCCGAGCCTTTAGAGTCTAAATGGGCAGAATTGCGTGAGGCCCAAGCCATGTCATTACGCTATCCTAATACGGGATTAGTTACTACAATTGATATTGGTGAAACAAACGATATTCATCCACGTAATAAACTTGATGTAGGGCGGAGACTTTATCAGCAGGCACAGTCACTTGTCTATGATGCTTCGATCATTGGAAGGGGACCCACCTTCCGTAAAATGGAAATTGAAGGAGATAAAATCCGTATTTATTTCGATAATGTTTCCGGCGGATTAAAAACAAAAGATGGAAATCAACCCAAATCGTTTGCAATAGCTGGAAGTGATCAGCAGTTTTATTGGACTGATACGGCATACATAGAAGGAGAAACGATTGTTGTATATTCTGACAAAGTACCCAATCCGGTATCGTTACGTTACGGTTGGGCTGATAATCCCGAAGTAAACTTATATAATTCCGACGATTTACCGGCTGTACCATTTCGTACAGACAATTGGAACTAAAAAAGTATAACTTAAAGGATTTGTATTACTAATATTTCGGACAGATACGTATTCCATATCTTTTATATAATTTACCCCGGATAGGAACATGAATTCTTGATAATAATACTTATCGGTATTCGTCAGTCCATTTTTTATAGTGTATATTTCACTTTTATAGTCTAAAATCACATATACGATTCTTCCATTATGTTTTTATATATGAATGAAAATTTCTGCACTCTTAAATCATAATATTATTCTGCAAAAGTAAATTGGCAAAATAGTATATTGTTTGAGCAAAATATGTCCATATTGACTTTAACTTTTACCGTAATTTTGTATTGTACAAGTTAGTATGCAATACAAAAATTCCTCAAAACTAATATTATGAAAAGAAAAATTGAATCAATCTTATTCCTTTTCTCAATGTTGCTGAATGTATGTTCATGCAATTCGGTTAAAAATGAAATGAAATGCCTGACGGATAAAGAAATTTTATCCATTATTAATGAACACAAACCTACCAATAAATATCCGGTTCCAACAGATATGTATAAACGTCTTGGAGCTACTCACGTCGGTGGCAAATATTACTTCACTAAAGAACCTTATATTATAGAGGGATGCCAAAAAATGCAAGAAATGGGATATGGAGTGGTAAAGCTATGGTTTAATAAAGGAGGAGGGGGATATCCGTATAACTCAAACTGGAGTTTACCCAAAGAATTTACTTTAAAACAATTGGCAGAACACCCATATTACAAGACGTGTTTTGATATGTCTTTTAGTACAATTGCATTGAGTATCCCTGGAGCCGGAGTCAATACGACTGATAAAACAGCTATTCAGGAAGAGGATGAAATTTATGAACTTTCTAAATATCTACTTGAACAATATAAAAATAAGGAAATTGAATTTGTACTACATAATTGGGAGGGTGATTGGATTATGCGCGGAGGAACAGGAGATGAGGCTCGTTGGTCACGTAAAGCCGGTGAACTTATTAAAGCTGTAGATGGAGATCGTTACACAGTTCTTGTTCCTTCGGATTCGACTCAACGTATCAATAGTATGATAAAATGGTTCAATGCCCGCCAAAGAGGCGTAGAAAGAGCACGTTCGGAAATATGGTACTCTAAATGCAAAATATACCATGCGATTGAAGCCAATAAGGTGATGGATAGCATGAATGGTATTCCGGGCATTATCAATTCGGTACTTCCACAAGTTCGGGTAGATATGGTATCGTGGTCATGTTATGATGCTCTTTCTACAACGGGATTGGATGAGGGGATAAACCTTTATAAAGGTATTGAATTTGTAAAACAAAATTTTACTCCAAGTGCATATATGAAT
Organism: Bacteroides sp. K03; assembly: GCF_019734355.1. Lineage (NCBI taxonomy): Bacteria > Pseudomonadati > Bacteroidota > Bacteroidia > Bacteroidales > Bacteroidaceae > Bacteroides > Bacteroides sp. K03. Next base: position 111,149 of record NZ_JAASHC010000008.1, read on the forward strand.
AAAGAGAAGAAAGTATTTCTTGGAGAAATCGGTATACCTGAACAACGGTATGAAGGTCTGACTACTAAGGAGGTTATAGTAGCTAACTGGGATACTTATATAGCTGTATGCCTATCACTCAATGTACCTTATATAATTCAGTGGGAACTTTACTGTAATGAGCCTAAAAACGAAGAATTAAGAAAACTGAATGATACACGAAAGACCGATGAAATGAGGGGATTCTGGCTTATCCGTCCGGATGGATCTAAAAGTTTTGCGGCTAATTATTTTGATTGCTTGATGCATAATCCAACTTTATTATATAGATAAAAGAACTTGGAGAATAATCAAAGCAAAATAATACAATAGTTGAACTGAATAGTGGAATGTGTCAATATTCTAATCCACTATCTTTGTCATAAAGTAATTTATATTTGTTTAATTTTTAAACTTTTACATTTCATGAAAAAAATTACAAAAGTATTGCTGGTTGCAATTTGTATCTTAACAGTAAATTCTTTTACTGTCGATGCAGAACAAATTATCCGTTATGTGAAGCAAGATGCTACAGGCAACGGAACGTCTTGGGAAAATGCTTCGGGTGACTTACAAGCCATGGTAGATGAAGTAGAGGCTAATGCAGATAAAGGAGAAGTACGGGTAGCTGCCGGTACTTATTACGGAGGTTTCCTTATGAAAGACGGAGTTAATGTATATGGGGCATATTCCGCAGTTGACAATGGAATAAGAGATTTGAAAAATAATAAAACTTATTTGGATGGAGAGAAAAAATCACGTGTCCTTTTTCAAAATCAGGATATATTATTCCAATATACAACAACTTGGGACGGTTTTTATATTCAAAATGGAAATGACTTAGGAGCGGGAGCGTTTATATCTTATCGTTCAGTCCTTTCAAATTGTGTCATTCGTAATAACACTACCGAAGGAAAAGCCTGGCAAAAAGGCGGAGGTGTAGCCATGAAAAAATGTCAGGCAGCAGGTGCTCCTGGTATAGCGGGTTGTCTTTACAACTGTGTTATTATTAATAATCATGCTGGTGACGAAGGTGGAGGTATATTTATTGAAAACGGTTCGGTAGGCGACGTTATAAATTGTGTTATTGCCAATAATACTTCGGATAGTAGTTGTGGAGGTTTATTCTTGGGTGATTGGAATGGCTGGAGCTGTATTCAAAATAATATTATTATTGGTAATGAAGGCGGAGTTTCACAACTTTATCAAAAACAAGGTCCATTATTGGCAACGTTTAATAATCTCATACAAGAAGAAGGTGCAGAAGCTATTAAAGGTTATGACCCAACAGCTAAAGATGACTATCTAACAAATTATTTCAAAGACAATCTGATTTCTGCTAATTATTCTTTAGATGATATTTTCGTGAAACCCACTTCTTTTAGTGGTGTAGAATTACTGGAAGGTGATTGGGATGAAATTTCAAATTCAGACTGGAGCTTGAAAGAAGGTTCAGTTTGCATAAATACCGGAACAGACAGAAACATTCCTATTCGAATTAATGGAGCCAATCCTAATACTCAATCTTATTCCGATGTATTCATTACCGACATATGTGGAAATAAGAGAATAAGTGGAATAGCCCCCGATATGGGAGCTTATGAATACGGTTCTGTTCTAAGTGGATTAAAAGATGTAGTAACGTTGGATATTCAAATATCTTTAGTAAATGATATATTACATCTCGAAGGTATACAGAATACTGATAAAGTGACTATTGTTAATAGCCTTGGGATGATGATTTATAACAAGACAAATGCAGAATACAATATACCCCTTTTAAATGCAGGGCTCTATATAATAAAAGTCGAACGTGGAAACGAATCTGTTGTATGTAAAATTTTAAAATAAATTTATTGTAAAGCAAAGGAGGGTGATCTCCGTGTGAACCACTCTTTTGCTTTTTCTTAAATCTACTGATATGAGAATATTTTATCCCTTCATATTTCTATTTTTTCTTCTTGCATGTAAAGATAACGTTACAGATAATGGGAATGATACTCAAATTCCAACAATAGAGAAGATCTCACCTCTTTCTGGAAGATCAGGCACGCAAGTTACGATTACCGGAAATAATTTTGCTGAAAATTTTGCGTATGAATTAGTTCTACTGGGTGAAAACGAAATCATTCCATCTGGAGGCGATGAAAATACAATCACTTTCGTGATCCCTGCCCATATTACATCAGGTAATTATCCTATTAAAATAAAGTTAGGTGGGAAAGAGTTCGAAAGTAATTACTCATTCAATGTAGAGAAAGAGTCGGACGAACCGATTTCCGATAAAATTCCCATCGATAAAAACAGTGTTACAAAAGGTTTCTTAAAAGCAGGAGTAGAAGGTATCCATCCCAGATTATTCTATAACGAAGCACGAATTGCTGAAATTATGAGTGTGGTGAATGGCGACCGAAAATTTGCGGCAAGAACTTATGCAGATATCATAAATCAAGCCAAAAATTTACTCTCAGCACCACTCAAAGTTTGGAAATTGGATGATGCTAATTTAAGAATAAGTACAATCCATGAAATAGGTAATACCGATTTACCGGTTTTATCTTTAGCCTATCTATTCACAAAAGATGTGAAGTATGCAGAACGTTGTTATAGACAAATGCAGTCTATGTGCAGTTGGAAAGATTGGGGGGCCTCACGCCATTTTCTCGATACCGGAATTGGAGCACGCGGATTTGCAATGGCCTATGACGCAATTTATGACTATTTAAATGATAAACAAAGAAGTGAGCTAATTGACGGACTTCGTCGTCTGGCACTGGAACCGGGTAAAATACAAATAGAAACCGGACAAGGACAAGCATGGGCTTGGTATAATAGTAATAACAACTGGAACGGAATATGCAATGGAGGACTTATCTGTGCGGCATTAGCTGTCTATGAATCAGATCCCGACTTCATGAGCCAGCTGATTGCCTTAGCTGCAAATAAAATGATGATATATATGCAATCTTTCGAACCGGATGGGGCCAGTGAAGAAGGACTGATGTATTGGTCCTACGGATTAACCAACGCATTCCTGGCATTGGAAGCTATGCAGCGAAACCTGACAACAACTTATGGATTAACAGATTTAAACGGTATTTCAAAAACAGGTTGGTTTCCATATAATGTATCCGGACCAGTAGGAACAGCAACCTTTGGGGATGATTATTTATACTACGGTAAAACAAATAAATTCCTATCCTATTTTTGGTTTGCTCACTTTTTTAACGATCCCAATCTGGCTAAGAAACATTACGACGAATGTATAAGTCGCCAAGGAATGATGAATGGATACCATGACCTTTTGTTCTATTATCCGGAATTAGTTAACCAGGGAATAGTCAGCGAAATCCCATTACAAGGGTATGTTAAAGGGGCGGATTATATGTATATCAACCAGAATAATTCAGATATTAATTCGTTTTATGTGGGTATGCATGGGGGAGATAACAGTGCCAGTCACGGGCATTTAGATGCCGGTTCATTCTATGTTCAGGCTAATGGAGAATGCATTTTTATCGGTAGTCTGGGTACAACAAATCCTTATCCTGCTGATTACTTTGATGAAACTGCACCTTATTATGAAAGTAATTCCACTACTACAGCCAGTTCTCCCGGGCGATTCTATTATTACAGAGTCCGTACTGAAGGAAAAAGTTGTTTGGTTGTCAATCCAGATGCCCGTCCGGAACAAAATCCGAAGGGGATAGCTCGTCTGACCAATCAAAATTCCGGAAATAATAGTGGTTTCTATATATTAGATATGAGTGATATATACAAACGTGATATGAACAAATATATACGGGGAATTAAGCTAAACAGGGTAACTCAAACTATTACTATTCAAGATGAATTTACTCCTAAAAAAAATGGTTCAACCGTATATTGGCTTGGGCATACTCCACAAACGGGAAGTATGACTCTTTCAAATGATAAAAAAGTGGCAACTTGTCTCAAGAGTGGTAAGAGTACTATTATAAGAATAGTTTCACCCGCAGATGCAGCATTCGAAATTGTAAATAACACAGAAACAGATATCAACTATTTGGACGAAACACGTCCCATTTTTTCATCAATTATGAAACAAAAAAATCAAATAAATAAATGGTATGGCAAATTACAGATTAAACTACAAAATGTAAGTGGTCCAACTACTATTACTGTGGAAATTACAAATAATAGTGCAAGCAATAATCCCTCTGTTCCGATCAATGAATGGAATTGATAAAATTATAGATTAAAAGTATTTTACCATTATAACTTAATAATATGAATCTGAAACATGTATTAAAACGCAAGTATCTTATATTATTTTGTTTAGTTGCACCTTTAATAGACATAAACGCAGAAGGTTCGGCCAAAGACAATAATATGATTGTACAGCAAAAAGAGACAATGACAGTTACAGGTACCGTAAAAGATGCCACAGGTGAGCCTATAATCGGTGTATCTGTACTGATTAAAGGTACTTCTACAGGAGGTATTACAGACTTGGATGGTAATTTTTCAATTGTTACACCTAAAAAAAGAACTATATTAGTATTTACCTATTTAGGATATAAAACTCAAGAAATAATTGTTGAAAAAAATACTCCTATATTTATAGTTATGGAGGAGGACTCCCAACAGCTTGATGAGGTTGTAGTGGTCGGCTATGGTTCTCAAGCTAAAATATCAGTGACAGGAGCATTAGGATCGGTTAAAAACGAAGAAATATTAAAAGCCCCTGTCGCTAATGCGGGAAATGCTTTAGCGGGGCGCACCACAGGTATTACAACAGTTCAACGTTCGGGTGAGCCAGGACGTGACGATGCGGAAATTTATGTCCGGGGTATAGCAACATTTGCTGATGGTAATGCCAAACCATTAATCTTAGTGGATGGTGTAGAACGTTCTTTATCAGGATTAGACCCCAATGAAATTGAGTCTATAAACGTGATGAAAGACGCATCGTCTACTGCAGTGTTTGGTGTTCGCGGAGCTAATGGTGTTATCATTGTCACTACTAAAACAGGACAGGAAGGGCGTCCAAAGATATCATTGACCAGCAATGTTGCCTTACAAAATCCAATACGGATGCCTAAACTATTAAATGCATATGAATGGGCAAGTTTACGCAATGAAGCTGCATACCAGGACAGTACGGATCCTGAACAGGTAAATTATCCATTTTCTGATTACGATCTCGAACGATATAAAAATGGTGATGATCCTATTTTTCATCCAGATATCAACTGGATGGATTATATGCTGAAAAATGTATCAATACAACATCAGCATAATCTTTCGGTACAAGGAGGGAACAAACGGACTAAATATTATGTATCATTGGGATATTATAATCAGCAGGGTATTTATGAAATGGGAAGTTTCTTCAAAGATTTCAGTGCTAATCCCAAATACAATCGCTACAACGTACGTGCTAATTTGGATTTTAACATTACCAATGATTTTACGATTTCCGTTAAGTCCGGGGTACAAATGACAGAATCTAACTACGCTGGCTCAGATGCAAAAACTATTATGGGAACTATTTTTTCAGCAAATCCTGTTATGTCTCCAGTCATTTTTGATGGTAAAATGATACGAAATGTCCAGGGGCTTGAAAAATGGCAAATATCAAATCCTCCTCTTTATGAAATGCTCAGTAAGGGATTTAATGAAAATTTTACAGCCAGAGCAAACATTGATATAGCAGCTCGATATAAGCTTGACAAGCTCATTAAGGGATTAGCTGTACGAGGGAAAGTTGCTTATGACAACTATTACTATCAAAAAGTTTCCCGTAGCAAACAGATTCCAATGTATGATATTAAGTTAGACCCAAATTCCTCTGTAGAAGAACCTGTGGCTATTATTATACCTAATCAATACGAGGGTCCGGTAAAAACTTCATCAGACTATTATGATAAAAATCGTCGCATTTATGGTGAAGTGGCTTTGGAATACAATAACAATTTTGATGGGCATAACGTGAGTGCCCTGTTCCTCGGTACTGCTGAAAGAACTTATAATGGTAAGAATGAATTACCCTACAATTATCTGGGTTTAGTAGCACGTGCAACTTATAACTATAAATATCGGTATATGGCCGAAATTAATGCCGGTTATAACGGTTCCGAAAATTTTGCCAAAGGAAAACAATTTGGTTTTTTCCCATCTTTTTCCGTTGGCTACGCATTTACAGAAGATGTTTACTTTCCAAAAAACGATATTTTAAGTTTCGGTAAGATACGTGCTTCATATGGATTAGTTGGTAATGATCGTATTGGTGGAGAGCGTTTTTTATTTTTGCCTGATGCTTATATACGAGTATCCAGTCCTGGCTACTATTTCGGAACAGGTCAAACAAAATATAGCGGATATAAAGAATCCAAATTAGGTAACCCTTATGTAACATGGGAAAAAGCCAAAAAAACGAATTTGGGATTGGATTTAAGATTTTTCAAAGACCGTTTAAATTTCAGTGCCGACTATTTCATAGAAAAGCGCTCTAATATTCTTTATTCTCTTAATTTACCTCTCTGGTTTGGTGACCCTTCAATTGTACCTCCCTACAATGTAGGAAGAACAGAGAATAAAGGTTACGAATTTGAATTTGGTTATAAAGATGAAATAAATAGTATAGGACTTACTTATTGGGTAAACGGAAATTATTCTTTTGCAAGAAATAAAATCATTTATAAAGACGAAGCTCCTAAAAAATACCCCGGATTGTATGAAACCGGATCCCGTATAGGACAGCCCAAAGGCTTGATTGCCGAAGGCTTTTATAATACGTGGGAAGAAGTCAATGATCCAGACAGGCCCAGATCAAAATGGGAAGGTAACGGATTACGTCCGGGTGATATAAAGTATAAAGATATTACAGGCGACAATTTCATTGATGAAAATGATAAAGTCAATATTGGTTATCCAAATGTCCCGGAAATTGTATATGGTATTTCTCTTGGATTTCAATGGAAAAACTTTTCTATATCCGCACTATTTCAGGGAGCAGGCCATGTATCAACATATTTGTCGGGAACTGCAGCATGGCCCTTCGTAGCAGGAACAAAAGCGGCTTTCGAAACAGCAAAAGAAAGCTGGACACAAGAAAGATATGAACAAGGATTACCAATTTCTCTTCCCAGATTGAGTGAATCACCGGAAGGAACAAAACACAATTACCAATACTCTAACATGTGGCAGGAGGATGCTTCTTATCTGCGTCTGAAAAATGTGGAAGTTGCTTATCTTTTTAAATTTAGAGAAAAATCACCGGTTCAAAATCTGAGATTATATGTCAATGGGCAGAACCTGTGTACTTGGACAAAGATGTCTTATTTTGATCCTGAAATAGCTGATAGTAACGGAAATGCTTATCCGATGATGCGGGTTTTCAATATGGGAATTAATATTCAGTTTTGATGATATATAATTTAAAGATTGGTATGAATAAATCAAAATATAAAGTGATTACGGCTTTTTTAATAGTCGGTTCACTATCATTCAGTTCATGTTCGGATTTTTTGGAACAACCGGAAGGTAGCGTAATCAATAAAGAATACGTCTTTTCTGATCCGGACAGGGCTATGGAAGCCTTATTCAATGTGTATGCCACTTGCATAGTAGATGGATTTATTACAGGAGAAGGGGGTAGCGGATTTTCCGATGCAGGATGTGTAGATGGCTTATTAATAGGAGCCTGTGATGAAGGAGACCAATATGGAGACTCACATCGTTCTCACCAATTCAACGTAGGTACATGGGGACCTCAGAACCAAGAAGAGTTTAACCTTACACGTGCTATTCAGGGTATGCGAAATGCATCTATTTTCATAGATAATGTCGATAATGTGCCATTAGGTGCGAGTGGTTCTTATAATTGGACAATAGAGCTACGTGAGCAAGTCAGAGCAGAGGCCAAAGTGCTACGGGCATTGATGCATTTTGAAGCTTTCAAACGTTTTGGAGGAATTCCTATTATGGACCAAGCCCCAACTGTGAAGATAGAAAGTGTAAACGGAGTTAACAAGGCCATAGTAGTTCCCTCCGGAACCCGTCAAAGTGTGGAGAGAGTAGTCAATTTTATTGTGCGAAGCTGTGAAGAAGCATACCCGTTTTTAAAAGATGATTTCTGGGGAACATCAGAATACGGACGCGTTCATAAAGGAGTGGCATTAGCACTGAAGTCAAAAACCTTATTATATGCTGCCAGTCCATTGTTCAACACGGATAAACCGTACCTATCATACGGTGACGAAAGAGATTCGTTAATATGTTATAGAAAGAAAGATCCTACATTGTGGGATAAAGCCGCTACAGCCGGCCGACAAGTCTTAGACTGGGCAAAAGCAAACAATTATGAATTACTGGATGATGGAGGACTGGGTAAAATAGAAAGCTATAATTATGCATCATGCAAACCACTTGATCCAAGGAACAAAGAAACTATCTATTTCGATCGCTCTCATTCATATTATTCGCCATATTTCAACGAAAAGTGGTGGAATTTGGTACGTTTCTGTTGTCCAATTTATTACACATGGGGGAATACCTCACATGCCATGCCTATGAATTTTCTTAAACAGTTCAGAGATCTGGAGGGGAATGATGTAGAACTTCCGCAAGAAGGTAGTTTTATCGAATTTAAAGAAATAATGAAAAAAATGGAACCTCGTCTGCAGGCTTCCATTTGGTGGCCCGGATCAAAATATACGGAAACCGGATTGATGGATGCCAGCCGGGGTGCAGATACTGCTTATTTTGTCTATCAAAAAATGGATAGAGCAGGCAACCTTACACCGGGAGTTTCCGGTTCGGGGCCAATCTTAGGTCCTGGTGTACCCAATGGTCTACATTTTAAAAAATTTATAAATCAAGTAAATGGTACCAATGCCACACTTGATATAAACTGGCCCATTTTCCGATTGAGTGAAATGTATCTAAACTATGCCGAAGCATTGAACGAAAGTACCACTGACCGAAATATCACCGAAATGCTAAATGCACTCAATGAAGTAAGAGTACGCGGCGGGCTTCCTAAAATAAAAAATGACTTAGGTTATGAAGATATGAAAAAAGAAATTCGCCGTGAAAGAGCAGTCGAGCTATATGCAGAAGAGCATCGCTTCTTCGACGTTCGACGCTGGTTAATTGCCGGAGAAGAGGGGATTATGAAAGGTGAATTTTATACATTCAGCTTAAAGGAAAAAGCATATAATAAATACAAAGTTCCGCAAGAAAGCTGGACGGCTCAGCAAAAGAAAGATAATGACAGCTGGCTGTACTACGCCATTGAACCTTTTGAAAATAGAATTTGGGAAGATAAAATGTATCTATATCCTTTCCCTCAAGATGAAGTTAACAAAGGAATTATTGTGCAAAATCCCGGTTGGGAGTTATAAATGGATGTTAAATACTAAATTCAAGAATGCTCAATGAAAACTATATGTAACTATATAAATTTTTTATTTGTTCTATGTTTGCCTGTGACTCTATTAGCTCAGAAGGCGGAAAACGTAGATACGATTAAAACACAGTTCGCAGAAAAGAACTTCTTAGAACATAAAGTCATGGAACCCTACCGAGGGGAAATCTCAAGACAACACTCAACACATTCTGCCACATCTGTCAGTGGAGAGGAACTGAAACCAATGTATAGCTCTAATCTAGGATATGCTTTATCAGGAAAATTAGCAGGTCTACATGTCGTTCAGAAAGGAGGTTCACAAGGAAATACCGATGCCCCTGATTTAATGATACGTGGCAGACAAACATTTCAGGATAATGGAATCCTGATACTGGTAGATGGAGTAGAAACAAAGTGGTCGAACTTGCTCGTTGACGAAATAGAATCTGTAACTCTTTTAAAAGATGCAGCATCTCTTGTTTTATATGGTCAAAGAGGTGCTAATGGGGTATTGTTGATCACAACAAAACGAGGAATAAACAATGAAAAAGTAAAAATCAGTTTATCAACCCGTTTCGGATGGCAACAAGCTACTCAACTACCGGAATTATTAGGAAATGGCGATTATGCAGAACTTTATAATGAAGCAATGAAAAGTGATGGAAAAGATATCTCGAACGGATATTTTAAAAACCAACAAATTGTAGATTATTTCAAAAGCCAAAAATATCCTTATTTATATCCGGATGTCAATTGGTATGACGAAGTATTAAAAAAGTCTGCTTTTGTTCATAATTACGCTTTAACGTTTTCGGGAGGAAACAATTTTGCTAAATATTATGCTGCATTAGGTTTCATGGATACACAAGGATTATACGCGCATACAAATGGGACTACAAATTCTAATTATGATTTAAAGCGATATAATATACGGACGAATATCGATTTACAACTAACAAAGTGGCTAAGTTCGGAAGTAAAATTCAGAGGAGTAATTGAAGATAAAATCTTCCCGAATGCTGATGAAAATACAATCTGGAAGACAATGGGGGTATTTCTACCATATGCAGTACATACTCCATCCGGGGCATGGGGCGGTGTTGAAAAATATGCAGAAAATCCAGTAGCTGCCATACAGCAAAAAGGATATAAATCAATCAATGAAAGAACAATTGATACCAGTGTTAAAATGATAGCCAATTTAGAATCTCTTACACCGGGATTATCTATTTATGGACAAATAGGCTTTAGCAATAACTATTATATGACTTTCGATAAAGTACGCGGATTAGCATATGAAGAGTTAACTCCTCGCCCTGATAAAATTATTCCGGGTATAACACCTGAAAATGAGATGCCATATGATGTTACAGCCCGGGGAAGTGAAGGAAGCTTCTCACATTCACAAAATTCAGGAACACAATGGAATCGGACAACAATTATGGCAGGAGCCGACTATAGCCATTATTTTAATAAACATCAAATAGATATTTCGTTAAACTACTTTCAGGAATTATACAAAGCCGCCGGGAATCAAATGCCTTATGCTAAACAGAATATTTTAGGAAGAGCGAACTATAGTTACAATAATCGTTATTTCGGAGGTTTTGCCATATCTTATTCCGGTTCTGAAAACTTCCCTGTCAATCATCGTTTTGGAGTATTCCCCGCTTTTTCCGCTGGTTGGATAATCTCAAATGAAGAATTTATGAGACATAATACCATTTTGACATTCTTTAAATTAAAATCTTCCATAGGACTTGTAGGAAATGACCGTACAGGTTCCGTAGGACGATTTATCTATCAACAGAATTATGTAAGTGGAGGGAATTATCTATTCGGAGAGAATCTGGATCAAAGTCCCGGATTATATAAAGAAGGTATACTTGCCAATCCTTTCGTGACATGGGAAAAAGCACTAAAATATGATGTTGGTACAGAAATGACATTATTTAATCGTTTAAGTCTGTCTGCTGAATATTTTTTCGAAAAAAGAAATGATATTTATGTACAACCTAATAACTATATCTCGGCATTATTAGGGGCTGACATTAATAATATGAATGAAGGGAAAACGCAAAATCAAGGTATAGAAATTGAAGCATTCTGGAATGATAGGGTAGGAGACTTCTCTTATTATCTGGGTGGACGTTTTTCTTATGCAAAAAATAAAATAATAGATATCAAAGAAAATCACCGCCCTGCCAATGAAGAATATTTATATGCCAAAGGAAGGCCTATCAATCAACCATATATTTTAGAAGCTATCGGCTTCTTTAAAGATGAGCAAGATATTGTAGACAGTCCAAAACAAATGTTCGGTAATGTTCAACCAGGTGATATCAAGTACAAAGATCAAAACAATGATGGTTTTATTGATGATAATGACCGTATTCCTGTTGGGCATACATCCTACCCTGAAATATATTATGGATTTGATGCAGGTATTGGTTTCAAAGGTTTCGATTTGGCTATATCTTTTCAAGGAGCAGGTAATCGTTCTGTATCTCTGTTGGATAACAATTTAATAATTCCTTTCCTTAATGGTGGTGTAAAACCAACTCAATGGGTAAAAGACAATTATTGGATTCCCGAAAAAGGAGATGCTGCTCTATTCCCAAGATTAACAACCGAAGAGAATAATAACAATTACCGTCCTTCTACTCTATGGCAAAGATCAGGTTCCTATTTGCGTCTGAAAAATATTGAACTGGGATATACCATACCAGTAAATGCCACCCGACAAATAAAAATAGAGAAAATCAGAGTATTTGTCAGCGTAATAAATCCATTCACTTGGGACAAAATATCCGAACTAAATGTAGATCCGGAAGTACTGGATATGTTTAAATATCCAGTAATGAAAAGTTATAATATGGGATTTTCAGTCCAATTCTAATTTCTAATATTACAAATTATGAAAAGAATAACAAATATATTTTTAGGGATCGTTGCTACTCTCACATTCATGAGTTGTAATGACTTCCTTGACCAAAAAATTAATGATAACTACGATGAAGAAATGTTCCTTCATTCCGGTTTCAATAATTTGAAAGCTTGGGGATTAGGAGCATATAATTATTTACGACCATATAATGGGTTAGATGGAGGTGCCTCCTTAGCCGCAGCCTGTGATGAAGCAGATTTTGCCAAACAATCAAACGTACAAAAATTTAATACCGGTGCCTGGAACCAATTTTCCAATCCTGATGATGTATTTGCACATTACTACAAAGGTATCCGTCACGCTAATTTATTTCTCGAAAAGACAGAGGAATACAAACACATTTTATATGAAGATACTTTAATTGCAAGCAATAAGGATATTTATTTAAAGAACTGTGATGATTTTAAAAAATTGAGAGCGGAAGTCAGATTATTAAGAGCTTATTTTTATTTTGAACTCATCAAACGTTATGGTGGAGTCCCATTGGTAAAGCATTCTCTTACACTTGAAGATGATTTGGATTTACCACGTAACTCTTTTGATGAATGCGTCAATTTTATTGCTGATGAATGTGATGTAGTTTATAAAGACTTAACAAACTATTGGGCAAATTATCAGTGGCAGGATGGTGAAGGAGGCAAAGGTAAAGACAATACCAATTTAGGTCGCCTGGAGAAACCTGTAGCAAAATTCTTAAAACTAAAAGCGTTGCTTTATGCGGCCAGTCCGTTGCATAACCCAACTGAAGATATCGGTAAATGGGAAAAGGCTGCATTAGCAGGTTATGATTTTCTTACGGATAAAAATTGTCAGCATGTCCGTTATTTATATTCTAATTATAACGGACTTTTCCAAGCTCAGGCCAATAATGATGCAATTGTTCCTTTTGCTGGGAAAAATACTGGAATCATAATGACCCGTCCTTTCGAAAAGGCAGGAAGCACGTTCGAAAAGGCTAATTATCCTGTAGGGATGGTCAATGGAGGAGGTGCTTGTATATGTCCTTCACAAAATCTATTAGATGCTTTTGAGTACAGTAACGGTACTGTATTTGATCCTTCCAAATTAAAGAATACAGATAATCCATATGAAGAAAGAGATCCTCGCCTTAATATGATTATTGCTATTAATGGTTCGACTTTAGGAAAAAATATTGATGGCAGTGCACGTCAAGTACAGTCTTATATGGGGGGAGCTGATGGCATTGGAGTAAAGTATGGAGCTACCACTACAGGTTACTATTTGAGAAAACTATTGGTTGAAAATTTCGATTTATCCAAATCAGAATCAAGAGCTAAATCATGGGTATTGATGCGCTATGCAGAAGTACTATTAAATTATGCTGAAGCAGTAAATGAATCGGTCGGACCCGATGTTAAAGTAATCGGTACAACTAACCTAACTTTATCTGCCCGGGAAGCGATTAATTTGGTTCGTGATAGAGTCGGAATGCCACCTATTCAATCTGGTCTTGACAAAGAAAATATGCGTATTAATATTCAACGTGAACGTCAAGTAGAAATGGCTTTTGAAGATCAGCGCTTCTTTGATGTACGCCGTTGGAAAATCGCGAATGTCACAGAAAATAAACCATTAATGGGAATACTGATCTCAACTAACGGAGGTACAACAACATACGAACGTTTTAAAGTAGAAAATAGAATATTCCAAGAGAAAATGTATCTTTATCCTATACCCTATAATGAGATAGCCAAAAGCAAGGGAATACTGATTCAGAATTCTGGATGGGAATAGCTTAGCGTAATATAAAAGAGACTAATTATTTATCGTTGGCCTCTTTTATACTACTATTATTCATGGTTAATAAAAATAAAAAATATTATGAGATATTACTTTCTTATTTTACTTCTCCTAATACCCTATTTACTTCAGGCACAATTAAAATTTTCCACCCAATATGGGAACAAAGAATTGACATTCAAACAAAATACAGCCAATGAAGTGCAAAATAAATTCCGTAAAGAATTACAAGGTGTACATCCAAGACTTTTTTATAATCAACGGACTATTGATCGGATCAAACAATTATATGCACAAAATGATCCATTTGTAGTAATGTATGCGGAAAATGCACATAAAGAAGCTGATCAGATTTTAAAAGAGCCATTATTAGATTATTATTTGGATGATGCAGGACTTCGCATACCTTCTATACATAAATTTGCAACTCAAGCCCCTCATCTAATTTTTATGTATCAAATGACGGGTGAAACCAAATATGCCGATCGATGCTATCAACAACTTGCTATATTCTGCAAATATCCTGACTGGGGAGCCGATCGTCATTTTCTTGATACGGGAATTGGAGCTTTTAATTTTGCATTCGTTTATGACGGACTTTATAATTATATGACTCCTGATCAAAGAAAAATACTAGAAGAAGGGGTACTAAAACACGCATTGAACATTGGGAAATATCAAATTGACGGAGAAAAAAGTGTATGGAAATGGTATTTAGCAAATAATAACTGGAATGGAATTTGTAATAGTGGGCTTATAGTAGCAGCACTGGCTATGTACGAAGAAAATCCTGATTTTTTATCACAGGTCATAGCAGCAGCAATGAACTGTTTGCCCCATTACCTCGTGGAATTTGAGCCCGACGGACAAAGTGAAGAAGGATTGATGTACTGGTCATACGGTTTAATGTATACAAATTTAGGTCTTGAAGCAATGACTAATACATTGGGTACGACAAATGGGTTGGCTGATATTGCGGGATTACGCAAAACCGGTTGGTTCCCATTTTTAATGTCAGGACCTGTAACAAGTCTAAATATTGGAGATGATCCTCTACGCTATTCACGTGATACTTCTTTTTTATGGTTTGCCCGATATTATAACGATCCGGCATTAGCAAAACAACATTTAGAATTATGCATGAAAAATGGCCGTTGTCAATGGCAAGATATTTATTTTTATGATCCTGAACTTGTTACAAAAGCAAAAACTACAACTATTCCGCTTGATAACGCTATTCGGGGCATAGAATTATACTCTATCCGCGAAAATTGGGATTCGTCAGATGCTATGTATATTGCTATACATGGTGGTGCAAATAATGCCAATCACGGACATCTTGATGCGGGTTCTTTTTACATTCAAGCATTAGGAGAAGTGTTTGCTTATGGTAATCTCGGAAGTGATAATTATACTTATCCCGGGTATTTTAGTCAGAAAACTTCTCCAGATTATCTAGATTCTATAAATGAACAAACGGAACCGGGACGTTGGCATTTTTATCGACTACGAACGGAAGGTAAAAATTGTATAGTTGTAAATCCTACTATACGACCGGAACAAAAGGAGAATGGTATTGCGATTATGAAATCGTCAGAAAACAAAAAGGAAAAAAGCTGTTATACATTTGACTTAACCGATTGTTATGAACGGGATTTGATTTCATATAACCGGACAATAGGCATGGACAGGAAGCGAAAATACATGGTTGTAAAAGATTTATTGGAATGTCGTGATCCTAATTCTTCTGTGTGGTGGTTTATGCATACGAAAGCTGATATAGAGTTACAGGAAAGAGGACATATTGCTATTCTTACCATGGCAGATAAAAAGATGAAGGTTGAGATCGTTTCTCCCTTGGATGCTTCTTTCCAAACTCTCCCTGCAACTTATTTACTGAAAGACAGTTTCCCTTTGACAAAGAACTCCGAGAATAAAGGCTTTGGAAAATTGGCTATTGAATTAGAAGGTAAAAGAAGTTTGGCTATTGAAGTGATGTTTACTCCATTAAATTAAGTAATGTATTATTGAACTAGGTTTGATTTATAAATAATACTAAGTATCCCAAGACAGAGACAAGCGAATAAGATTGATTTTTATTTTTTGTTTATCTTTGCATGTCTATTTAGATTGAAGTTATGCAAAAGCAAAGATATGCATTGGTAAAGAGGGAATATCGTGTTCCCTTCATTCTGGTTACTTCTTTATTCTTCTTATGGGGATTTGCCCATGCCATTCTTGATGTGCTGAACAAACATTTTCAGGATGTACTGGTCATCAGCCGTACCCATTCTGCATGGGTGCAGGTTATGTTCTATCTGGGATATTTTGTTATGGCTATTCCTGCCGGATTATTTATCAATAAGTACGGTTATCGTCGTGGAGTAGTATTAGGGTTACTACTTTATGGATTGGGATCTTTGCTTTTTATTCCCGGAGAGTACTGGATGTCGTTCAATTTCTTTCTGTTCTCATTGTTTGTCATAGCTTGTGGATTGGTATTTTTAGAGACTGCTGCCAATCCTTATATGACGGAGTTGGGGGATAAAGAGACTGCTGCCAGCCGCTTGAACTTAGCTCAGTCATTCAATGGATTGGGATGTATTTGCGGACCATTGATAGGTGGATTATTACTTTTCTCTGAAGAAGGGGAGGCTGCAATATCTTTGCCTTATACGTTAATGGGGATTGTAGTGTTGGCAGTTGCTATGGTTTTCTCTAAGATCAGGCTGCCGGAGATTGTTCATGAAGAAGAGGCTGATAGAGAAGGTAAAGCAAAAGGCCTGTGGTCACACAAACTCTTTATTTTTGGTATTGCTGCCCTGTTCTGTTATGAGATAGCGGAGATTTCTATTAATAGCTTCTTTATAAACTACGTGGTTGACGATGGTTGGATGAATGCCCGCGATGCTTCTATAGTGCTTTCTTTTGGAGGCTTGGGGTTGTTCATGTGCGGACGTTTTGCCGGTAGTTGGATTATGCAACGTATTCGTGCAGAGAAAGTGCTGTTATTTTGTGCTGTGTGTACGGTGATCACCTCGTTGCTGATTGTACTGAATGTGGGGATTGTATCTCTTGTAGCACTTTTCTTAGGATATGCATTTGAGGCTATCATGTTCCCCACTATTTTTGCTCTTTCTTTGCGGGGACTGGGTAAGCACACCAAACGTGCTTCTTCTTATCTGATGATGTCACCTGTTGGCGGAGCGGTAGGGCCATTGATGATGGGGTATGTGGCAGATCAGACTACCATGTCTCTTTCCTTTATCGTACCTTTGCTTTCCTTTATAGTGGTGATGTTGTATGCCTGGAAGGTGAGTGTGGCAAAGTTGTAACGGTCATTTATGACATTTATCCCTCATTCATAGTACGAATTTACCACAAGTGTGGTATTTCCGGCGAACCAAAACTCCTCTATCTTTGTCGTATAATAAAAAACAGATAATTAATACATTAACAGATATGGGAAAGATAGCAAAAAGACTGACAGACCTCGTAGGCAACACTCCGTTGCTGGAACTGAGTAACTACAATGCAAGTAAAGGACTAAAAGCCCGTGTGGTGGTAAAGTTGGAGTATTTTAATCCGGCAGGTAGCGTGAAAGACCGTATCGCTTTGGCTATGATTGAAGATGCTGAATCAAAAGGAATCTTGAAACCGGGTGCTACCATTATTGAACCAACCAGTGGTAATACAGGCGTGGGACTGGCCTTTGTTTCCGCCTCAAAAGGATATAAACTGATTCTGACAATGCCGGACACGATGAGTGTAGAGCGGAGGAACTTACTGAAGGCTTTGGGAGCCGAACTGGTACTGACTCCCGGTGCTGACGGAATGAAAGGTGCCATAGCGAAGGCAGAAGAGTTGAAAGCGAACACTCCCGGTGCAGTGATCCTGCAGCAATTTGAGAATCCTGCTAATCCTGCTGTCCATGTACGGACTACCGGGCAGGAGATATGGCATGATACAGACGGACGTGTAGAGATATTTGTGGCAGGTGTTGGTACCGGTGGTACAATAAGCGGTGTGGGGAGAGCATTAAAGGACTACAATCCTCAAATAAAAATAGTGGCTGTAGAACCTGCTGATTCTCCGGTTCTGTCCGGTGGCAAGCCCGGACCTCATAAGATACAGGGTATCGGAGCCGGATTTATTCCTAAAATCTATGACGCATCAGTAGTGGATGAGATTGTGCAGGTTCAGAATGATGATGCCATCCGTACCAGCCGTGAGTTGGCAACGAAAGAAGGCTTACTGGTTGGAATATCTTCAGGAGCTGCCGTATATGCGGCTACAAAGCTGGCAGAACTTCCGGAGAATAAGGGTAAGACAATAGTAGCGTTGTTACCCGATACGGGAGAGCGCTACCTGTCTACGATCTTGTATGCTTTTGAGGAATACCCTTTATAGAGTTGAAAATTGAAAGTTGAAAGTTGAAAATTAGCTGCGCTGTCATTCTGCATAGTAATTTTCAACTTTCAATTTTCAACTTTCAACTCTTATGTGGTGCCGCATATTCTTTTGCCGTTACACTACTAATAGGAATCTCCCATATTTTTACATTTCTTACAGCCGGGTCTGAATAAACAAATTCCCGGCTACTATAATGTTTCATGATGATATTCAGTGCTTCGCGTTTGCTGTCCATATCTTCAATGAAACCTACTTTTCCACGGCAGATCACACTTTTAGCTTTCATTCGGTAACTACAGGCTACTTTGGGATGCTGAAATACCAGCTCATGGTCTGTGCTGAAAGTGATACATACGTTATTGTTACGTTCCAACATGTCGATACTGCTTCCTGTTGGTCCGGAATGCAGATAAATTACCCCTTCCTGATAACCAAAGTTCATGGGTATTACATACGGATTCCCCTCCTGATCGGTAATACCGACAAAGCAGATATCGCAACGGGAGATGATTTCTTCTACCCGTTGTTTGTCTTCTATGATGACTGTTTTCATACGTATAAAGTTATAATGTGATAGGGTTATAAGGTGGTAAAGTTATAACCTTACAACATTATAACCTTATCACTTTACCGCCTTCTTTATTACATTAATGCAAAGTCAAGTTGTTTTTTCTCCAGGTTGGCACGGGCTACTTTAATAGTGATTGCATCGCCCAAGCTGAATGTCTTATTCTTACGGCGTCCGCGCAGACAATAGTTCTTTTCGTCGAACTCGTAGTAGTCATCGTCCAAATCACGCATAGGTATCATACCTTCACACTTATTTTCGTTAAGCTCCACATAGAGTCCCCATTCTGTGACACCGGAAATTACTCCATCATATGTTTGTCCCAGCCGTTCGCTCATGAATTCTACTTGCTTGTACTTGACAGAAGCACGTTCAGCATTTGCCGCAATCTGCTCCATGTTAGAACTATGATCACAGAGATCTTCATATTTGCTTTCCGAAACACTTCTTCCTCCGTCCAGATATTTGGTCACGAGGCGATGTACCATCATATCCGGGAAACGACGAATGGGGGATGTGAAGTGCGTATAGTAATCGAACGCCAATCCATAATGTCCGATGTTGTGTGTTGAATAACGCGCTTTTTGCATGGCACGGATAGAAACTGTTTCAATCAGATTTTCTTCTTTCTTTCCCTGAATGTCGTCCAACAGGTGGTTGATAGACTTTGATATGTCTGTCTTTGTGCCACTGGTACGCAACTTATATCCGAAGCGGGCAATGAATTGCGAAAGATTATCCAGTTTCTCCGGATCGGGCAGATCATGGATACGATAAGGCAATACTTTGGCTTTCTTACCTTTGGGTACGCGTCCTATTTTCTCGGCTACGGTTCTGTTGGCAAGTAGCATAAACTCTTCTACGAGTTTGTTGGCATCTTTGGATTCTTTGAAATAAACACTGACCGGCTTTCCTTTCTCGTCTATCTCGAATTTCACTTCGTAGCGGTCAAAGTTAATAGCTCCGGCAGCAAAACGTCTTTCGCGTAACGCTTTGGCAATTGTATCCATCATCAAAACCTCCTCTTTGAAATCTCCTTCCTGGGTTTCGATAATTTGCTGTGCTTCTTCGTAGGTGAAGCGGCGGTCGGAATAGATGATTGTATGTACGATACGTGAATTCTTTACTTCTCCTTTCTCTGTGATATCAAAAATAACGGAGAAAGCGAGCTTTTCTTCGTGGGGGCGTAGTGAACAAAGGAAATTACACAGACGCTCGGGCAGCATCGGGATAGTACGGTCTACCAGATAGACAGAGGTAGCACGTTTCTCGGCTTCTTTATCAATGATACTTCCTTCTTTTACATAGTGCGTTACGTCTGCTATATGTACTCCTACTTCCCATAAATTGTCTTTTAGTTTACGGATAGAGAGTGCATCGTCAAAGTCTTTGGCATCCTTTGGGTCGATGGTGAAAGTAGTGACCTTACGGAAATCTTCCCGTTTGGCTATCTCTTCTTCAGAGATTTCAGCCGGAATCTTATCAGCAGCCTTTTCTACTGTCTGAGGATAGACATAGGGTAAACCAAATTCTGCCAGAATAGCGTGCATCTCAGTGGTATTGTCTCCGGCTTTACCCAGAATATCAAGTACCTGTCCGATTGGATTTTTAGCTTTGTCCGGCCATTCGATTACTTTCACAACAGCCTTGTCTCCGGTTTTTCCACCTTTCAGTTTATCTCTTGGGATGAAGATATCATTTGCCAGCGTCCGGTTTTCTGTTACCAGGAAAGCATAAGATTTTTCTACTTGTAGCGTACCCACAAATGTGTCGTTGGCACGTTCCAGTATTTCAATAACTTCCCCTTCAGCGTCATGGTTCTTGCGTTTGGCAAAGAATGCTATTTTTACTTTGTCATTGTTCATTGCATGGGCAGAGTTACGTTCGGCCACGAATATCGGGTCGCCTCCACCTTCGGGGATGAATGAGTTCTTTCCGTTGCTTTTACGCTGGAAGGTTCCTGTCATCTCGATGCCGTGGTTGTTGAGTTTGTATTTATTCTTATCAACTTCCGTTATGTAGTCGTCAGTCAGCATATCCGCGAGAATATCCATGCACAGCATTTTCAGGGGATGTGTGGTGAGGTGTAGTTCCGCGAAAAGATATTTAAGGCTGATAACTTCTTCCTGTCTGGTGTGGAAGAAATCCATTAATGTGGTTGCCAGTTCTTTTTTCTTCATTCGTTTACCGGCTTTTTTTTCTTTCTTTTTCGCCATGATGTTTTTATTATTATAAGTTACGAGCTAATAAGTTACGGATTTTGAAGCGAATACAGGTGAGACCTGTTACTTAGAGACGTAACTTATTTCTATTGTTATTAACTACAAAGTAAATGATTAAATATCAATAATTCAAGAATTTCATGTACATTTGCCCAATAGTTGATTTATATTATAACAAAATGGAATCCAAAACTCCTTCCCGGGAAAAAGAAATTTATAAAGTGACTGTTGTGGGAAGTGTGGTAAACTTCTTACTTCTTGTCTTTAAGTTCTTCGCCGGAATAGCAGGACATAGTGCTGCTATGCTGGCTGATGCGGTTCATTCTTTATCCGATTTTGTTACTGATATTATTGTGATTATCTTTGTGCGTATCTCTAACAAGCCAGAAGATAAAGATCATGACTACGGACATGGAAAATATGAAACGCTGGCTACAGCTATTATCGGGATATTACTTTTGTGTGTCGGCTTTGGTATCCTTTGGAACGGTGCTTCCTCTATCTCTGATTTTTTTCATGGAGAACAGCTTGGGGAGCCGGGAATGCTGGCATTGATAGCAGCGTTGGTTTCGATTGTACTGAAGGAAATATTGTATCAATATACCGTTATAAAAGGACGAAAACTGAATTCACAGGCGGTGATAGCTAATGCATGGCATCATCGGAGTGATGCTCTTTCTTCTATCGGAACGGCTGTTGGTATTGGCGGGGCCATTTTACTTGGTGACAAATGGAGAGTACTTGACCCGATAGCTGCTGTAGTAGTCAGTATTTTTATAATGAAAGTAGCTATTCAGTTGTTGATACCTTGTGTAGATGAGCTTTTGGAAAAGTCATTGCCTGATGAGGTAGAACGTGAAATAGAGCAGGCTGCGCTTTCATTTCCCGGAGTAAGTCAGCCACATCATTTAAGAACCCGTAGAATAGGGAATCAGTACGCCATTGAGTTGCATGTACGTATGGATGGAAAAATCTCATTGGAAGAAGCTCATCGTACTGCTACGGGAATTGAGCGAAAATTGAAGGAAATGTTTGGAGAAGGAACGCATGTGGGTATACATGTAGAACCAATTAAATAATGTGCTAATGTGTTAATATGCCAATGTGCCAATTAAAAGAATGTACTAATATACCAATTGGTTTTCGGCATGTTTTTATAGCGCAGCACATTGGCATATTAACACATTAGCACATTATTTATTGGTACATTGAATAATTATTAATTATGGCAAGTATTTTAGTTACAGGAGCGAGTGGGTTTATTGGCAGTTTCATCGTCGAGGAGGCTTTGAAACGCAAATTTGCTGTGTGGGCAGGAATTCGTTCTACCAGTAGCAGGAAGTATTTATCTGACCGGAAAATTCATTTTCTGGAACTTGATTTTGCCCATCCCAATGAGTTGAAAGCGCAGTTATCCGGTCATAAAGGTACATATAATAAGTTTGACTATATTGTTCATTGTGCCGGATTGACTAAATGTGTAGATAAAAAGGAGTTCGACCGTGTCAATTATTTGCAAACCAAATATTTTGTTGATACATTGATACAACTTAATATGGTGCCCAAGCAATTTATTTATATCAGTACGCTGAGTGTTTTTGGCCCGATACACGAAGAGGATTACAATCCGATACACGAAAATGATCTGCCGGCTCCGAACACTGCTTATGGACTGAGTAAACTTAAAGCGGAGTTGTATATACAAAGTATTCCTGGGTTTCCTTATGTGTTTTATCGTCCTACAGGGGTATATGGCCCTCGTGAGATGGACTATTTTCTTATGGCTAAGTCGATACTCAATCATATGGACTTTTCTGTTGGTTTCAAACGTCAGGATCTTACATTTGTATATGTAAAAGATATTGTTCAGGCTGTTTTCCTTGGAATTGAGAAGCAGGTATCCCGGAGAGCCTATTTTCTGGCTGATGGGAAGGTCTATAAAAGTCGTACTTTTTCGGATCTGATACAAAAAGAATTGGGAAATCCATTCGTTATTCGATTGAAATGCCCGTTAATTCTCCTTAAAGTCGTATCTTTGCTCGCTGAATTCATTGCTACCCGCTCAGGAAAGAGTAGTACGCTGAATTCAGATAAATATAAGATAATGAAACAAAGAAACTGGCAATGTGATATTACTCCAGCCATGAAAGAACTGGGATATGTTCCTGAATATGACTTGGAAAAAGGAGTGAAAGAGGCCATTGCCTGGTATAAGAATGAAGGATGGCTCTAGATTTATTTAAACGTGTAGAGACCCGCAAGGGACTGTTCGCTGTTGAGAAGGTAACACTGATATACAACTTGTTGACTTCTATATTGATTCTGTTCCTTTTTCAGCGGATGGATCATCCCTGGCACATGTTGCTGGACAGGGCTATGATTGCCGGAATGACATTCTTATTAATGTATCTCTACAGGTTGGCACCTTGTAAGTTTTCTGCTTTTGTGCGGATTGCCATTCAAATGAGTCTGCTTTCTTATTGGTATCCGGATACGTATGAGTTCAACCGTTTTTTCCCCAACCTGGATCATATCTTTGCTTCTGCCGAACAGTGGATGTTTGGTTGCCAGCCTGCATTGCACTTTTGCTATTTGTTGCCGCACCAATGGATAAGTGAGGCTTTTAATATGGGCTATTTTGCCTATTATCCGATGATTCTGGTGGTGACTTTGTATTATTTTATCTATAGATTTGAGTTGTTTGAGAAACTCTCCTTTGTACTGGTTACTTCCTTTTTTATTTATTATCTGATCTATATATTTATCCCGGTTGCCGGTCCGCAATATTATTTCCCGGCCATCGGATTAGAGAATGCAGAGCATGGTACATTTTATGCTATCGGTGATTATTTCAATCATCATCAGGAATTGCTGCCCGGTCCGGGATATGAACATGGCTTTTTTTATAATCTTGTGGAGGGCTCACAGCAAGTTGGAGAACGTCCTACGGCAGCCTTTCCCAGTTCGCATGTAGGTATTTCTACGATTCTTATGATTATGGCATGGCGTGGGAGCAAATGGCTGTTTGCTGTTTTGATGCCATTCTATATCTTACTCTGTTGTGCCACTGTTTACATTCAAGCTCATTATCTTATTGATGCCATTGTAGGATTTTTCTCTGCATTTGTGATGTATGTATTTGTAACGAAGATGTTTAAGAAGTGGTTTGCGGTACCAATGTTTAAATGAGTTCGTATTATTGGCCCGAAAAGAATTAAACTCACCACAGAGTTGCACGGAGTTTCACAGAGTTTTAAATCTTTGATGAAACGCAGGACGCAGATTAAAAGACTGTAGCTCTTTATCATACATTTGTTTTCTTTTGCGAAAATCTGCGTTCATCTGCGTTTCAATGAACCATCGCCTGGCGTACCTCCCCGTGCGGGAAGCACTTTTAGCGGGAGGGCTTATTTATTATAGTAGATAGTATTCCTAAATAGAGTAAACAGGGACATAATAAAGCCAATCCGGCAGTTACTCCCCAATAATCGGATGTTATTCCGATAAGAGGAGTAATTAAGGCGCCACCCGATACTCCTATTATCATTAATGCCGAAACTTCGTTACTCTGGTCCGGTTTATGTTGCAAAGCGTAGGAGAACAGAATCGAAAAAATGCAGGAGCAACCTAAGCCTACGATGCAGATTAATGCAAACATTTCCCAAGGTACACGAACCAATAATAAAGAGATAAATGCTATAATGGCAATCAATATACAGCTTTGCAAATAAATATGAGGTTTTATACGCGCTAATAATAAAGTACCTAAAAATGTACCCGCCATACGAGATATGAAATACAGGCTATTTCCCAAGCCGCTTACACTTAACGGCATATTGGCTTGTGTCGTTAAGAAATTGGGAATGGTTGTATTTAAACCGACGTCGATTCCGACAATGAATAATATTCCTAAGAAAATCAGAAAGATCTTCCTATCTTTAAGTAGCAACAGAGTAGACAATAAATTAGAACGTGTATCCTCTTCTTGCTGGTTATCGGGGATGCTGCGATACATCCAAATAGTGGAAAACAATGAAATTACCGCATATAGACCAAATGTTATTTTCCAGTCTCCCCATAATATGGCAGTACCTCCTGCGACAATAGGTCCTAAAAATGAAGATATTGCTTTGACGAATTGGCCGAGAGTTAACGTACTGGCTATTTTATCAGTAGAAACAACATTGGCAATCATCGGGTTTAATGATACTTGCAGTATAGTATTGCTGATACCTAATATTGTAAAAGCGAGTAACATACTTGCGAAAGTATAGGAAATAAAGGGGACTATCATTGCTACTGTTGTAGTAGCTAAAGCCATTATGACAGTCAGTTTTTTCCCTATTTTTCCCATTAGAATGCCGGTAGGAATGGAAAAGATTGCAAACCAGGCAAATACCATCATTGGGAGCAGGTTTGCGTATGTATCGGAGAGTTCAAAATCTTTTTTCACATAGTTTGTTGCAATACCTACGATATCTACGAATCCCATTACGAAGAAACCGAATAGAATCGGATAGAATGTTTTGGCTTTAAATTGTGTATTCATGGTGCGATTATTGGTTGTCTAATTGATTAAGGGCATAAGTATAGGCACCTAATGAAATGGAACGGCTGGTGCCTTGATGGGTAACGGCTATTCCTGTCCGTTTATATAAATCGTAAGATATAAATCGGGTGGTATCGGGAACCTTTATCTGTTTGGGCTGATAACCGGCAAATGATGCAAATTCTGTCTCATCTTCCAGATTGAATACTTTCATTTGTAAGCGGTTGAAGATACTTCCATCCATCATACGTATAGTACCGTTTAGCTCTTTTATCATTGCAGGTAGTATGTATTTGGAAGCCCCAGCTAATCCGCCACCTATAACTACTAATCCGTCTACTAATGTTAAGGCGCAAGATAATGCTTCTGCAGCCACTTCACCCAGTTCGGCAAAGGAAGCCCTGGCTGCCTCCTGTTCTCCTTGAAGGTTACCTTCCGCAATCTCATAGATATCTTTAGGGGTTAAATCTTCTTTGCAACCGGAACGTTCTGCGTACATACGTTTTATAGCCCGGATGCTGACACTTTCTTCTACAATAAATTGCGGATGATTTTTGTTACGTAGACACCATAAATCACCACCGGCAGCATTGTCTCCCAACAAGAGTTGACCATTTGTTACTACTCCGGCTCCAAAACCTGTACCCAGCGTTATACCAATGATATTTTGGTAACGTTTGGTACTACCGGCTTTTTTTAACCGGTTGTTTATTTCCGGCAAAATGCCGGTCATTGCTTCTCCGTATGCGAACAGATTACCATCGTTGTTAATAAAAACAGGTAATCCGAATTGATCTTGTAAATAGGGGCCTAAAGCAACTCCGCCTCGAAAGGCCGGAAAGTTGGGTAAATCGCCAATAATTCCTGCCTCATAATCGGCCGGCCCCGGAAATGCAAAACTTATTGCTACCGGAGTTTCCGGTAATAATTTTAGTATATGGTGGAACCCGGTCACTATATTTTTCAGACAATGGTCGATATGAGTTGGAACAGAAGGTAAAACAAAAGGTTCTACAATCTCTTTTCCTCCGGCTATTGCCGAAAATACAAAATTGGTTCCACCCGCATCCAAAGTCATTACGATGCGTTGTTCTTCTTTATAATTCATAATTTATTATTGTTTAAATCGAACATAAGCTTTGATTGTACCACATCGCTTCTCTTTTGATGCTGCACCTGGAGATATGGTATATTGGTTGATTGAAGCCGGGATAATAAATGTCTCTGCATAATGAACAGTAAACGGTTCGAATGCTCCGTCAGGGCTTTCCACTATTAATTCGTCTCCTTCAATTACATTTAAAACATTAACGCTATTCCCGGTATGGTGCAAAACCTTACCGGTGAACCAGTGGCGGCGTGTCTCTATAAATTCATTTTCGTGTAATCCGGTACGTTCTTCATACCAACCTTCTCCTTCTGCAATCTTTTCCACGTGATTAACCAGATACCGGCGTGTATAATCAGTTTGTCGTTCCCATTGAATCACATTAGCACCATGTCGGATGTTTATGGGACGAGGACGGCCGTCTAACCCCAGACGCCCCCAATCCCAAAGCTTAAATGTAAAGATACTTGGCGTTGCACTAATCTCGAGCACCATTGCACCCGCTCCGGAACAATGGATTGTTCCGGCCGGAATCAGGAAATGGTCATGTTTTTTTGCCGGCCATTGGTTTACATACTTTTCTGTATCGAACTTCTTCCCTGTCTTTTGCGATTCGTGCAGGGCTGCAATCATTTCTTCGGGATCTATGCCTGTCTTTATTCCTAAAAAGACAGTTGCACCCTTTTGTGCATCCAGCAGATAATAGCTTTCATCCTGTGTATAGGCCATGCCGAATGTATTCCGGATATATTGGGTTGTAGGATGTACCTGCAGGCTGAGATTGCCTCCTCCCATCGTATCCAGAAAATCAAAACGAATAGGAAAGTTTTCTCCGAAACGGGCTTCTACCGGTTCTCCCAAAACTTCACGAGGTTGATAGAAAATGAGATTATTGGATGGCATTTCAAAGAGTGTTCCGGAAATATTTAAATATAAGCTGTTTTCTTCGGGAACACAGTCAAAGCACCAACCGAAATTGGCTTGTGTCTTGTCTAAATCGCAGACTTCTTTCATCCATTGGCCACCCCATGGAGCCGGGTCGAAAAACGGGACTACACGAAAAGGAGAAGAAGCTGTTTTTTTAAGACCGGCTTTCCAGGTCTCTCCTTCGATCATTTTAGGGAGATCACTGATATGGGTATCCAGCCAATAATCAACTTTATTTAATAGCCTCTTTTTAAGGTTATCACATACTATCCAATCTATAAAATAACCTCGTTTGTAGTGAAGGGAGGGGGCAACCTCTTTGTCTCTAACTCCTAATCCGTTCACTTCTTTTCTCCGGAAGCGTTGCTGTATTTCCCAACGTGCCATATCAACGTACATAAGTAGGTCCGGATGAGGATAAACTTCTGCTGCTCCATGTCCGCATAAAACAATGAGTCCGTTCGTCTGTGTTATTTGTTCACGGCAGGCTGCCACCTTTTCCGTATCCAGGAAGTTTTTGTAAGAAAAGTGTGAAGTATACCCGAATAAGCTGTCTTCCGTCATATAGGGTGCTGTCATACGCTCAATATCTTCCGGTGACTTAAACAAGCTTTCCGTATCAATCAATAGTGTCGGAGATAGTTCTTTAAAATAAGAAAGAAGTTCTTGTTTATTTACTCCCTGATAACACTCTACTACAAAAACCTTTCGGAAATCACCAGTTACTCCTGTTTTCTTTAATTTATTCAGGATTTCACTCCATCCTATCCATATCTTTCCTTCTATACGAGTTGAAGGGGTCTTGTCATAATTACTTTTTCTCATTTTGCCGAATTGTTTTTCTGCAAATATACTTTACTTATTGCTTTTTTTGAGGTATATTTGTTCTGATCTTCTTATACAATCTTATGATTTTGTACTATGGTAAGAATAAAGGAAGGGTTTAAAGGAGAGCGATTTGTATCCCTGCCCGAAAATTTGTTAAGAGAATATAGTAAAGATCCTCTGATAGAGAATCTCTATGTACGTAAAATCGGTTTTTTCCCGAAGGTGAAATATCATTATGTGCAAAAAGAATCGGGTACAGATTATGCAATGCTGATATATTGTGTCGACGGAAAAGGTAAGTATCATATTAATGGGAAGACGTATCAGATACGGCAGAAGCAGTATATATTTATCCCTCCCCATGTCCCTTATTCGTTTGAGGCTGATATAGATGAGCCGTGGACCATCTATTGGCTTCATTTTAGCGGTAAATTAGTGCATTCGATTTTTACTGTTCATATATCTCCGGGGATTATTCTTTCGGATGAACACTCGCGTCAGCAAGTTCGTATTGAGCTGTTTGAAGAAATCTATAATAGCTTTTCCATGGGATATATCAAAGAATATTTTGCTTATTCAGCGATGTACCTGTACTCTTTCTTATCTACGTTCATTTTTCAAGAGCAATTTCGGGATATCGGTGTTCCCAGACATAAGCCGCTTTCATTTTCTATGCGGGTGATTTACTATCTGCAGGAAAACATAGATCGTAATTTGACATTACAGGACTTGGCCGGATATTTTAAATATTCGGAGTCTCATTTCTCGGCATTGTTTTTGAAAGAGACCGGTACTTCTCCTATCAACTATTTTATTCGACTGAAAATTCAGAAGGCTTGTCAATATATTGAGCTTACCGATATGAAATTGAATGAGATAGCTCTACGGCTTGGATTTGAGGAACAGGCTTATTTCTCCCGGGTCTTTACCAAAGTTATGGGAGTGTCGCCTACTGCTTACCGAAAAAAAGAGATCAGTGAATAAACAAAGTACCCCGCGAAAGTTGGATGTGAACTTTCGCGGGGCATTTTATTACTTTTTACACACTCTCGACAGGCAGATTTCTTCTGCCCCTTTGAACAGAATGTTATGTCATTATTTTACAGGTGCGGAATTGCTTAGCCAGAGTTCTAAGATTCCTCCTTTTGCGTATTCTTTGTGCGGGAGCAGGCATTCTGACAGTTCTTTACCATTGAGGGCTATTCTCTCAATGTAGCAATTCTCTTTGCTGTTGTTATGGCATTTAATGATAAACTTATCTCCATTGGGGTAATACTTTTTATCCAACCAGATGGTGATTTCATCAAATACGGGAGACGTAATATCATAAACGGGTTGGATGGAACAAGTTCCGTCTACACTGAACATTCCTATTGACATGAGGGCGCTTACTCCTCCCATTTGTCCCTGATCTTCGTCGTGTCCACCGTAACCTTTATCAGGGGTAGTTGCTCCGTATGCTTGTTCGTTGACACGCCTTACCCAGTATTGTGCCAAGTCCGGTCGGCCTGTTCTGTTGAATACATGGGCATTCGAACACCCTGGTTGATTGGCGTAACTCACATATCCATCGCGATACCCATATACGAAATCATCTTCTTTAGATTGCTCGAAAGCCTCATTCAGTTTGGTACACAGAGCATCTTTTCCTCCCATTAATTCTGCCAGTCTGCTTAATCCGTGAGATATTCCCCAAGTAGCCTGCCAGGCATTGGCTTCTATCCATCCCTCTCCGCTTAAAGGATCTTGATGTAACCATTCTCCTTTATTATTTTTGGGCATCAACAGGTTGACTTTATCGCAGAAAAGGTTTTCCCAGCCTTGGGACCGTTTCAGGTAGAATGCCGCATCCTTCTTTTTCCGAAGTTTTCCAGCCATTTGAGATAGTGCCCAATCCTGAAAGGCAGCCTCTATCGTCCATCCGGCATTATCCGGAAAATAACCGTTCTGTTCATAGATGTCAATTTGCTCTTTAGAGCCTAACATTCCTCCGCCTTTATGATTGTTGACCATTGCTTTATAAGCAGCTGTCGGAGTTGTTTTGGTTAGCATGTCTTTTTGATAAGCAGCGGTCAGTAAGTTGGTAGCCGGGCAAGATGACATGATGTACGAATATCCACCAAGGTTGGGTCCCCGGGGCAACAGTCCGCCATTTTCGGCATATTGCACCAGACAGGCGGAAAAGTCATCTAAAACTTCTGGCCATGCCAATCCCCAGAGTACATTCAAATTCCATTGTGAGAGCCAAAATGCATCTGAATTATACATATGGAATTTTACTTTTCCATTTGCGTCTTTCGGTAAGGTCCTTTTTTTGAACACGGCATTTACTGTATGTTTGCCTTGTCGTTCTCCCTGTGTATAATCCGGATAGTCACCGGAGTAATCGTCTATTTTATGACGTCCCAGCAGCACATGCCAAAGATCCGTATAAAATTTGATTTGTTGGTCTCTTGTACCACCTTTCACTGCTATTTTTCCCAGATAATCATTCCATTCTTTTTGTGATTGCTGATGCACTGCATCAAAGTCCCAATGATTACAATCCATTTCCATATTGAGCCGTGCATTGGCTATACTGGTATAGGAAATAGCCACCTTTACACAGATTTGTTCACCTGTTTTAGCTGTAAAGCGTGCTTTGATACCCGAAGAAGGTGCATCCCAATACGTCATGCCGGTGGCATTGCGCCGTGTCGGTTTTTCATGGCTTGTCAGAGATTCTATGTCCCGGTATTCTGTTTGGTTATCCCAACCATCTATGGCTTTCATTGGTTTGCTAAATTGCATAACGTAATACACTTTTACATTGTCGGGACCTCCCCATAGTCTTCCCATGGTGTTGACGGAGCCTTCTATTTCCTGATCGCTGACCTTTTGGATATTTGCTTCGGTCATGGTTATTGTACCTACATATCCTCCCAGATTGAGCAGTATATCTGCAAGAGGAGCATCGTTGCAATAGGTAAAGCGATAAAAACTTACCCTGTCTGTGGCGGTTTGCTCTACCCATAGGTTATATCTGTCTAAAAATAGTTTGTGATAACCCGGGCGTACTGTTTCTCCTTCATGCGAGAAGGATGATTTCCATCCCTCTTCTCCCTGCTTGGTGGGCACTTCACCTGTGGTAGGCATCAGTACAATGCCGCCATTCATCCAATCGTGCAGTTGCGGGAACCCTAATATTTCTTTAGAATTATAATTGTATCCGCCGCCGTACTGGTTTTTGTTTCGTGTCATAGGAGCTGCGCTAATCATGCCAAAGGGCAGGCTTCCTGTAACAAAGAAGAAATATCTTCCTCGTGCAGTCTCGATATAAGGGTCTACCTTTTCTACAAAATCATGATATCCCTCGATGGATGGGTAGACTTCCACTTCGGAGAGACCTACATTGGTGCCCATTGCGTCCGTGCTTTCGATACGAATAAAAGAGCTGAGTTTCGTAGGGAAATCAATCACCTTTGGAGCACCGTCGTTGGGAATTGAATTTACGTAGATTTTAGAATGATCGCTGAAGTGGATAGTAACTCCTGCCATCTGACTCTGGGGATTGGGGCGGTCGTACAAGATAATTCTTTCTATCGGCTGTGCCTCGTCCCATTTTAATTCTATCCATGGGTAATCAATATATCCCCAAAACGTCTCTTTGCTCTGAGAACGCCATTCTCCCTGATCGTATAGGCGGATTGCTCCGTCGATAATCTTTTCCGGTTCGAATCCGGGCATGAAAGAAGAGGCTTTTACCTGTGCGCGAGTTGCAATATTATAAGGGGTAGCATATGCGCTGACAAGTGGGAGTAACCATACAAAAACAAGTAGAGTTATCCGGCAGGATTTGTAATGGATAAATAGTGGCTTTTCTTTTTTTTTCATTTTTAGATTCTGTTAGTTATTAATAGGCAAAGCTGTTTTCAGCAACTGCTTGCAAAAATAGTGTGTATTCAGTCTATTTCAAAGTCTATTTGTTCTGAATCTCTTATACTATCTTATGATTTCCGGTTGTTTTGAGGGTATCTTTACAATGTGGACGGGAGTGATAGGATGGGTATTAGACCATTATAATACAACTCCCCCGACATTTATAAAGAAATACCGGGGGAGCCTCACCTTATGTTAGAGAGAATATAAAAAGGAGTTTTACTTTCTTACCGTTCGTGCTTTTTGGGCAGATTGGGGTTCGGGTAATGGATTATCATCCGGACCGGGAGTAGTAGTCAGCGTTGTAAAGCTACTGTAACCGCTACTGTATGAGATACCATTCTTGTTTTTTGCATAAGCTCTTACATAATAATAGGTTGCTGCTTTTAATCCGGAAATCTTAGTAGAGAAGTTAGTAGCCACCTGTGCTTTTGCATAGTTCTTTTTCGCTTCATCTATTACCGGTTCCGAACTGTTTTCACTCCAGCAGAAACCTACTTCAGTGACACTGGCTCCTCCGTCATTTGAAATGTTAGCTGACATATCAGCTGTATTTGCGGTGATATTCTCTGCCGAAGGATATCCTACGGCAGGGGTATAGGTCGCAATTGTAACGAAACGGACGGGAATACTGTAAGTGATCCCTTTTTCATTCTCTGCATATGCGCAAATATAATAAGGAGTAGCCATAGTAAGATTTACTATTTGAGCCTCAAAACGCCCGCCAGCATCAGAACCGGTACCCAATTCTTTCTTATCAAGACAGTTTTCCAGAGTTGGAGTAGCATTACTGGAATCCGACCATACAAAACCTTTTTTAAGGATACTCAATCCTCCGGTATTGGTGATGGTAGCCTCCACAGTAACATTATCATCATTAATAATACTCATTGTCAGGTCTTCCACTTCCGGTGCACTGTTTAGTTGAGTGGTAAACTCTGTCACGGGACTATATGCCACTCCGTTTACGTTTTTGGCATAAGCTCGTACGTAGTACTTGATACCTTTATTCAGATTAGAGATCTGCTTGGTGTAGGTGGTTAGTTTGCCAACTTCAGTGATGTGATCGTTATCGTTTATGTTAGGTGCAGATACTTCGCTGCTCCAACAAAAGCCGATTTCCTCTATATCTCTGCCTCCGTCGGTAGTAACTTCTACTTTTACGGTGGCTACTGTTTCACCAATATTATTTATAACCGGTACAGCGAGTGCAGGAACATGGGTTTGTACGGTATGGAATGATGTTGGATTACTGTAAAAATAGCCGTCGACTGTTCGGGCATAGGCAGTTACATAATAATTGGTACCTTCTTGTAATCCGTTTATGGCTATGTGGATGTTATTTCCGCTACTCGTATCTTTTTTAGGCCCACCTTCCATATCTACACCCGGCTTGGTAGAGAAGATGTCATAACAAATCCCTTTTTCCAGAATCTCCGTACCTTCGGGCACGGTAATAACGGCGGTTACTTCAGCTGATGATACAGTGATATTACTGATCTGTGGTACTGTTTCAAAACCCACTACCTGCAGATTTTGTGTGGTAAACTCTACCACCGGACTGTATCCTATGCCTTTATCATTTTCTGCATAAGCCCGAAGATAATATTTCGTACCAGTATTCAAACCTTCCAGTAGTTTAGAAAAGTCGGCTGCTCCTAAAGCAACTTCTTCTTTCAGGTTGTCTATGGTAGGAACCTGGTTCTCGGCACTCCAGCAGAAACCACGTTTCAGTATCGGATAGGCTGCATCCGGTGTTACAGCGCGGGCAGTAGCCAGTGCTGTATAGGCTGAAATATCACCAACCGGATTGCAGGTAACTGTTGGTACTTTCAATGCATCTGTAGTAATTTCGATGCTTTCGGCACTGTATCCGGTTTTACCCGTTTTGTTTTTAGCATAAGACCGTATCAGATAAGTGGTATTTGCCTTTAGATTGGTTAGTTCTACAGTGAAGGCTTCGGATGTAAAGCCTGATGACGCGTTCTTTACGATATCATATTCAGTGGGATCCGCATTGTCCTCTTCTGTTTTTACTTTGTAAACTACTCCAAAGTCTGTCAGGTCGCTACCACCATCATCGGTTACACCACTGGTCAGGATAGCTCCCGTTTCACTTTTGCTTTCGGCCACAGGTACATTGAGAGTAGGTGCTTCACTGGCGAGTGTACTAAAGCTTATCACATTTCCTTTCACTTTGCTGTATCCGGTACTGGCATAAATGCAATAGTAATAAGTTTTTCCGATAGATAGGCCTTCCAGTGTTACAGTGTACTGGTTTTTGTCTCCGGCCTGGGCTTCTACCTCCTTTGCATTGTTCATCGAACTCGATTCGGCATAGAGAAATCCTATCTTGCATTTTCCCACGCTCTTTGGGTTTTCAATGGCCGAACCTGTCAGTACCGCATCATATCGCGTCAGTCCGGTAGCATTGTTTGTCACCAGTGTAGGCGCATATATCATCGGTTCCTCGTCCTTATCACATCCTGCCGGTAAAAGCAGGATGAGGGTAAGGAGCAGGTACCTGATTATTTGTATCTGATGTTTTTGAATCATGTTGATACTTCGTTATTTTTTTACCATTACTTTTTGTCCTTCAAGGAAGTAGATGCCCTCTGCCAGTCCGTTTACTTCGTTGCGGCCTTCCTGAGCTTCGATCACTCGTATGGTACGTCCGCTGGCATCATAAATAGGAATGGTGCGGACAGCATTACTTTCGATATAGAGAATACCGTTCTCACTGTATGCTCTGGTGGCCTGGTTAGGAGTTAGGATCATGCTTCCGATACCGGTGATACTGCCTCCATCGCCACCAATGCTGTATAGCCGTGGAGCAGATGCAGGAGCGGCTTTGGTCTGTACATAGGCCTGGAAGGGGGCTACGTCGGCATAATTACGGATAAATACACTACCGGCGGGATAGTCTTTGTTACCATCAAAGTATGAACTTGTTTCATTTAAAGAATATACCTGTTCGCTTTTTTCAACTGTAGCATAAGTTGGTACAAGACTGTAGTTGGCACCCTCTGACGATTGTAGGGCACCTTCGGTAGGAGCAAGTAGAACACCTGCGCCATTTTCTGCAGAGAAACGAACATTACCGGTAATATTATTGGCTTCCGGATAAGCCCGGTTGTTAGGCATACAAATGAGGTAAGGTTTATTGGCCTGTATTGAAGTGGCTGAGACATATCCGGTTGGAGTAAGTTCGTATAACCAGAATGGCAGGGCTGTGTCATCTGTTTCTAAAAGGGTATTGCCGAAAGGTGCCAGTGGGGTTCCGGTAGCGTCGGGTTCGGTAGAGTACCGCGTATACGTAAATTGATCAACATCAAACGGTAATACGATGGTTTTCCAGCCAGCTGGTGAGTTGTATCCACTCTCTGTATTGAAGTTTTTGTAGTAATACACTTTTTTAGCTTTTAATTCTTTGGGAATACTGAACTGATTCCCATTTGTTTTGATCTCCATTTGGTCAGTGACACCTCCCCGGAAAATATAAGTGAAATTGTATTCTGCATCGGATGCTACGCTTCCATTCTCTGGAATGTAGAGATAAGTCGCTGCAGAGAATACATTATAAGGAACTTCCCAACTGGGGTTCCATACTACGGTATTTAAGTAGGATTTGTAGGACCCTTCAGATGAATTATAACACCGGAAAGCTCTTTCTCCAATTTCTGTTACGGTAACCGGTATTTCAATATTATTGATAGAGGTACTTTCAAAAGCTCGTTCTCCTATCTTTTCCAGATGAGGAGGAAGAGTAATACTTTTCAGTTGAGTACATCCATTAAAGGCCCAGTATTCTATTACTTTTAAGTTCTGTGGGAGTTGTATTGCATTGATTCCACTGTCACGAAATGCATAGCTCCCTATTTTTTCCAATTTAGATGGTAATTGAATTGTTTTTAGTTTGGGACAGCTCCAAAACATGCTATTCGGTAATTCGGTCATATTGGTAGGGAGAGTAACTTTGGTAAGTTCGTTACAGTTATTAAAGCAACGATCTTCTATGGTAGTTACTGTTTCGGGGATTGTGATTTCCTGAATACTACTGTATTGAAAAGCTCCCTCTTTTATGGTTGTTACACTTGCAGGGATATTAAAAGTGGCAATTTTACATCCATAAAATGCATTTTCCACAATTTCTGTAGGTTCTGCACCTTCTGCAAAATGAATGTTAGTGATATTACTGTTTCCAAGTCCACTGATACGTGTGATGGTTTTAGGAAATGTAATACTGGTGAGGGGGGTATTTTCAAAAGCATTTTCCCCAATTTCTCGTATACCGTTGTTTATTGTTACCTCTGTGAGTCCAGAATTGGCGAATACGGAACTGTTAAATGAAGTAATGGTTCCGGGAATTGTTATCTTAGTGAGTTGTGTACATCCTTTAAAAGCTTGATGTCCAAGTTCTGTAAGTGCTCCCGGGAGAGTAACTTCTTTTAATGATATACAATTACTAAAAGCGTCTTGAGGGATAGAGGTTAAAGAAGTAGGCAGATTGATGTTTTCCAGAGTAGAACAACCTGTAAATACAAAATTTTCCATTTGGAAAGCAGTATTGTTTTTAGGGAGGGTTACATGTGTCAATTGTGTGCAGTATGCGAAAGCATAACGTCCTAACTTTTTAACTGATTCCGGTAAATGAATTTCAGTAATAGAGGTCCTTTGAAAAGCTTCCTCTCTAATTTCTTCAAGCTTTGATGAGGCAGAGATATTGACTGTTTTTAATGAGTTACAACCCTCGAAATTTCGTCTATTAATTCCAATTACATTATCCGGTATAGTAATACTTTTTAGATTGCTACAGCCATTGAAGTCGGGCAACCATCCTGTTAATCCAGAGGGGAGTGTAATTGATTCCAATTGTGTACACCTCCCAAAAGAACCTACTTCAGTTACACTTTCGGGGATAACTAATGATTTCAATGAACTACAACCGTACATGCTTCCTAATTGAGTTAATCCACTTGGAAGTTCTAATTCTAAAAGACCACTACATCCATTGAAAGCGCTGTTTATTACTTTTAGTGTGGAGGGCAATGTAATATGCTTAATAGAAGTTGCACCGGAAAACATATATGAATACAATAAGGTAAGACCTTCCGGCAAGATGACTTCCTCCAGATTAGTACAGTCAGCAAAGTTGCTACCACTATTATATTGACTGGTGAAAGTACATCCATCATAGGTGAAACTATCTGTTAGTGTACTTGGTAAGGAGGCTTTTTTTAATGATTGACAGCCATTGAAAGTATATTGCCCCATTATTTTGACTCCTTCTGGAATAATGATTTCTTTCAAACGACTGCATGCATCGAATGAGTATTCTCCGATCCATAGTAATGTACTTGGAAGTGTAACGGTTTCCAATGACGGACAGTTGGATACGCTATATCCGCTCCATGTAGAATAAGATCCGTTTTTAGTATAACTTCCTAACCCTACAACGTTCTTAGGAAATTTCAAATCTATCAGATTGACCATTCCCCGAAACATATAGCTGCCAACTATATTATTCTGAGTCATATAATCCTGTCCATTATATGAGGTATATGGAGTACCTCCTTCTACAATGGTTGCATTGGTCAGATCGAGTCTTTCCAGATTTCCTGCGGTAGTACGTATTAATGCAATGTCTGTACCGTTCAGTGGGCCGCTGATAATAAGTTCTGTAACGGTTTGTGTCTCTTCAGAAGACAGATACGATGAGAGCGTTCCTGCTGTTGTTACTGTTATTGTTTTGGCTTGTACGCCTATGCTGAGGCTGAATGCAGCTACAAGCATGATAAAATAGATACTGATTCGTTTCATATCTGGATATTTTTATTTGTTATCAATTGGTTCCGGTGTGGGATTATCTCCTTCTCCGGGTTCTACTTTGTCTCCCGGTTCGGTAGTCAGCCAGGCTGTGTTACTATATCCTGTACCTACATCGTTGGTGGCATAGGAGCGTATATAGTAAGTAGTGCCCGGTGTCAGTCCGGTGAGAACAGTTTTCAGTTCTCCTCCTGGAGTGATGGATACATTGGTACATCCTGCTTTCCCTATTTCAGGATTTTGTTCGGTAGCACTCCAAATAAAGCCTTGGGCTGTAACTGCTGCACTCCCTTTGTCACTAATACCGGAAGTAATAACTAATTTTGTAGGGAATGTTCCCGAATTATACACACCGTTCATTGATGGTTTTTTACCAAGAATTGGATCATCTGGTGTAGGGTTATCGCCCGGTTGGGGAGGTAATGCAGTAGTCGTTATATCACCAAAGGGAATATAACTAACTCCATTCCGGTCTTTATTCTTGGCATACGCAGCTACGCTGTAAGAGGTACTATGTGTAAGTCCTGTAGCTGTTGCGGTGAAGGTATTTCCTGTCATTATCCCTTTAACATGATTCCCTTTAATGTTCGGAGTTTCACCGGCAGGTGCCCAGCAGATACCATAATCGGTAACGGTAGCTCCTCCGTCATTGGCAATAACAGCACTAATGGTGATCCGATCGAATTTGACTAATTCTCTTTTTCCTTCTGTCAAAGTAGGTGCATAGGTTTGTCCTGTCATAAAGTTGATGGGCTGACTATATCCGGCTTCCTGCACTTTATTGTTTTTGGCATATGCACGTACTATATAGGAGGTGCTGGGATTCAGTTCGTTTAATAATGCTTCAAAACTATCTGCACTTCCTGATGCGACGGCTTTACCTGTATTGTTTTCCAGGGTAGGTGTTATTCCATTATTACTCCATACAAACCCTCGCTCGGTAATGGTTAAACCGCTTCCTCCCGCATCGGAAACGAATGCTTTGGCCTTGGCATTATCGTCCTGAATGTTCATTACTGTCAAACTACTCACTTTGGGTGCCGTATTTGCTGCAGTCAGTAGAGTGGCAGGTGCGCTGCAATATCCGATTCCTTTACTGTTACGCGCAAAGGCTTTCACATAATATCTCTGCCCGCCGGTCAGTCCGGTAAGATTAACCGTTATTTTACCAAGATCTGCACTCTCGGATAAAGCCGTTTGTACATTTGCCCCTCCTTGTTCCGGGTTTTGATTGGTCAGACTATAGTAGATTCCCCGTTCCTGCACTTCACTTCCCCCATTAGAAATGATAACGGCAGTGATGGTTGCCGAAGTTTCCGTGACATTCTTGAAGACAGGATTACCAATCTCGGGCACAAGTAATGCACTGGTAGTGAATTCTACTTCATTACTGTAGAATGTGTCATCGCGTGTAGTGGCATAAGCACGGGCATAGTAAGTGACGCCTTCTTCCAATGCGGTAAGTCTGGTTTGCATTTGGTTACTTTCTCCGTTGAAAGGTTGCGGATTATCTGCCTTGGTAGGGTTATGTTCCTTACTATAGCAGAATCCTTTTTCTCTGATTTCTGCACCTATTCCCGTTGCTACCAGAGCCGAGAGTACCGCCGATTCGGAAGTAATATCCGATACAATCATTTTCGTCAGTGAAGCAGTCTGCTCTTCGACAGTGGTAAATTCTATCGGAGAACTGTAACCGGTTCCTTTTTCATTGGTAGCATAGGCGCGGAGGTAGTATTTCGTTTTGGAATTCAATCCGGTCACTACCTTGGTAAAGGTACTGGTTGCATCAGCTGTTACCTGATTTTGCCCGTTTTCAATCACTACAGGCAGACGATTCTCCGCACTCCAGCAAAAGCCGCGTTCTTGAACCGGATACCCCCGTTCGTCAGTGACGGTTCCTGTTACCTCCAGTGTATAGGAAGTCAGTTTATCCGGATTGGGTGGAGTGATTGTAACAATAGGGGTCATTAGTTCATCCGTTTTCAATGTAATGACCTGACTATATCCGGTTCCGGTTTTATTGGTGGCATATGCCCGTATGGCATAGGTTGTATTGGATTGCAGATTGATAGCAGTACCAGTGAAAGGATCCTCTTTTCCACGTGTTGCTGTGAGGGAACCCAATACTACGTTATCGCTCTTGGTCGGGTCGGGGTCGCCTTCAATATATATTTTATAAGCAAACCCACGAATGGTCGGAGTATCGTCACCGTCATCGGTCACCTGGCTACTAAGTGTCAGGGTAGTTTCATCTTTACTGATAACGGTTGGTACGCTTACAATAGGAGCAATGCTTTCTTCTGTAGTGAATGACTGTACCGGGCCTTTTACCAGTGTATTGCCGCTTTTAGCATAGATACAAAAGTAATACTGGGTACCTGGTTTTAATCCTGTAGCTGTTGCCCGGTATTGATTATTGCCGTCAGACTCTTCCGTGCCAACAAAAGATTCCGCATCGGCCATGTTGTCTGAGGTGGCAACCATAAAGCCGATATCACATTTCACGATGCTGGATGGATGGGGGATGGCTGCTCCTGAAAGAACGGCTTGCACCCTTGTCATTTCCGTCACGCTACCACTGGCAAGCGTAGGCGGATATGCCAACGGCTCGTTGTCTTCTTCGCAGCCTGACAAGAGTAGCACCCCACACATTATTATATATAGGAATTTCTTCATCTCATTTTACGTTTTGGGATTAGAATATCATACCGATACCGGCGCTTATTTCGTGGTATTTGGCATTTACTGTGTGGTACCCCGCAGAGATCAGGAACTTATTGAAGCGCAGAATACCACCTAACTCGAAGGCTACTCCGGTGGGAGATTTACTTGTATCCTTTACCTGTATCCCCTCAAGGCTTTTTCCACTTTCATCCTCAGCCCGTTCATCCAGTTCATAAGATAGAGTACGGCTGCCGTATCCGGCTCCTGCATAAAGGTAGATCGTCTTGTTGAGGCGACGGAAATATCCGGCGGTAACTGACATACGTGATTGGTGGGTGACTCCTTCTTTATAGAACGGAGGTATACTTCCGTCACCTATTGTGCCATTTTCGTTGCATTCCAAGTCGCTCCCTGCCGAACTAAAGTCGCTACGGAAACCGATGTAGAAGCCGTTCTTGTTTTTACCAAATCCTAACATAGCGCCAAAGGTAGTAGAGTTCGGGTTGTATCCGGCCTGCAGCAAGACAAGTGTATTCATTGGGATTTTTGGCTTGATAGTAGATATCATCCGGAAAGTGGGACGTACCGTTTCGCCCGCAGCTACAGTCAGTACAGTGTCTATGGGGAAATAAGTTTCCTTTTCGATGCGTACTTTATACTCTTTGATAGCCATGCGGTCACTGCGGTAAGGGGTTGTACCTACGAGAACTGTGTCAATGTAAACTTTGGCATCCTGTTCGGGCAGGGAGAATATTTCCATATAGCCGAACTTGGGTTTCAGCACTACACTTTTGGTTACCGGACTGCTCCCTAAGGAAATAACACCTGCTTCGGGTTGGTACATCGGAGCTTCTACACGATACGTATGATCTCCTTTGGGCATGGTAGCGTTGAACAGACCATTCTCAACCGGCACCTGTTCATCGTCAATATAAATATTGGAGGTAGCTGGTTCGGGGCGTACTACGATGAGCTGCATGTTGTTTTCAACTACAGGTTTATCCTGCTGATCACCGGTGTTGAGTACCATTTCGTATACGGTAGCTTTTTCGATGATGTCCGGATAGAAGTAGTTTCGCATAATACCGAGTTGGTCATGTAAAATAGAGATACGGCGGGCGCCTCGCGGGACGTACAGCCAGATTTCTCCTGTTTTGTTTTCACGTGCCGTGATTCCCAGGGCGTCCGGTTCAAACATAAGGTCTTTTACATTGGTCACGATACGGATAAGTGCACAGACTTCACCGTTTTGGTCTCGTTTGGGAGCTGTGACACGGGCAGTGATGTCGCTTTCCATACGTTGGAAAGATGCTACGTTGATTTTTCCTTGTTGCGCAAGCACAGGGATGGCAGGGCAAATAAATAGAAGAACGATAAATAGTAGCAACAGACGTTTAGTAGTGCTATTTGACATGTTTGTTTCTGTAATTTAGGATTAATGTATTTTTCGAACAAATATAATTAATGTTTGTAAATGAATCCCTTTTTATCAAATAAAATGATCGGATAAGTTTGATTTTTAACTTATGTGTAGTCGTTTTGTAACGGTTTTCAGTGACAAAACTTTTCTGATGCGATGGTTGTCGGTAAAATTGATTTCTTGCTGTATGGTTTTGAATGCTTCCCGCACGGGGAAGTACGCCAAGCGATGATTAATCGAAACGCGAATTAACACAGATTTTCGCAAAGGGAAACAAGCAGATGATAAAGAACTACAGTCTTTTAATCTGCGTTCATTTGCGTAAATCCGTGTTTCATCAGAGATTTAAAATTCTGTGAGACTCTG
Source organism: Bacteroides sp. K03 (assembly GCF_019734355.1). NCBI lineage: Bacteria > Pseudomonadati > Bacteroidota > Bacteroidia > Bacteroidales > Bacteroidaceae > Bacteroides > Bacteroides sp. K03. The sequence goes on from NZ_JAASHC010000008.1 coordinate 154,078, forward strand.
TGGTGAGTTCAGTTCACTTCCGATCAGAAGTGACTTAAATCTATCAGGCCGAAATCCGGGTCTTTCTCCGGCTGCCAGGTACGTACATGAATAATGGGTTCTTTGGGGTTATTGAGGTCCACCATTAAAAAGAGGTAGCCTGTATCGCCATAGCTGGACGAGAAGTAGTCCTGTTTGATCTGGATACCATAGATTTCGCCTCCTACTCCCGACTTACGTACCTGATTGTCAGCAAAGCGAAGATTGATATATTCATTTCCGGCAAAGATGTGTTTCAGTCTTTTCATGAATTCACTCTTTGTCTGACGGGTATACTTCACAGCCTCTTTGCTCATAGGTTGCCCCTCGTTTACTACTTTGTGTTTCAGCACCGAACCGGTGATAATCAGAGCATCATCCGAGAATATACTGTTGATGTAATCATAGCGTTTTAATGCATAGGCTGTTTTATAACTTTCAAGGAAGTTAATCAATACTTTACGTACATCGTCTCCCCAGGAAGTCTGATTCATAATATCGTCAACAGCCGGCTTGTTCAGTCCGAAGGCAATGGCGTCTATCTTACCTTCTTTGGTCATGGTAAATACGATGTCTTCAACGAATGTGCGGCGGTTGCCATTGAAACTGAAGCTCATGGGAAGGCTGCGACAGGTTACCTCACCATTGCATTCCAGATATTTTAGCTCCGGTTCCTTCACTATTTTGGCATTACCGTATTTAATCAGTTGGTTGAACATGGTGAATCCTTCCGGTGTACAAATAGATTGTATATTGGCGTAATTTTTGGAGCGGATGGCGTTTTCTACCTCTTTCATAGTGCTCTGATAGACAGTAACTTCTTCGTTAGCCAGATAATGCATGGCGGATTCTGTTTGTTTGGCGCTATCACCGGAAGCTGTCAGCAATGTTGCTGCCGGGGTTTCTCCTGGTTTAGGCTCCTCACCTGTTAGTTTCAGATAGCAGTTGCGCATAGGGATCGGATTGACTGACTGCATGACTTCGGCCAGTTCATTGTCGATATTAGACTCGCCTTCAAACATATACTCCGTTTTTATCTGCATCCCTTTGGCATTGGCAACAGCAGGCATTTCGATAATTCCCAGTCCGTCTTTTGCCGAGAAGATGTTTGACCAGTCACGCCCGTCAAAATAGGTATAATCGTAGTTGCGGGCAGGCTGACCTTTGTAGAGCACTTTCAGATCGATTGTTTTCAGATCACCGTCGATGTGGACGTCGTTTATGGAAACCTCCAGATGAGAGAAGATAGCATTCATCTGTTTGGGAATCCAATTACATAATAGCTGATCTTTCCCTTCTTCGTCTTTCATTGTGAGAAAATTCCCGTCAGGATAGCTTTGCAGTAGGGTCAGTGCCCAGTAATAATAGCGTAAGGCATCAGCTACCTGTGCTTTTTTCTCAGCTTTTATCGCTTCTTGAGTAAAGTCGAGCAATTTTGTTTTACGCCCCTCGAAGATACGTTGTATCTCGCTGACTTTGATGTAGCGCATTACCGCAGCTTCCGGTTCGTTCTGTATTACGATACGTCGGGTATTGTTCAGTGTTGCACGTGAATAGGTGTTGATGACTGATTTGAATGTTTCGTCTACGGTTACTTTGTCTCCGTCTGTACCTCCTTCCGTCAGTTGGCTGAACTGGCTGGATACATTGGTAGATATCTGGCTTATTAATGCCGCCAACGCTTCGTTATCGGCTTTTTTGAGCGTAGAGGCATTGCCGGTTCCCCAAATATATTCCTTGCTATTCTGTATTTCTTCTACAGATTGCGCACGAAGTAACGGAGAGGTGAACAGTGATAAAATAAAAAAGAGTAGCAGTTGTCTCATATTGTTTGTTACTTTATAAAAGAATCTATTTTCTGCAAAAGTAATAACTTTTTTATGATAAATCCACTAAAGCCAATCTCTTTTTTATTCACCATCCGGTTTTATTTTGTCGAATATTCGGAATAATTCTTCTACCGACTCTGTTCTTAGCATGGCGATACGGGTTTCCCGGAAATTAGGAATACCTTTGAACAGAGGAGTTGCAGCCAGATGGCGGCGTATGTGAATGATTCCCCGGCGTTCGTCCAGGCGGGCTACGCTGTTGAGCACTTCTTCGCGAAGCACATTCAGATACCATTCAAAGGTTTCGGGAGGAAGTTCGGTTCCTGTTTCCAGATAGTGTTTCACCTCGCGGAAGATCCAGGGGCGTCCGATACTGCCCCGGCCAATCATGATGGCGTCTACTCCGTAACGGTCGAAACACGCTTTGGCGGTTGCTGCCGAGGTGACGTCTCCGTTGCCGATGATCGGAATATGCATGCGGGGATTGTTTTTCACTTCACCAATAAGTGTCCAGTCTGCCTCTCCGGTATACATTTGTGCCCGGGTACGTCCATGGATGGCGAGTGCGGCAATACCGCAGTCCTGTAGTTGTTCTGCCAGATCTACAATGATTTTGTGGTCGGCATCCCAACCCAGGCGGGTTTTTACTGTAACAGGTATCTTTACGGCATCTACTACGGCACGGGTGATCTCCAGCATCTTTGGGATATTCTGTAACATCCCAGCTCCGGCACCTTTACCGGCCACCTTTTTTACGGGACATCCGAAGTTGATATCCAGTATATCAGGCTGCGCCTCTTCTACAATCCGTGCTGCTCCTACCATAGCTTCGGTATCTTTTCCGTATATCTGTATGGCAACAGGACGCTCTTCGTCGCAGATAGAAAGTTTCTGTGTGGTCTTGTTGACAGAGCGTATCAGTGCATCGCTCGAAACAAACTCCGTATACACCATATCGGATCCGAACTTTTTACACATCAAACGGAAGGCAGGATCTGTCACATCCTCCATCGGAGCAAGGAATACAGGGCGTTCGCCCAAATCTATAGGACCTATTTTCATTTTCGGTTTACTTAATTTTACGATTTACGGTTGAAGTAACTTTCGTTATCGCTACAAAAATACGGAAAAAAGCCTACCTTTGTACTTCTTGATTTATTTAACTGATTGAATTATGAGAAAAACCTCCCGGAAGACCGGGGGGATAATAAGCTTTCTATTAATAAAGTATATGAGTTTTAGTTTGAATGATTTTGAAATAATGGCTCCTGTTGGTTCCCGTGAATCACTTGCAGCAGCCATTCAGGGAGGTGCCGACTCTATTTATTTTGGCATTGCAAATTTGAATATGCGTGCCCGTTCGGCCAATACGTTTACCATTGACGATCTGCGCGAAATAGCCCGGACCTGTGATGAACATGGGATGAAGAGTTATCTGACGGTGAATACAATCATATATGATAATGATCTGGAACTGATGCGCACTATCGTTGACGCGGCGAAAGAAGCCGGTATTTCGGCTGTGATTGCTGCCGATGTGGCGGTGATGAGTTACGCCCGCCGGATCGGGCAGGAGGTGCATCTTTCTACCCAACTGAATATATCCAACATAGAGGCTTTGAGATTCTATGCTCAGTTTGCCGATGTGGTAGTGCTTGCCCGCGAATTGAACTTAGAGCAGGTAGCGGAGATTTATCGTCATATCGTAGAAGAAAATATATGTGGCCCTTCGGGCGAACAGATTCGTATTGAAATGTTCTGTCACGGTGCTTTGTGTATGGCTGTCTCCGGTAAGTGTTATCTTTCGTTGCATGAGATGAACAGTTCTGCCAATCGTGGTGCCTGTATGCAGGTGTGCCGCCGTTCTTATACAGTGCGGGATAAAGAGACGGATGTGGAGCTGGACGTTGACAATCAGTATATAATGTCACCCAAAGACCTGAAGACGATTCATTTTATGAATAAGATGATGGATGCCGGTGTACGGGTGTTCAAGATAGAAGGCCGTGCCCGCGGTCCTGAGTATGTGCGTACCGTGGTGGAGTGTTATAAAGAGGCTATCAAGGCTTATCTGGACGATACTTTCACTGACGAGAAAGTGGCTGCCTGGGATGAACGCCTGAAGTGTGTATTCAATCGTGGCTTCTGGGACGGATACTATTTGGGACAGCGTTTGGGAGAGTGGACTAAGAACTATGGTTCGGCAGCTACAGAACGTAAGATCTACGTGGGTAAAGGAATCCGTTATTTTAGTAATATCGGTGTTGCCGAGTTTCTTGTAGAAGCAGCCGAATTGAATGTAGGCGATAAGTTATTGGTAACCGGACCGACTACCGGAGCTTTGTTTGCTACCCTCGAAGAGGCACGTGTTGATCTTGAACCGGTACAAAACGTAAAAAAGGGAGAACGTTTTTCCATGAAACTCGATAAGATACGTCCGAGTGATAAGCTCTACAAACTGGTTTCTGTGGATGAACTGAAAAAGTTTAAAGGCGGGTTGTAAGGAGAGTTATAACTTTACTACCCTATAACTTTATAACATTACAACCATGAATTATATTTACGAGCTGGAGATGAAGGTACGCGATTATGAATGCGACCTGCAAGGCATTGTCAACAATGCCAATTATCAACACTATCTGGAACATACGCGTCATGAATTCCTTTCTTCTGTGGGTGTCAGTTTTGCTGCATTGCATGAGCAGGGAGTTGATCCGGTTGTTGCCCGTATCAATATGGCCTTTAAAACTCCATTGAAGAGTGGAGACGAATTTGTCTCCAAACTCTATATGAAAAAAGAAGGTATCAAGTACGTGTTCTATCAGGATATCTTCCGGAAGAGTGATAGCAAAGTAGTAGTAAAGGCAACCGTTGAAACTGTATGTGTCGTTAATGGGCGTTTGAGTGATAGTGAACTGTTCGACAGCGTATTTGCGCCCTACTTGCAATGAGTAGCCGCGAAGAGTGTATTTGTAGCATTGCCTTGACACAGGTTCCGGGCATTGGGCATATTTGGGCAAAGAAGCTGGTGGATGGTATTGGAAGTGCTGCTGACGTTTTTCGTTTCCGGCAGGAACTTCCTGAACGTTTGCCGGGAGTAAACAACCGCGTGGTGGAAGCATTGGATTGTTCACAGGTATTGGTACGTGCCGGCGAAGAGTATGAATTTGCAGAGAAGAACCATATTCAATGTCTTACTTTGGCCGATGAACATTATCCGTCCCGTCTTCGCGAATGTGATGATGCCCCTATTGCTCTTTTTTTCAAAGGAAATGCCGATTTGAATGCGCTTCGCGTTATTAATATGGTAGGTACCCGTAACGCTACTGATTATGGCAAGCAGCTTTGTGCTTCTTTTCTTCGCGATTTGAAAATCCTCTGTCCGGATGTACTTGTTGTAAGTGGTCTGGCTTATGGCATTGATATTCATGCACACCGTGCGGCCCTTGCCAACAGCCTTCCTACCATTGGCGTATTGGCGCATGGGCTTGATCGTATTTATCCTTCCGTCCATCGGAAAACTGCTGTTGACATGTTGCAGCAAGGTGGTTTACTGACCGAGTTTCTCACCGGGACCAATCCCGATAAACATAACTTTATAAGCCGTAACCGTATTGTAGCAGGTATGGCAGATGCTACGATTGTCGTGGAGTCTGCTGCTAAAGGCGGTTCACTGATCACGGCCGATATTGCCGAAAGTTATCATCGCGACTGTTTTGCTTTTCCCGGACGTACGATGGATGCCTCTTCTATCGGTTGTAATCAACTCATTCGTGACAATAAAGCAGCTCTTCTTTTGTCTGCCGAAGATTTTGTGAAAGCCATGTGCTGGGATGCTTCTTCACAGTCTCGGAAAGTGGAGAATGTTCAGCGGAATCTCTTCCCGGAATTATCAGAAGAAGAACAGCGGATTATCTCTCTTTTGCAAGCACAGGGGGCTTTACAGATCAATACATTGGTAGTTGAAACCGATATTGCTGTACATAAAATGAATGCTATTTTGTTTGAACTTGAAATGAAGGGGGTGATACGGGTACTGGCAGGCGGAATGTATCAGTTACTTCAATGATAGGCATAAAAAAAGGAGCAACGCCTTGCTCCAACCTTTGTTAACCTTAAATCTAATACTATGAAAAAAATCACAGTACAAATGTAAGGCTTCCACTCTATTCCTCCAAATATTTCTTTCAATATTGGTTCTCTTTTAAATTCTTTCACGGTTTTTCACTGTTATCGTACACAACCCTATTTAAAAGGGGGTGTCAGAGATCGTCCGGTATATAAAACTGCACGATTCTGATATAAGATCCGGTATGCTTTTTCGCGCTGGAAGTACTTAGGAGTAGCCTCGTTACTATTCCCCGGTATGGCTCGTTGTTTGAGTCAGGAAGCAACAAGCCGTTGGTCAGTATGCAACTGTGTTTTACATGTACATGTAAAGCAGTACGACATGCACATGTGGAGCAGTACGACATGTACATGTCGAGCAGTGAAACATGTACATGTAAAACAACGTTGCATACCGGAGAACCATACGTTACTCTACGAGATAAGGTTTTATCCATACGGGGGAAGGCAGAGGCAGTAATGACAAATGCTGTTATCATCAGATGAAACACGGGCTTATGCGGATTTTCGCAGAATGGACGACGATTGTTGCTGCCATCCCTCTGCCTGCTGTGAAAATTAGTGCTAACCTGCATTGCAATAATCAGCATCGCCTGTCATATCTCCCCGTGTGGGAAGTACTCCGGAGTTGCAAATATCTGTCAATCATTTCACTGTATGAGACATTCTTTCTCAGATTTAGTATTGATTCTGCTTTATTCTGGAATCTCTTTTCTATATTTGCTACCTGTTTAATGTGTTGTTATGAAAAGCCGTATCTGCATCATATCTATTTTAGGATTACTTCTTATGATACCCGGGGCAAACTATGCTCAGGGCACTCGTCCTATTGTAAAGAAGGATACGGTAAGAAGTAGTTATATTTATTTCCCTTTCAATCAGGATGAGATAGATCCGGATTATCTGGATAATAGTGAAACGATTGCTGCCCTTGATGCTCTTTTTGCCGATTCTTTGGAAACGGCACATCCCGATTCTTTGATAATAACTTCATTGATAGTGCCGGAAGGCAGTCTGAAATTCAATGCCTGGTTGGCTGCACGGCGTGCCGAGGCAGTGAGAGATTATATAAACGAACGTTATCCCCGCCTGCATGCTAAGTTTGTGCTCTGTCGTAAAGAGACAGATTGGATGGATTGGCGTACTTTGATAGCGTCCGATCCGGGAGTTCCTGATCAGGAAGATGTGTTGCGTGTGATAGATTATCATCATTATGATCCGGCAAAGTGTGAAAAACTTTTGCAATATCTTAACGGCAAGAAACCCTATACGTATATTCAGGAATCGCTTTTACCTCGCTTACACCGGACGGAGATACAGGTGAGCTGGAATTATGCCGATTTGGTAGCTCCGTTGAACGGGGTAGAACCTGTATCCGGCTTTGCATCGACTGTCGGACAACAGTCTCCGGCTCTTCTGACAGAATCTATAGAACCGGAGGACGCCGGATCGGTTTTGATTACTCCGAAACGGCGAAAGACGATTCTCGCATTAAAAAACAATCTGCTTTATGACATTGCTTTAGCTCCGAATCTTGAGTTGGAGATACCCTTGGGACGTCGTTGGTCAGTGAATGCCGAATACAAATGCCCCTGGTGGTTGAATAATGAGCGTAATTTCTGCTATCAGTTAGTATCCGGTGGCATTGAAGGACGTTGCTGGTTGGGCAATCGCCGCACGCGTGATCCCTTGATCGGCCATTTCTTCGGATTATATGCCGAAGGCGGTAATTATGACTTTCAGTTTGGCGAAACAACAGGTTATCGGGGAAAGTATTATGCTGCCGGCGGTCTTAGTTATGGATATACCCGGCGCATAGGCCGCCATTTTTCGTTGGAGTTCAGCTTGGGGGTAGGCTGTCTGACTACTGACTTTCACACCTACCTTTCGGACCAGGGAGAACTAACCTGGAAAGACACACGCCGTATTGTTTACATCGGACCTACAAAAGTTAAATGCTCTTTAGTGTGGCTTATTAGTGTAAAACGATAGAAGTTTCGCGAATAGAAAAGTCCCAAACTTGCAAAAAACTTCCAATCGTTTCACGAACCCTTCCAGTGCCCTAAAATAGTTATCTAAGTATTGTTTTAGTTTATTTTCATCTTCTATATTTGTTGTATCAAAAGAAACAGAAGATGGAAAAAGTAAGAAAATCTTCTTCATGGAAAGTGCTGTGTCTTGTACTGTGTGAAGGAATAATCCTGTTGCTTTCATCTTGTTCTTTTCGTCCTATTGAGGATGACGTTGAGAGTGTACCCGATGGTACGGTTCATGTTAAAGTCAATTGGGGGAAATATAGTAAGCCGGAAGGAGAATGGTTGGTGTTTTATCCGGAAAGTCGTTCTTTGAAACCTTTTTCAAGAGAAGTTGGCGATGATGTTTATATCAATGATTTGTTGCCTGGTAAATATAAGCTGCTGTTGCTTAGTATGAACAAAGCAGAGACCAATGTGAAGTTCAGTAATATGGATGTGGCGGAGGATGCAGCGATAGAGTTATTAGAGCCGGGAGTGAGCGGTGATGTAATGCATCCGGAAATGATGTTTTCTTCTGTGGCAGAATTCAATGTCACCGAGACGAACGGGCCATTAGTAGTACTCTCACCTCACCCTTTGGTATTGAAAGCTTGTTTTGAGATGCCAACAAGTAAGAAAGTGAAACAGGCTGAGGCGCATCTTATCGGGATGATCAATTCGCTGAAATTGTTCACTATGGAAATTGCTGCTTACTCTACTTCCGAGTGTTATCTTGATTTGATATCGGTATATAAGGAAGACAGAGTCTGTTTTGAAGGAAAAATGTTATTGCCTCTCCTGCATGAAATCAGTACTACAAGAGCAGATGTAGAGGGAAAGACTATCTTGGAAATGAGTTTTACATATGAGGATGAAGCAAAAGAAACAATAACGACAGATATCACTCAGGTTATAAAAGAGGTACAAGCCGAAGCACCTGTAGAGGTGACATTCAATTTATTGAAAATAGGTACGACTGCTACAGTAGTTAGTTGGGTGATAGAAACAGGAAATAGTAGTGTGATATAAGAAACAAATAAAACAATAATATAAACTTTTAAAGACAAGAAGTATGAAGACATTTATCTTTTCAGCATTGGCATTGGGAATGATGGCAAGTTGTTCAAACACAGAAGTAGAGGGTATAGATGCAGTTGATAATGGGGAACCGGTAGCGATTCAGGTTACTGCAGGGGTAAAAACGAATGTAGTTGCAGGGGTGACAAGAGCTCCATTGACGAGTGGAACCTTTGAGGCAACCATATTAGGATGGGAAGGTACAACTGCTCCTGACTATGCTACAGCTGCTCCTTGGATTGTTACAGCTGCGGACATAAATGTAGCTACTTCAACAACTGTTACGCTTAATAAATATTACGATACAGACAACACCAAAAAGACTTACATGAAAGCTTGTTATCCTGCAGGTACTGTAGCTGATGGTATTTATAATTTTACAGGTATAGCAGAAGACGGTTCCATGGATATTTTGTATGCAGGTGAAATTTCAGGAAGTAGAACCGCTGCTCCTGTAGCAGGATTTGTGTTTAACCATGTACTGACTCAGGTTAAATTTTCTATTAAAGCGGGTAATGGTTTGTTGAATGGTACTAAGCTAAAATCTATTAAATTAAATGCCCCTCAGGTTGCTACAGGTATTAATTTAAAGAGTAATGCATTGGTAACGAAAGCTCCATCAACTCCAATATCAGTGACGATTGCTGATGGAGGTATTGAAATACCGGATGTTGCTACGCCTATAGCTAACTCAGAATTGATGATTGCTCCCACAACAGAAAAAACAATGAGCTTAACTGTCGTAACTAATGATGGGACAAGTGATAAGACCTTTGATAATGTAGTAGTAACTGTTGATGACAGTGAATTTTTCGCAGCAGGTACAGCTTACACTGTAACTCTTACATTCAAAGAAAAAATCTCAGTTGAAACTACAGTTACTGCGTGGAAAGAGGGTACAGGTTCTGGTGATGTAGAATAAATAATTATCGAATGATTAAGACCCCCTTCTTAATATCTTTCATAGCACTATTAGCAAGCTGTACAATCATAGATACAGAGACTGATAGTGCTATGTCTCCCTCTGGCCCGAAGGAAATTCGTCTCAGTGCAGAAGTGCAAAGAACGATAGCCCAGTCACGTGCAGCAATCGGCGAGAACGAACCTTTTTATGCAACTATTTTAGGTTGGGAAACTACTTCAGATGCTACCACCTATAACGATGCCTCTCCTTCCTGGTCTACCGATACCAAGGAATCCATCATTGCTTCCCCCACAAAAGGTTCCGCTGTTGTTTTCAAAAACGAACAGTATTACCTTACCGATGGTGGTAAAACCTTTATGAAGGCATTCTCTCCCATTGGAAAAGTAACCGGACAGCTTTATACCTTTGGTAAGATTGAGGCAGACGGAAGTACAGACGTACTGGTTTCTAACGAAATTTTCGGTACCAAAAGTAGTGCTGCTCCTTCGCTGGCATTCAGCCATGCACTTACGCAGCTTACTTTTTACATACAAAAAGGCGAAAGCATACCCGAAGATGATATGGACGATGTCCGTATGATTCAATTGAACGGTATTCAGCTACCTGTAGGATTCGATTTGACGAGTAAAACATTAACAGTAAGCGAAACTCAGAATCTTTATGCTTTAAATGTAACTGCCGGGAATGGAGTACCCATCCCTAAAGACAAAGCAGTAAGGGCAGGAGGGGCTGTAATGATTGCTCCTATTACGGGTGATGCAGAATTAAACCTCACAGTTGTCACTAATCATGGAGAGTTGAATGTATCTAAAGTAACTTCAACTACCGGTAATGAATTTCGGGCAGGCATATCTTATGATATTACATTAACTTTCATGCGGAAAGAAATTTCTTCCAGTGCCACAGTCACCAATTGGATAAAAGGTGAAGGTGGTGCTACCGTAGAATAGTCAGATTCCAATAAGTGTATAGCTTAAAAACTCATCAAAAACTTCTGCAAGTCTTCCGTTTGGGAGATTTGCAGTTTTTTACGTAGGCGGTTGCGTGCAGACTCCACACTCCGTACCTCTTTGAAAGTAATATCAGCAATCTCCTTGGTAGACAATCCTAATCGTAACAAGGCACACAAGCGCATTTCTTTCATTGTAATAGTAGGATATTCTTCATTCAAGTTCTCATAGAAATGATGATGAATACTTTCAAATGAATCCCGGAAATCTTGCAATATATTGTTACTGTCAATCTGGTTCAGTTGCGAAATAATCTCACGTATCTGTTTTTTTACTTGTATTTCTTTAGGATTCATGTCCAATAGCAGTTGTTTCAGGCGATCGGTTAGTTGTGCGATAAACTCCTTGTTCTTAGTGTCATACGGTAAATGACAAGGTTGAAACAAAGTTGATGTCATTTATTCTCACAGCGGAAGGAGCGAAATGTGCCAATCCCGTAACTATTGGAGGTGCAACAATAGAAAGTCTCAAATGGGATGATGCAGAGAAAAAACTTGTTTTCAAGGATGATAAAAATACAATTGAGATAGGAACCTTGCCTATCAATCGCATTTTTAATCAGACAACGGATACGTGGTATTTTGCAAATAAGCGTAGTAGTACCCGCTTCCGTCAGTTGTGGAATAGTATGGTTTATATCATGAACAATGATTTCGGAACTACCTTTAATGACTTTTATCTCGGTTTATATACCAATCCATTTGAGCCGGAAACAAGCCTTCAGGCGATTTTGGCTATTTGTAAGGAGAACATAGGAAGCGTATATACTACTCAATATGAAGTAGTAGAAGGGACTGATGATCAAATTCGTATTCTTTGGAAAGGTTATGGCATGAGTGCGCAGTATTATTATAAATCATATGAACCGATAATTAGTTTCTTAACGAAAGAGGGTGAAAATGAGTTCATTATTGAGGCTGATAATAATATATATCCTCAGGAAATAAAATTTACGAAGGTGTCTAATCCCAACCATTGGTTTATTATTTCAACAAAACGAGAAGCACATTAGCAATTATTCCGGTCACAAGCATGTGAAAGGATAGCAGAAAGGTGTTCAAAACAGATAAACCAGCCTACACCGATGGCATATAAATGATTAATTGATTCCTCAAGGAGAGTTATTATAGCTTTTCTTGAGGATTTTTTTAGTAGGATGCTTTGTCTATTAAAATATTCTTGTACATTTGCTGGAAACATAAACAAATAATATATACTACTATGCCCGGTACCCCCACTTGTGGAGTAACGATGAACTGTCCGGAATGTCCTAAGGCAGTGAACAATGCTATCATCCACGCTTCTCATCCGAGAGGGTTCCATAAACCTGCTCAGAAGTGTGAGGAAAATCTTATCATTTTTCTACTCAAAGGTGAAATACTTATCAATAGCCAGGAGTATGCCGGTACGATGATGCATGCTGGTGAATTTATTCTTCAGGCCATTGGTTCAAAACTGGAAATACTTGTCATGGCAGATGCTGAATGTGTGTGTTATAGCTTTAACAAACCTGAACTTTTTTGTGAAGAGCGTTACAATTACATCATGCACGATGTAACTCCGCCTCTGATTTTTTCTCCACTAAAAATAGTACCTGAGTTATTGCATTTTCTCGAAGGATCTGCAATTTATTTGTCTAAGGAAAAAATTTGTCGTGAATTGCTGTCATTGAAGCGAAAAGAACTGGCTTTTATTCTTAGTTCTTATTATTCCGATTACGAGTTATCTACGTTGATACATCCACTTTCTAAATATACTACCAGCTTTCAATATTTCGTTCTCGAAAATCATGCTAAAGTGAAAACAGTAGAAGACTTTGCTCAGTTAGGAGGATATACTGTAACCACTTTTCGTCGTATTTTTAACTCTGTATTTCATGAACCCGTCTATGAATGGATGATGAAGCGACGTAAAGAGGGAATCATCTATGATCTTCGCTATACGCAGGCTACTATATCTGAAATTTGTTATCAATATGGCTTCGAATCTTTGCCTCATTTCTCTAATTTTTGCAAGAAGAATTTTGGTGCATCTCCCCGTAACATACGTTCCGGGAAAGCATAGTAGTATTTCCTTCATAATGTGTTGAAAAAAGGGCATCGCTTCACAGCGACGCCCTGCCTAAATAGATGCCTGACAGTTCGCACACACGCTCGTGTGCTTTTCATAAAGATTTATCAGCTGCCGGCATCCTCTCTTACATAAGGGATGATAAAATTCTATTAACTATTAAATCAGAGTTATTTTTCGTGGCAATGGACTAATATATTAATAACCTCCATGCCTGTATTTTGTTTTCTTGTAACTGTTCACTGTTTTTTCTCTTTTCTTGTGTACATAAATTCTTTTTAATACTCTTTATAATAAAAATAGATGCAAATGTTTCGGAGGCGCTTGTTTTGTAAAACGAGAGCGTGTGACCGAAACATTATTCTAGACTGTGGTCCGACCAAGAACCTCCCTTCGAATAATGAGTCAGCCCACGCTCCCTTTATTTGTATATATACGAAATAATCTATTTGTACATAAAAAGCACAAATATAACATATATATGCAATAAAGGTTGCGGGACTTTCTCTGTGCCGAAGTTTGAGATGAAAATTGGTCGGTTTCAGTCTGGCACAAATATTTGTTCACGCAACTAAAAAGATGCACTGTAAGTTATGCTATTTATACATTGAATACGTGATACATCTTCTTTTCTTTTTGCAAATATAATGTATTAATAATTATTAAGCTTGTGATAATCTATTTATTTTCTTAATTCCTAAGAAAATAGGTTAAGCTTTTGTCTGAAATCGCCTTTAATACGCAGGATGAGACGTTTCTTTGTTTTCTATTTCTTTGTAGAAAAAGCTCTAATTTATGGTTGTATATTGCAGAAAATCTTCTATTATGTGATAATGAAAGTACATTACTTCTATCCTCTGTTCACCCAGTTCGGATTAAGAGAAAAAAATCCCCCACCTATATTGGGTGAGGGATTCTTCTGCTATTAATCAAATACTAAATTATATTTAGTCTTTCAGTTTTGCAAGGATGAAGTCACGGTTCAGACGAGCGATATTGCTGATAGAAATATTTTTCGGACATTCAGCTTCACAAGCACGAGTGTTTGTACAGTTACCGAATCCGAGTTCGTCCATCTTAGACAACATAGCCTTCGCGCGACGTGCAGCTTCTACTTTTCCTTGTGGAAGCAGATTTAACTGACTAACCTTTGCTGAAACGAACAACATAGCCGAACCATTTTTACAAGCAGCTACACAAGCACCGCAACCGATACATGCAGCAGCGTCCATAGCTTCGTCAGCGATGTCCTTAGAGATAAGGATAGCGTTGGCATCCTGAGGAGCGCCTGTATTTATGCTTACGTAACCACCAGCCTGCATGATCTTGTCATAAGCAGAACGGTCTACCATTAAGTCGCGGATTACCGGGAAACCGGCAGAACGCCATGGTTCAACAGTGATTGTGTCACCGTCTTTGAAACGACGCATGTACATCTGGCAGGTAGTAGCACCTGTTGCAGGTCCGTGTGGGTGTCCGTTGATGTACAGAGAGCACATTCCACAGATACCTTCGCGGCAATCATGGTCGAATACGATTGGTTCGCCACCGTCATTAATAATTTGTTCGTTCAGAATATCCAGCATTTCGAGGAACGATGTGTCACCCGGGATATCTTTCATTTGGTATGTTTCAAAAGCACCTTTAGCTTTAGGGCTTTTCTGACGCCATACTTTCAGCGTGAATGATATATTTTTATCCATTTTTTGTTTTCCTTTAATTGATTAACCGAATTATGACTTGTAATTACGAGTCTGAACTTTCACAAACTGATAGTTCAAATCTTCTTTGATCAATTCCGGTTCTGAATCTTCACCGGTGTATTTCCAGCAGGATACGTAAGAGAAGTTCTTGTCGTCACGCAGCGCTTCACCTTCCGGAGTCTGGTATTCTGTACGGAAGTGGCCACCACAAGATTCTTCACGGTTCAAAGCGTCACGGGCCATTAGCATACCTACTTCGATAAAGTCAATCAGACGGAGTGCTTTTTCAAGTTCTACGTTCAGTTCGTTTACATCACCTGGGATACGTACATTTGTCCAAAAGTCTTTCTTCACTTCCTGAATACCATTCAATGCTTTTTGCAGTGACTCTTTGGTACGAGCCATACCTACAAAATCCCACATAATGTGACCCAGCTTTTTATGGATAGAATCAACGGAGTGTTTACCGTTAACGGCTTTGATCTTCTGGATCTTCTCCTTGATAGCTTTCTCTGCTGCTGCAAACTCAGGCAGATCTGTAGAGAAACGTGGAACCTGAATCTGATCGGCCAGGTAATTCTGGATTGTGTAAGGCAGTACGAAGTATCCGTCGGCCAGACCCTGCATCAAAGCGGATGCTCCCAGACGGTTGGCTCCGTGATCAGAGAAGTTAGCTTCGCCGATAGCGAACAGACCCGGGATGGAGGTCATCAATTCATAGTCAACCCAGATACCACCCATTGTGTAGTGAATAGCGGGGAATATCATCATCGGAGTTTTGTATGGATTCTCGTCGGTGATTTCTTCGTACATGTCGAAGAGGTTACCATAACGGGCGCGAACCACATCTTCACCCAAACGGTCGATTGCATATTTGAAATCAAGGAATACAGCCAGACCGGTATTGTTTACACCGAAGCCGGCATCGCAACGTTCTTTGGCAGCACGTGATGCTACGTCACGAGGTACGAGGTTACCAAATGCAGGGTAACGGCGTTCCAGGTAGAAGTCACGGTCTTCGTCAGGAATATCAGTTGGTTTCTTTGTTCCGGCTTGCAGTGCTTTGGCATCTTCGATTTTCTTCGGAACCCAGATACGTCCGTCGTTACGGAGAGACTCAGACATCAGCGTCAGTTTAGACTGCTTGTCACCGTGTACAGGGATACAAGTCGGGTGAATCTGTGCGAAACATGGGTTAGCAAAATAAGCACCTTTCTTGTAACACTGGATAGCTACAGAGCCGTTGGAACCCATAGCGTTGGTAGAAAGGAAGAAAGCGTTTCCATAACCACCAGTACCGATTACTACAGCATGAGCTGCGAAACGTTCGATTTCACCGGTTACGAGGTTGCGGGCAATGATACCACGTGCACGTCCATCGATGATAACGAGGTCAAGCATTTCATAGCGAGTAAACAACTTGACAGTACCTTTCTGTACCTGGCGGCTCAATGCTGAATAAGCACCCAGCAACAGCTGCTGTCCGGTCTGACCGCGGGCATAGAATGTACGTGATACCTGTGCACCACCGAATGAGCGGTTGTCAAGTGTGCCACCGTAATCGCGGGCGAAAGGAACACCCTGGGCTACACACTGGTCGATGATGGCGTTGGATACTTCTGCCAGACGATAAACGTTGGCTTCACGTGCACGGTAGTCGCCACCTTTGATTGTATCGTAGAAAAGACGGTATACGGAGTCACCGTCATTTTGATAGTTCTTAGCTGCATTGATACCACCCTGTGCTGCAATAGAGTGAGCACGACGGGGAGAATCCTGGATACAGAAGTTGAATACTCTGAATCCCATTTCACCCAGAGAAGCGGCAGCAGATGCGCCGGCAAGTCCGGTACCTACAACGATAATGTCGAGACGACGTTTATTGGCAGGATTTACAAGTTTTTGGTGAGCTTTATAGTTACTCCATTTTTCGGCTAACTGGCCTTCAGGAATTTTAGAATCTATTTGAGTCATAATGCTATTTACGATTTAATCAGTTACAATTATAAAATTTAGCAAGCGCCGCATGCCAACGATTTAACGAAGAATACGACTACTACCAGGGCGAAGCAGATGACAACGATAGTTGAATAGATATTGGAGATACATTTCCAACGGTTGATCCATACTTTGTTGTTCCAGCCCAGTGACTGCATAGAGCTCCAGAATCCGTGAGTAAGGTGGAACCAGAGAGCGGCAAGCCAAATGAGGTAAAGCACTACGTATACAGGATTAGAGAAGGTGTTGATAATGTGATAAACACCGTCGGCAGCGTAAGTAGTGTCTACTACTGACCCCATGTTGTGCATCAATTCGGGGAGCTGCATCTTAGCCCAGAAGTTAAACAAATGAAGACCCAATCCAAGGATTACGATAAGGCCCAGCACAAGCATGTTTTGTGAAGCCCATTCTACAGTTTTGGGTTTGTCTACTACGGCATAACGTTCGTTACCGCGTGCTGCACGATTCTGCATTGTCAGCCAGAAAGCATAGATAATGTGAATCACGAAGAGGGCAGCCAGTCCTAAAGTCGCCACTAACGCGTACCAGTTTGCTCCCAGGAACTCACAAACCATGTTGTAACCCTCAGCCGAGATGATCGCAACAAGGTTCATCGCCATGTGAAACGTTAGAAACAGGACAAGGGCGATACCTGTAACGCTCATCACCACTTTCCTTCCTACAGATGAATTACTTAACCACATAAATGATTGATTTTAAATTATTTAATTGTTAGAACTATGAATTTTATTTTACGTGCATACGTCTCTTCGTGCAAAAGTACAGGAAATACATTGATTAACCAAAGAATTAAAGAAATAATTCTTTAATGTATCCGTGTGTCAATGTACTGGTTAGCTTGTGTTGTTATGGTGGAATTGACAGATATGTCAACTATTATTTCTTACTTATCTTTTCGCCTTGGGCAGCACGTGATCGCAGGGCACGGGGAGAATCACCAAAAGAGGCTTTACAGAAGTGGGCAAAATGTGATAAAGAATCGAAGCCATAGCGGGCGCTGATATCAGTAATTCGTTCTTTGGTGTGTTGCAGATCGTCAAGAATTCCTTCGCGTTTTTTATCGAGTATCCATTCATATACCGGTACACCATACAGGTTTCTGAAAAGGCGGCGAAATGTTGTGACAGTATATCCACCCAAGTGGGCAAATTCTTCTACATTTTTGACTTTTCCATAATTTTGCATAACGAAATATTGGAAACTTTCAGTATAGGTACTGATAGGATAGAAGAAACTGGCGAGTTGTGGCTGAGGATAATAACAAATGAGGAGGAATACGAGTTCCTGACATTTTAATTCAATAAAAGGGCCGCAGGAAATACCTTCCGCCAGATATTCGCTGAGGCCAACTATGAGATTGTTAAGGCGGGAATTCATCATCAAGGGGGTATAAGTCAATGGAGCTTCGGCACCGTTCAGAATTTCGCGATAGCGATCTTCGCATATTTGTGGAAGTTGGTTGAACCAATATACAATATATTCCACCTCTGTCAATGCCAGTATTTCAATTTTAGAACCAATGGCCTGAAGAATAAATTGTCCGGAATGCAAACTGGTACCAGGATATTCCTGGCTATTTACAAGTAGTTCGCCTTTTATTATGAATATCATACAGTTCTGTGTGCATTTATCAGCAGGGAAGTGTTGTCCTCTGGGAAAACTCCTGTAGATCAGTGTACTTTCAGCTGTTTTGGAGCACTGTGCACAGTTGGTGAATCTTTTACAAGAACTGTTTTTTATCATGGATTAAATAAGGACATGTTAATGGTTAAGGGAACAAAGATATTATTTTTTTTATGAATACTCAATGTTTTTGCTATATCTTTGTCCAATCTAATAAGTAAGAATACGATGAGAAAATTTGTGGTTATCTGTGTTTCGATGTTCTGTATAATAGGCGCTCAGGCACAAAATTGGGATATAAACACGTTGCATAAAATAAACAGTATGGATGGGAAGTTTGTGCGGAATTATAGCAAAGTATTTTCTCGTTCGGCACCTTATATTTCGGTAGGTGTACCTGTGGCCATGGCTATTTATGCGGGTATAGGAAAGGATAAAGAACTATTGAAAGATGCTGTATATATTGGGACAAGTGTTGCTGAAGCAGTAGTATTAACCTATGGTATAAAACATCTGGTGGGACGTGAACGCCCTTATGACCGCTATCCGGGGCGGGTGCATCCGTACAGTACGGAGAGTAGCCCTTCTTTTCCGTCCAGTCACACGTCGGCTGCTTTTTCATTGGCTACATCGTTGAGTATTAAGTATCCTAAATGGTATGTGATTGCTCCATCGGCCCTTTGGGCTTGTTCGGTGGGATTTTCACGAATGAATGAGGGTGTGCATTATCCTTCGGATGTAATAGCAGGTGCGGTGATCGGTACTGGTTGTGCGGTGGTCAATGTATATGTAAATCGTTGGCTGAACACCTGGTTGTTTGGTGAGAAGAAGAAAACTCCCGGATTGGTATATTAAAAAAAAAAAGTATTGCTAATTTGTTGATAATCAGTGTTTATGAAGGTGTACACTTTTGATGTGCAAGAGTGTACGCCTTTGTATAATAAGAATGTACATTTTTGTGGTTCTTCTTCAATTTAGTTGAAAAAGACATGTTCCATCACCATCTTAATTCTTAGCAACTCTAATCCTGCCCTTC
>NZ_JAASHC010000009.1:0-170486 GCF_019734355.1 Bacteroides sp. K03
AATATTAAGAAATTTATTCTTATTAACGTTCATAAAGAACTATGTTTTCCATGGCAAAGATAATGGTAGAGGAAAAACAAGGGCTATTAACACACTCATTATCAAGAAATTACAAAGACCAATTACTGTATATTTTTTTCATCACAATCTATTTGTATTTCACGAAAGAGAGTATTTATTTTACAATCTGAAATTATTACAAACAGAGCTTTCTACATCTCTTATACTTATGAATTCTTAGATGGTATCAAATATCCTCACCGTATATTTGATCGCTTAATAACTACTATTTTAGTCTATTTTTTAATAGTACCAGACTTTATGAGCTAGACATATTAATCATTTTTTCGTTTTAGTATTACATTATTATACCTAAACTTATTTTTATTTTATAATCACGACTATTCATAGACCCATTAGTAAGTGTTTCCCAAACAGAAACCTCATGACAATCTAAAATTATAAATTTGTTATTTTCAAATCTCCACTTTCCCTGACATTGTGGCATAGCATCCTGAACTATTATTTAAAAAAAGAACGATCCATTCTGATTAAGTTCTAAAATATATTGATATTTAAAGCCCATTGTTTCTCTCATGCCAAAGAAAGTCCCTTCAATTTCCATACTCTTATATTCTACCAATTTTTGAGTTTTACAAGAGTAAATGAATAGTGTTATTGCAATAAAGCAAATGATTTTTATTTTCATCGTTTATAATATATAAAAGGATAAGACTTCTATTACTGTTCAAAAACCTCCTGAAAATGCTCAGACACTTTTTACTTGTAATCTCTATATGTTTTATTATTATTTGGATTCATCCTGTCATAAACCACAACAACAGTATCTCCAATGGACAATGTATCGCTTATAGGATAATGCTTTCCACTTCCATAATAAACCTTTTCTTTGACAAAAAACTTATAATCAAGATAAGACCTCATTCGAGGGCCAGAAGAAAAATCGACTATGACTGCATCTACATATTCAACATTTTTATCTAAAGAGTTTCTTTCTACTACTTTTACAAATATCAAATAGCCAAAATAAATAACCAATATAAAGCTAAAAGAGTAAAGTAAAATATCTTTTTTTATTGTTTTCATCGTTGGATTATAAATGGATATAAAGGTTTATAAACATTTATAGTATCGGTTGGTTGAACAAATTGATTAACAGACTTATTCGTAAAAACAGGCCTTAAATTTCAGATCAAGATAAAAAGACAGGAGAAGTATCTAAAAACACCTCTCCTGTCCTCATTTTATCTCTTAATTAACTTCTCACAGTATGCAAGATTATATTCATCGACAATCCATTATTTCATTATTTTAGCCACAGCACCTTCAGCCTTTACAATATAAAGACCATTAGCCAGTGCATCTAAATTGATTACAGCTTGTGTACTCTGAATAACCTGGCGACCCATGTTATCATAGATATAAACTACTGAATCAGCGGCCTTATCGATGATTGTGACATCATTTGATTCACTATTAAACAGAATCTTAACATTCGATATTTTTTCAGAAGTAATACCAACTCCACCACCTTTTAGATGATCAGGCATCGTTGTAGGTTGATTGGTTAAAGTCATATCATCGGCAGCAAATGCCAGAATCGGAAGTTTATAATCATTATCGGCAGGCATTCTCCAATAGGTATAGTAAACATCTGTTTCATCATTTTCATCATAAGCAAACTTCCAATTAGCATATGTTTCTTGTTTGGTAAGATCAGCCAAAGTTTTTGCTAAGCCATCATTTCCTGTTTCGTCAGAAATTAACTCTTTATTCTCGCACTGCAGATCAATACCTTCGTATGCATAATTACCTTCAAGAATCATAGTGAGCAATTCACCTTCTACTATACGATTAAAACCTAAAATACGACCTGCACCTTTACCTGTTCCATCCGTATTATATGTAGGTGCCTGAATAAGCTTGTTTAAAGCAACACAGTTCTTAATATAAGATGTGCCATTAGGTTTCTGCTTAGAATTACTCCAACCACCATATCCTAAAATACTACCAGCGCTCCCATTAGAAGTCAATGTTCCCAGACTATAGCATCTATCTATTTTCAATACAAATGTATTTAACAGATAGCCCACAATCCCACCAACATTACCAGAACCAGAAATATCATTCGTTGAATAACAGTCTGAAATATTCACCTGCCCATTACTATTTGCACAAGTACCAATGATAGCCCCAACACTGGCTGCGGCTGCTTTAATCGGTCCGCCAGTAACAAAGCAACCGTTTACATTCAGTTTTTTCCCAATTACCTGACCAACCAGTCCACCAACATTATCTTTACCATTAATTCCTTTTTCTGCATCAAGAACCAGACCAAGATGTGTAATCTGTGCAAAGCTATCACCAGCTATGTTAGCAATAAATCCCTGGTTGTCTGCTCCAGGGCGGTTAATCCAAAGCCCTTTGATAGAATAATGAAATCCCTCTATGTTACCAGAAAAGGCAGTAATAGGCTCCCAGCCTTCTTCAGAGTCTTGTAGAAATTCAGTTAAATCAATGTCATTGTCCAACACAAAATAGGCATTAGCTGCAGTCCGGATATTATTCAGATGTTCTGCTGTCTTAATCACATATGGATCCATCTCCGAACCAACACCAGATGCAAACTTATCATCTTGCGCACTCAAACTTGAAAACATACTACCAACAGCAAATAAGCAAGCTGTCAACATAAAACGGTACTGAGTATTCTTTTTCATAATTCAAAAAATTAAAATTAATAAATTCATTTAAAAATAAAGTTCACTATAATATTGAATTAGTGTATTCTTTTACTTCTCAGAGATTTTGTTTCATAGGCATTCTTTTTTTAAGATTCATATTATTGCTTCAATATTTTCTTCACACAAACAGTGTTTTCACCAATCAAACGTATCAGATAACATCCTGGAACATAACCATACATAGATATAGTCTTGCCGCATTCAACAGATTCAATTGATATCTGCTGCAGAGTAACTCCCTGTAAAGACAGACATTCTATTTTATTGAACACCCCTGCCTCAAAGTTTACATTCAATTCAGTATCCACCGGGTTCGGATAGACAGCCACTTGCTCATTCAACTCTGTTTTTCCTATGCTTGTTCCGCCCGTTGCCTGATATACATTCGTTACAGTGCTACCTGTATAGTCTCCTGAAGGCATTCTAAGTTCTATTTTTGTACCATCAGATAATTCAGTACCACCAATCAATTTTTTATTTAATGTCAATGATACCGGACGTCCGGCTCTATAGGTCGGATCGGATACAGACACCTGATATTCGCCATTTTCCACTACCACCAATACCATCAGAGGACCACCGGCTGAAAGTTTCAAATCACCCATCGTTACTTCAGCTCCTTCATAGAAGACAACCGCATATTTATTACCATGCTGTACTGCTTGTACGGATTTGGTATTAGCTATTATCTCAAAATCATGATTTTTTGTAAATGCTTCAAAATTGTCTAAAGACATATCCGGCACTACAATGTATTGATAAGTTGCATTTTGCGGAGCCACTCCATGATCAAAATAAGCACTGAATACACGACCTTGATCACTTCCAGTCGAAGTATCTGTACCTATATTAGTCCAATTACCTTTTTGAAGGATGGCACCGGCAGTTATTTGCCCTTGTTCAGGGAAAATATACCCCACATTATCATGATGAATCCAGGATAAAGTGTTATCGTATGAAGTCCAACGAGTCAAAGGAGTTACCGCTGTCTGCGTATTAATTGTACCGTCTGTCAAGCCAAAGACTGCCGGAGCACCAAAGAAAGCCTGATTCACGGAGGTAGCAATCGACGACTTCCCATTGGTTGTTATTCCCGATCCCAGGCAAACCATACAATCATCAATGAAGAAATAGGCTTTCTGAGCTTTTAACCCACGATAATCGTGCTTATACGCCAATACTCCATCCTCACCGTTGCTTACACCACCACCAAAGCTATTAGTGCCATACAAATAGCCGCCCAAACGGGCAGAATCAACGCTTTGTGCAGCAGTCGTACCAGGAATTCGAGCCCAATCCCAAATACCGTAAATAGCTCCCGCATGGCCATAAGCCCCACCATTATATTCATTACCGCTTGTTAAAATATTGGTTGCTCCCATTGGCAAATTATAACCTAACTTGTTCTCACTGTTAATCATTTCCGTCCCTAATGTACGGTTAGAAATAATTTTGGCCGACATATAATAGTTAGCGCCATGTTGAGTCATCATATCCGACTTCCAGAAATGTTTGTTGATATTCAAAGGGAAGGGAGCGCCATTCTCAATATGATCTATCCAGGCTTCATAATCAGCCTTATACTCCGGATCAGCTTTTATCATCCGACGCAAGACAAGAGGATCTATATTGGTTCGATTACCTCCTGAGTCACGAGAGATATTACGTCCCATGGTACCAAAGTCAAACGCATTACGATATCCGAACAAACGATGTCCCTGTAACAACATATTACGGAATAACTCTATTCTATCTCCCGTATAGGCCTCATCAAACAATGTTCCAGCAGCAATCTCCATATAACCGGAAATATCATTGGTAATCGACATTCCATACCCTCCGGAATAAATTTGTTCATGATGCTGATGGAAGCTACCATCAATTTTTATCCCTTCATCTCCTTGTTTACTTACAATTGTAAGTGTAGAAGCTATTCCGTCAAAAGCTTCCTTCACACCAGCGAAGTCATTCTCTATACACCCCTTATGTATGGCTATCTCACAAATCCAGGTCAGATTTTTACCTCCGCCTAAAAAACGTTGAACCATATTCCGAAGGTATTTCTTAGAACAATATTCCAATTGCGTTTGGTTTGCATATCCTTTGACTAATAACAACGGAATCATATACTTTTGTGGTACTCCAATTTCATCGTACCACCAATTGTATCCCGGATCTCCTCGTTTTCCGGTTTCCTGAGGATGATTATCTGCGAAATAAGTACACCCGGCTACAATACGTTCCAGCAAGCGTTCATTCATATAATAACCACTCTTTGAATGACGATATGCTTTGGCCATTACTACCAAACGATTAGGAGCCGTATTACCTGCCGCATTCATTTGCCCATATTTCCCATCACTCCAGCTTCCATCCGAATTCATTGAATCCATCCACTTTTTAACTTCAGTATCAGCAGGCGGATCATCCACTAATTGCCTGGCCACTAAAACCTCAGAGACTTCATCAATAGATACTTGTTGCTCAGAAGTCAGGCTACGAGTCGTAATATCTGTATCGCTGGCTCCAACCGCCAATAATTCATTAGTTACAGCAAAAGCTCCTGAACTGGTAAACAAACAGAGCGAAAGAAGAACCGTTTTTATATTTTTCATATAGTTCTATTAGGAATAATTACAGGTAGAAACCGAACCGGAAGCCCGGCTCCCACCCATTATTATTGCGTTATTAAATTTATTCTACCGCCAGAAAAACAGCAATCTCAGCCAAAGCTGCTTTTTTGGAATCCTTACCATTGACAGCATAAATTCTGAAATAACGGGTTTCCCCAGCATTAGCAGGAATATTAAATGACTGTACCCCATCAACATCTTCCATTCTATAAGACTGTATATCCGTCCAAGTAGTACCATCCTGACTATATTGCAGTATAAAATCATAGATAGTAGAATTTACAGCGTCCTGAGGGCGAATCAATTCAAGACGTCCTAGCTTATAACTTTCTTTCATATCTATAGCCAGCCAATGAGGGTAAGCCGTAGGTAATGGACTGATTTTGGAATGCCAATAAGTTCTATAGTCATTATCAATAGCACTTTCCGCTACATAAGCACCTCCGGCAGTAGTACTCGCTGTAATGGTCCAATTAGTAACAGGAATCTTAGCTACTCCCGGATTACTCACCCAACTTGTATAAAAAGTATCAACCACTAAAGAGTCAGAAACAAACGCCGTTCTATATTTAAATTCAGAACCGATTTTATAATTTTCATACGTAATCGTATCAGCATTTGTTTTAATTGGGTCCCATACACAAACTTTCTCATTATCTGTGTTAATATACTCAATCTCAGTAGCAATGGCTCCATTATAAAGATCAGCTAATCCCCAAGCAATCACCAGATTTCCATCATCCAGAGAAGCATCATCAAAATCACGATTTGTCAGGATTGCCTGATAATTTTCACCACGTGCCCATCCAATAACTTCAGTCGGAACAGAGATATCACCCGCCTCATTGAATGAACGAATGATGAAAGAATATGAATTCTCGGCTAAATCAGGTATGATACATCTTATTGTATCACCTTCATAGTCAGAGTAATTGACTTTATATACATTGGTATAATTGTTCCAGTATACTTCAGCACGTACAGTCGTCGGATCTTTTCCCTTCAACCATTGCAACTGTACTCTGTTCTTTCCGGCATATACTACCGGATTTTTAGCTACTCCCGGATACACACGCCCATTGGGTACAATGTATTCTTCATAAGTACCGTCCATGTCTTTACAAGAAACAAAATTTAAAAGCACAGACAACAGTATAAAACTATAAAATATTTTTTTCATTTTATTTCAACTCTAAATTATTAGTACTTATCGTTCTATTTTATCTCTTGTCCATAAACATCCAACTCAGAAATCCAAATTGATCCGGAAGTGGTCTGGCCCATGTAAGTTTCCAGAACTTTAAAACGTAGATATCTTACCGGAATATAAGGATTAGGAGAAAACTCAGATTCTTCCAGATCATAATTAACACCCTGTACACAAGCATATTGATGATCTTCTTCTGTTACTGTCCCAGATTCACCGGAAGGTTTATCTGCAATGAATGTGCCCAATGGGGTCCAACTATCATCCCAACTTCCATCCGGATTTGGTGACAAACTCCCATACAACTCGAATTTCTTTACATTCGCTTCACTATATACCTGGATTTCCTGGCGAGAACCTTTACCACGTTGATGAAGTTTTACACGACTTATTGTTGCCTTACGCCCCAAGTCAACAGTAAACCATTGAGGTATCGGAGCCGACTTAGTAGTTGCAAACATACTATTTCTATCCGTTGCCACTCCATCCCATAAATGTTCTATAGAGTATGAATTATAATTACCTTCAACTGGTTCATAAGTATCTGTTGGTAAAGCAGCATTCTTAAATTTATCTTTGGGAATTACTTCTTCATACAATGGAGTTAAAACAGCTTCCTTAGTACCTGAATAATGTTCCCAACGATCTCTCAGATATACAGCAAATCGTCCTTCTTTGGCTTGCAGTCCCCGAAAAGGAAAACTTCCCATAGAGGCCTCTGTATAGAATGTCTCAAATTCTTTATATTCACCTGTATTTGCAGTATCTCCCAATAGTACAATAGCTAATGCTGCACGATCGGGATTTTTAAAACTAACAGATACTCCCCCAAAACCCGCTTTCAATTCCAGATGTTCAAAAGCGTTTAAATAAGCAGGAGTCAATGGAGTAACTTCACAAGTCACCGGAACCGACTCTTTTTCATTTCGTCCTACACTATAAATCTTAATCGGATAAGATTTTACTTCCCCAAACCCCTCCAACACCAATGAGTCTTCATAACATGAGGCTTTAGTAGTATGTACTGCACCCGTTTCAATTTGATAAACAGCCTTTACATATAGTAAATTTTCATCTTTTGGCATTTTATATTTTAAAACAGCACCACCAGCAGTAGCTCTCACTGTTATATCATATATCTGTTCCGGAGCAGGAGCCGACATATCAATATGGTCTAAACGACCCTCCTCTTTACAACCCATCCCTACAAATAATAGAGAGATAAGTGCTATATATAATGATCTTTTCATATTAACTTTCTAATTTTAGATTACCAACCAATATTCTGAACCAGATTATCATTCTTCAATATATTATCATTACTGATAGGCCAGAAATAATCTTTTACGCCAAATGATTGTTTATAAACGACCATAGAACGATAATAATAATTCGCTCTGGATTGGGTCATATCCCAACCCTGCATTGAAGTCTGGTACAAGCTCGGAGCCGTTTTCCAACGACGGATATCCCAAAAACGAATACCTTCAAATGCCAGTTCAATCATTCTTTCCTGTTGTATAATAGCTCTTAAACCTGTTTGAGTAGTATACTTAGTTGGATTGTTGGAATAATTACTCCAAGATTCTTTTACTCCTTTCAAACCGGCGCGTTCTCTGATGGCATCAATGTAGGTAAACGGATTCTCGGCAACGGCATTTTCCTCACCTACAAGTCCGCCCTCAGGACCATATGCCTCATTAATAGCTTCGGCATAAAGTAAATATAAGTCCGAAAGACGATAAATAGGCCATGGATATTCTGTATAACTATACTGAGTAATAGAGGTCAATACATTCTCATCATATACTAATTTTTTAGGCCAATAACCGGTTAACGGTCCCTTTCCCACAGTTTCTTGCCCGTCGGTATCTCCTCTTCTTGCATGAACATAAAAGGGCTGTTCTGTATCTTTCTTGCCCTGTCCGTGCCATGCTCCACGATCAAATCCTAAGAATGCATAAAAACGGGGTTCTCTGTCCATATTTAATCGCGCTGTCGTCTCTCCACCTTCCAGATAGAATCCATAATGATCTTCAGCACGTGGGATATCACGCAATTCATACTTAGTAGCATAATTCCAGTTTATATCTTCAGTAATAGGCACTCCATTATCAGAATAAAATGTTTCTGCCATCTTTAAAGCAGCTGCTACCAAAGAACGGATTTCAGGAGCATCTTTATAAGTTGAATTTAACTTGGGAGTGGTGATTTGTTGCAATCCTGTATTACCACCACCAACACGACTATTCGTATTAGCCCAGATCAACTCACTGTTCCAACGTTCATTAAACATACGGCGTAGCGTCATTTGCTGTCTGTAACGAGGATCCATTGTATTTGAACCCTCTGTATATTGATACAATTTAAGATCAGCTTCTTTGCAAACATCCATTGCCGCCTTACAAGCATTTGCGGCTTTCACCCATTTTTGCTTATCTTCTGTTTGGTTGAACAGCTGTGTTCCATCATGGTTTCTTAAAGTCGCCTGGTCATTATTCCCATTAAATAACGGACTGGCTGCCGTTGTCATAGCTTTCGCTTTTATCATATGCGCAATTGGCAAAGTTATACGTCCCAACTCATCTGCCGGTGCGTATACCTGTAATGGTAATGAACGCATATTAATAGCCTCATCCAGTAGCTCTTCAATATATGCAAAGCACTCGTCTACTGTATTTCTGGGTACTTTTACTTCATCTACCCCTGCATCTACCGAAAGGTTTTCACGAATAATAGGTACAGGACCA
Organism: Bacteroides sp. K03; assembly: GCF_019734355.1. Classification (NCBI taxonomy): domain Bacteria; kingdom Pseudomonadati; phylum Bacteroidota; class Bacteroidia; order Bacteroidales; family Bacteroidaceae; genus Bacteroides; species Bacteroides sp. K03. The sequence goes on from NZ_JAASHC010000009.1 coordinate 9,356, forward strand.
TACATCAAGACCAACTGATAATGATAATAGGCTTTCAAGACTTTCACTTCAGCGATCCATAAGTCTCTTTCCCAGGCAGGAAGATCCGGAACAGAAGCTACATTATCCAGAAAAATATTACAGTCTCTCAATGCTTTGTAATAATCAGACCAACGATCTAACAAAGGGTTCGCAGTAGATTGCGCTCCTCTTGAAAGATTCAGCGCATAGTCTTTGTCAATACGTCCACTTTCTGTAACTCCACACAATTCATCCCCACCCAATAGTGCGGGATCCCAGGTTGAGTTTCCATGAGAAGGCATATAAGAGTAACAAGTAGCTAAATATTTAATTGCTTCCGAACGCATATGAAATGCCATTTCGATAGTAGCTGTTCCTTCCGGAACCACATCCAGATAATCTGCGCATGAGTTGAAGAATGGCATTAAAGCCAACATTCCTATATATATAAATTTCTTTCTCATAATTGCTATTAATTAAAACTCAAATTAAAACCAATATTAAACACACGCTGCAATGGATATCCCAAACCATTACCACCCATTTCAACATCCCACAATTTGAATGAACTAAATTTCAACAGATTGTTTCCGCTCAAATAAAAACGAAGATTAGACAGGTGCATCTTATTCAGAGCTTTTCTTGGTAACGTATATCCAATTTCCATTTGCTTCAAACGCATAAATGCACCATCACGCATAAACCAAGTACTCTGTACTGTATTATTCACATTCTTAGTACGACTTAATCGCGGCCATACTGCATATACATCCTGATGATCTTCGGCCCAATGACTATCCGCATATGCTTTTAACAACTGTGTATTATCCTGGAAAGGAGCAGTGGCATTTGCATCAATCCAAAATGAGGTATTAGCCGATCCTTGGAAGAACACAGAGAAATCAAAATTCTTATAGCCGGCAGAAAAGCCAAAACCATACACAATTTCCGGAGTCGTAGGGTTACCGATAGGAACCATATCTTTTTCATCGATCACACCATCATTATTCACATCCAAATATTTAATATCACCACCACGTGCAGGTTCTGCTTTATCATCTTTATTAACGCCAATCTGACTCGGAGAATTAGCTGCTTCTTCATCACTTACAAACAGGCGCTCTGCAATATAGCCATACTGTTGCGCCAATGAGTTACCTACTCTATATCTCCAAGGTTCTTTATAAGCCGATTCTTCGTATACTTCGTACTTACTAGTAGCATATGTGAAATTAGCACGAGCTGATGCCCATAGATCCTTATTGAAAACCTGCTGATACTCCAGACTCAAATCAACTCCCTTGGCAGATGCTTCACCGACATTAGATCTTAATGCAGCTGCCAGCCCCATCGTAGAAGGTATATCTGCACGAGTCATCAGAATATTCTTACGATATTCCGTATAATATTCAGCTATTATATTCAACTTATCAAAAAGCCCTAATTCTAGTGCATAATTCTGTTTACGAGAAATTTCCCATGTAATATCAGGATTGGCATAACGTTTTATCGCTACTCCAGATATTTTATTCTTAAAATCACGACCGAATGTATAACCACCGGTATTCATTTCTACCTCAGATAAATAGAAGAAACGGTCTGTGCTACTACCAATCTGGTCATTACCAACCAGACCAAAAGAATAACGGAGTTTTAAATTAGAAAAGATGTTTTTCGCGGGTTCAAAGAATTTTTCGTTAGAAACTACCCATGCCACACCAACAGACGGGAAAAAGCCAAAACGATGTTTTTTATCAAAACGTTCAGAACCATTGTATCCAAAGTTAAACTCTCCAAAGTATCTTTGATCAAAAGAATAAGTTGCACGACCGGATAGACCTATATTCCTGGATGGTAATGATAGTTGCAAACTGTTAGCTTGTCCTTCACGTTCTTCACGTCCCTGAAATACCAATAATCCACTCACACCGTGTTTTCCAAACGTACGATTATAATCAACTGCCGCTTCTAAATAATTAGAACTTGTCATAACTTTGGCACCTTCGGAGAATCCCAGATATTCAGTACCACGTCCATTCCCTTCAGTATTTAAACAGTTAAGTACATATTGCCCGGTATTCTTATCAAAAGAAGTCATTGTATAATAAAAAGGAGTATAACTTCTATTTACGGCAAACTGAGACAAACGAGCTATATTCAGCATAACACGTGCCGATAAACCTTTTGTAATAAATTTCAAATCTTGCTTCAATTCCAATTGAGCCAAAATCTGAGAACGTGTTTTATCCTGATATCCACGCACTGTTTCTGCATAAGGATTGGTATAATAATTCCCCTTTTGTGCATCCATAATAGCACCACCAAACAAAATATGTGAAGCTACTATATTGGCATCCGAAGCCGAGTAATAAGCAGGGAACATAACAGGATTTGAATGCATAATCATCTTATACGTATCAGAACCACTTTTCAATGGACCGGTATAATCCTCGAAGTTACCATTCAAACGGACAATCATTTCAGTCGTTTTAGAAACATCGATATTGACGTTTGCACGCAGATTATAAATATTATCCTGAATGTTGTTATTAAAGTTATTCCGCTTGTCTACTTTCAACAAGCCATTATCTCTATTGAAAGAAGCAGCTACATAGTAACGCGCTACACCTCCACCACCACTTACACTCAAATTGACACGTTGATTCATCGTAAAATCTTTCATCAACATACTTTGCCAGTCATTAGCCGGATAAAGTATCGGATCATAACCAGCAGCAGTTCTTTCTATTTTACTTTGCGAATAAGGTAATTGGCCCAACGGATTACGCGTAAGAACAGCTTCGTTCTCCAGTTTCATATAAGTAATCGGATCAGCCAATTCAATATTCTGTGTAGGCATAGAAATTGAGTTTTCTACACGTAACTGAATTTTAGCCGGACCATTCTTACCCGTTTTAGTTGTAACCAAAATTACACCGTTAGCACCACGAGCTCCATAAAGAGCCGTTGCAGTAGCATCTTTCATAATAGAGAAACTTTCTATTTCATCCGGTTGTAGACGCGCCAGGTCAGTAGATGTCAACTCAACGCCATCAATCAAAATCAATGGATTTGTATTGGAACCAAATGTAGTGATACCACGAACAAAGAAGTCGGCATTATCGGCACCCGGCTCACCGCTTCGCTGGTAAGCAATCATACCTGCCACACTACCAGCCAAGGCTGTTGTCAGGTTACTCACCGGTACTTTCAATTCTGCGGGCTTCACCGTAGTAATGGAAGAGGTGAGACTCTCTTTCTTCTGTTTACCAAAAGCTACTACCGTTACTTCATCCAACGTCTGTGCATCTTCATACAACACTGCATTTATAATGCGTTTGGTACCTACTGCTATTTCTACGGGCTTATAACCAATAGTACGAAACTCTAAAACGGCTTTAGCGTTGGGTACATTAATACTATATTCTCCATTTAAGTCTGTTGTAGTACCGACTGTGGTACCCTTAATCATTACAGTGGCACCTGGAATAGTTTCTCCACGATCATCGGAGACAATACCACTAATTTTAATAGATTGCTGCTGTACCTCTTTCGGTTCCATAGCGTTGCCCGAGTCTTCCTTCACATTAGCAAACGCTTGACTCCCTATCATTATGGAACAAAGGACTATTCCAAGAGCATTACGTATTATACAATTCCTATAAAGCATATTTTTCTATAGTTTAAATATTTGATTAATTAAAAAAGGAACTATTCATAAGAAATTCCCGATTTCTTATAATTCAACAGAACACTTCACTCATACTACATAGGCTGATAGATTTAGAGTTTACACTTCATTTTTATAGATTATACACGATTGATATATCACTAAGGAGGATATTTCTTCATACTCATTATATAATAAGGTTAAACAATTCTTTTTTGGAGTAAAGAGTGGGAGAAGAAAACAATTCTATTCTTGTACTTCTTTACTCCCTCTCAATTACTTCCAGCTTCACATCAACAAATCTTTTTTTACCTGAATTGAAATACCAATTAAAAACATCATTCTATGTTGTTTCTGAAAGCAAATATAAGTCGTAACAGACAAGGTCACTATGCCTAATCTCGCCATTAATATGCCCAATCTGTACAGTGACATTTAAAATACATTTTTGGCGTAATTGAATACAATATACCCTACAATCAATACTCACAGGAAGTTATGGCCAGATGATCACATTCTTTTTTTTATTCTTAAAGTAGGTTATCGCTATATAAACAATGAGGTCATTAGCGTCATAACAGTCTCATTTTTATATCTCAAAAAATCTGGGAATCATTTTATTTTCGATAAAATACCCCCTTAACAAGTGTTTCGTATTAGACTGATTTTATAAAAACTGAGTGGCAATATATACATAAAGTATTTAATCTGCAAGTTCGAAAAACACAAGGAAAAATGAGATACAAAGTATTATATATACATTGTTTATTCTAATTTTCCTACAGAGAATTTTGATTATTACTACCACAAAAAATACAACCATGAAAAGAGTTCTTGCTTATTAATAGACGAGTAACAAAAAGAAATATATTTCAAGCAAGAATAATATAAAGGACACAGTTTAGTATAATAGGTATACTACAAAATAAGAAATTGAAATATACAAAAAAAACTCTGCCGCAATCATAAATGATGTTCAAAGCGACAGAGAGTTCTGTTTTGGGTTTCATACGGATGTATCCTACCAGAATATAGCTGCCCTGGTAAAATGTACTCTTTACACAAATAAAATCCGATTCACATATTATTTCTTTCCTACAATCCTGTAATCACCTCCATTGAATAGATAAGCCTGTTTTCCCTTTTTCTCAAAGCGAATATCTACCTTATATTTTTCAGACGGAGTCTTACCATTAATTGAAATATCAAATACTAGCTCAGCAGGTAAATATACAATGGCCTGAGTATTCCGGGGCACAGAGATCTCTAAGGAAAATACATCCGGCTCTATTATAAAAGCAGATTTAACCAGCCCGGCAATTGTGGGAACAGTAATAGATGCCTGTTTAAAAGAAGTAAGATCAGGTTCTATTTTAAATAATTCATATCCAGGTTTCAATGGTTCCACACCGCACAGATATTGGGCAATAACGGTTAAAGCACCTCCACTCCATGCATGATTAACGGTACCTCCTCCAAATCCTTTCTCACCAATATCCCATCCTTCAAACAGCGTAGAATACTCTTTATTGTCAACCATCGGAGCAAAACGAGATTGTACACGCTCCAATGCATAATTACTTTGTCCCATAATGAAAAGGGCCTCCATAACATACTTTTCCATATAAGGACTGGCATGTTTTTGTGATTTAAACAAGTTAAAAATCTCGTCGTATTGGGTTTGATCCGCAATACCTGTAATAACAGCCAATGCTTGTGCACGGTCATCCGTCTCTTTCTGATATTGCGGATGTCTGTAGGCATAACCATTCCAACATTTATTATAACCAACCTTCAGCTTTTTCATTATTTCCCGATACATTTCAGCATCGCCTTCATACCCTAAAACATCGGCCATTTTTGCTGCACCATCCAATGCCAGATAATGCCATCCGGCATAGATAAGACGAATATCACGATGGTCTCCCCAGTCTCCCCAAGTCCACCCGCCACTTCTAAAAGCAGTCAGACCTGTATCATCCAGTTGCCAAAGTCCAAGATACTTCTTAACTTTAGGATAAGCATCAACAATCGTCTGTTTATCTCCCGTATTCAAATAATAATTCCAAAAACCATAACGCCCGATACTTGCCAATGATTGTCCGGGGAGTTCTGTATCCGAGCGTCCGGAAGGAATGGGAGCATAGAGTACACCGTTTTTCTTTTGCCAACCGACCAGTTCATAAATTGCTTTCTTCATCAAAGCATGTGCTGTAGGAGAATACGTATAGAAACTTTCGCCCATAAGCAACACTACATCTCCCCACCATTGGGCCCGCTCTCTATCGGGACAATCAAAGTAGGTATCACGCATATTCACATACAATGTCCGAAGCGCTTTTTCCCAGAAACGCATATAAAACTCATTGTCGCAAGAGAAGCTACCGATAGGTTCCGTATCATAACCGGTTTCCCGATAAGACAGAGCATTAACAGTTACACTTTTCGGTAATACAAGAATCAGTTTATGCCCATTCATCCATCCTAAAGACTCATAAGTTTGCTTTCCTCGTTTTGTGACGTATTCAGCTCTTACATTTTCTGCCCCTCCTGCCACGGAGTGGTCTGTGGATATAGAGATTAAGCTTCCGCCCTGAGTATCTGTTACATCCAATACTGGAGTCATTTGCATATTATAGGGAAACCGGGCAATAATTGTATCTTTATCGTTTCCCGGAATACGCTGCATTTCAAGCGGCTTTATACCAAAGTCTTTCCAAAACGGAATAGGTCGTTTCACCAACTTATTCCAAGGGCCTACTCCCCAGTCTCCCAATTCTCTCGCATTTTCGAAAGCGTATTTTCTACAATCCTCTGTTTGCCAACCGGTAATATCATATCGTGCATCAAAATGAATGTTAGATTCCGGTAAGCGGTAATTAGGATAAGGTTTGCCGGTGTTACCATAAGCCGGGTGGACTTTACAAAGCCATTCCGAATTACTTATAATATCCAACTTATCATCTTTCACTTTAAATATTAGTCCGGCTTTCCCGCTACTTTTGTGAGAAAAGCCATTTTTCCCAAAATACCAGACCAGAATGGCTATTTTATTTTCTCCTTTCTTCAGATAAGGAGCAATATTCACTTCGTCATAGTAAGTGTCTTCGGGATTAGGGCCTCGTTTCAATCCACCTTCAAATACAACGAGGTTACCATTTATCCAGAGCCAGTATTTACTATCTACGCCAATCTGAGCTATTACTTCCGAAGGAACCTTTTTTATCAAAATATCCCGCCGAAAAGCAATCCAAGTATTAGGATTATCTACATCTTCCTCAATGGAAGTTATCCATTGAGCTCCCTTCCGACTTTCTGCATGAAGCATATATGTACAACTTAATATTAATAACAATGAGATAAAAATCTTTCTCATAAAACCACTTATTTAAAAAAGTTCCATTAGGTTATCAATCAATAATCTTCACACCTTTAGGAGCTTTTACTTTTGTTACTATCTTACCATTCTGTTTGCGATGAGAGATATGAACATCTCCCTTTGGAGTCGGGAAAGTACCTTCCACCCATTCCAAATCACCTAAATGAGACTCTATCTTTAGAGTACGACAACCCGGAGTCATCACTTTCACACCTAAAACATGCTCACTCAGCCAGGCAGTAGGTCCTGAAGCCCAACCATGACAAAGACTATGCCTCAACCTGCTATAACAGAAATTCCCGAAGTCTCCATGAATATCTTTTTTCCCTACAGGAACCAGTTCATCTATCGGAGCAGAACCAGACATCCATTCCAAATTGAAATCTTCCCAGAAAGTAGTAGCTCCCATATCCAGCATTCCGCCCCAATAGGTACGGATTACATCAATAGCTCCCTGATAATTACCGGCTTTAGCCTGTGCCTGCAACATATAATATCCATAGAAAGTTGAAAAATTCTTGGCTCCTCCTACTGATATTACATTATTATCGGCTTCAGCAGCATCTACCAAACCTGCCAAAGCAAGCAGTGCAGCAGCTTGTTTGGAACCGTTTGCATCGGGTACATGTTGTTTCATGCGAGTACTCACTTCAGCACAAGTAGCCGCCAAAACGTTATCGCCCAACGCTTCACAAAGCATAGCACCTGCATCAAAAGTCATCGATAAAAGAGCTTGCAAACCAGCATTAATTCCTTGCCTATTCCTCTCGGAAGGCCAATCAAGAAAACGCTTCCCGTCTAAATGCTCTTTACCGGATTCGTCTACTTTGGTCAATAAATGATTTAGTAAACCAGTCAGATAGTCCTTCTGCTGTTTCAGATACTCCAAATCACCCTGATACAGATACCATTCTTTATGAATCAGAATCCACCATAAAGAATAAGAACTGATATTATTCATCCAGTCCGGAAGCGGAGTGGTATCACGGGATAAATCCAAACTTCGGGGAACAACCTCATTAAATCCGAAAACAGAGCTGATAGTCATTACTTCGGGATGCATATCTCCTACCCACACCAGGCGGTCTCTTTTAATGCCATCCCACAAATATTCCTGCATATTCAAATGAACGGTATAGGCTCCGGTCATCCATATTTCATTCAGCCGGTCATCATTACAACGGAAAGAACCACGATAAGGAATGTCACGCATCACAGATACTGCATTGACCTCTTTCAATAACAATTCCGTATCGGCATCTAATAAGTCAATACGTGCAAAACGGAAACCACTATGTACAGTCTCTGCAGTCCCAAGCCATGGAAGTTCCATCGTAAAATCACGCATGGCATGATCATTCATGGCTCCCTTTGTCCCAACAGGAGTCATTGCTTCACTCACGGATTCACCCAGACGGATACGAATCTTTACCGGCTCTTTGCTTTTTGAACGCCCGGTAACAATACGTAACCCTCCCTGTATCTCTTTTCCAAAGTCGACCAGAAAAGAAGGATATTCACCGCCGGTACTTTTCAGCAGGCACAAATTGCGATTGGTTAATACCCCTTGTCCATCACCGGGTTTCAGTAATGCATTAATATTATGAATTAACCCACCACTACCGTTATACTGCCAAACAATACGTGTCGGCGCGATATATGTACGCGTTCTCGGATCTGTATGCTGCCCCCAACCAACTACGGTAATCATCAAAAACAGCAAAACGCTACCCACTCTTCTTATTATTGTCATGTTAGTATGTATATTCTTATTTAATTCTAATCTCAAAATGATACGTTCCGGGAGTAAGTTTTATACTTCCTTCTTCTCTTTGTGCAGATAAAATCTGCGACTTGATTTCCTTACTTTTAACAGTATAAGCAGCGTCAAGATACAATGAAGCAGAAGTGTTTGAAGGAACCGTTACCATATACTGAACTTTATTCTTGTTTTTATTCCATGATGAAACTATTTCCCCATAAGGTGAAACATGACTGGCCTCAAAAGAATTCAATCCGGTTACAAAGTTAGGTTTTAAAATAATATGTTTAAAACCAGGGGCAGATGCATCCGGAAACAGACCTCCCAAAGCCTTGTAGTACCAGGCACTGATTTCACCAAACATGATATGGTTCAATGAAATATCCCGATAACCGTCTGTGCGCCAATTTTCAAAAAGAGTGGTAGCTCCATTCTTAATCCACCATCCCCAGGAAGGATAGGTATCTTTGGAAGCCAATTTATAGGCTAAATCAGCGTATCCATTCTCACTCAAGGAGTTAAGAATCGCTTTGCTTCCCAATAAACCAACATCCATACTTTGGTCTTTCTCCACCTTTTCGGCCAGATTCTTTGCTACTAATTCCTTCATATGCTCCGGAACAATATTCCAATATAGAGGTGTACTGAGTTCCGTTTGGTGTCCACTGCAATAAATTCCTTTCTGCTCGTCCAGGAAGCGGGCATTGATACTATTCTTTATTTTTGTAGCCAAAGCGGAGTATTTCTCATAATCACGCTGTTTATTCAGCAATTTAGCTGCTTTAGCCAGAATATCGGTATCTACATAATAATAAATAGAAGAAGTCAGTTCTTTTGAAGAACGTGCCTTTATAGGAATCCAATCGCCCAAGCCCCAGTCTGTAATACCGGAAGGATAGGTATAATTCAAGTAATCTACGTACCGCTTTATATTATCGTATACAGATTCGAGCAAATGTTTATCGCCATAAAACAGATAAATATTCCATGGAATAATAGCTATCGTACTGGTCCAATCCACTCCATTTCCCCAATGATAGCCCCATCCTCCGGTAGGTATGATAGCCGGTAATACACCATTAGGAGCCTGTTCATCCTGATGATCGGCCAGCCACTTCTCATAAACCGTAATGCCATCATAGTTGTAAAGCGCAGTTTCAATAGCAATATGTGCATCGCCTGTCCAGCCGTTTTTCTCTCTTTGAGGACAATCAGTGGGATAACCAAACAGATTGGATAAATAAGAACGATTGGTTGCTTCCCATATTTTATTCAATAGTTCGCTCGATGAAGTCACTTTTCCAACAACAGGTACATCACTATGCATAAAATAAGCCTTCAGACTATTCGTTGTCAGTTCTATAGGCTCGTTACTCAATACTTCGACATATTGAAAACCTTTATAATTAAATCGTGCCCGGAAAGACTCTTCTCCCTTTCCACTTAATATGAAGATATCAGTCTGAAACGGATCAGAATCATCAGTAGGACGATAATGATAATCAATATTAGACATGTCTACTTTTCCATCCTCCCCAATTCTTTCGGCATGTTTCAATCTTATTTCGGTACCCGGTTTTCCGGTTACAATCAGTTCACTAACCCCGGACATATTCTGTCCGAAATCAAACAGATAATCTGTATCCGATAGTTTAGTCATCCTTACCGGGTTGAGTTGTTTCACATCACGAACCGGATGCATCTGCTGAGAAACAATTAAATTGGAAGGAGCCGATGTACAAGCAGCGTTTTTCCATTTCTCATCGTCAAAACCGGGAGTATTCCATCCGGCCTGTTCCTTTCTGGCATCATAGTGCTCAGCCGTGTAGATACTATTAAAGATTACCGGACTCAATGACGTTTTCCAATCTGATCCTGTAGAAACAAACTCCTCTTTCCCATCCTCATAGACTATACGAATATCCATACAGAATTTAGGTCTGCCACGCCAGGGAGCCTGATCAAAATTCCACACTGCTGTAGATTGATGATTATACCAGCCATTTCCCAATAATACTCCCACAGCATTATCTCCCTGTTGCAGTAATTGGGTTATATCATGTGTCAGGTACAAAGTACGACGATCAAAACGTGTATAAGTAGGATCAAGGCGATGGTCTCCCACACGCGTACCGTTAATAGATAGTTCATATAATCCAGCCACAGCAATGTACGCCCGTGCCTGCCTGATCTTGCGTCCGGTATCAAATGTTTTTCTGAAATAAGCAGCAGGTTTCAAACGGTAATCATGCGTATCCGAAATCCAACTGCCTTTCCAATTGTGCATCCCCATCAATCCTGTTTCAAAATAAGATACGGCACTTGTATAGTTATTATTAGTATCATCCCAGACAGAAACCTTCCAATAATAACGGGTATAAGGCTGCATCGCCTTTCCGGCATACATTGTAAGTACCTCCGAAGACAATATCTTTCCGGAATCCCACGCTTCTCCGATACCATTCGCTACTGCAACAGAGTCTGTGCCAACAATTACCTGATAAGCTTGCTGCTTATTCAGATTGACAGGTAATCTCCAGCTAAAACGAGGAGTCGGAACATCAACACCTAAAGGAGTGACCAGATATTCACACCGTAAAAAGTCTAACTTCCCTAAAGACTGAGTCGCAAACAAAACCAAATGAGACAAAAGTGTTAAAAAGAGTACTGACAAAAATCGTTTCATGATATATAGATGTGTTTATAATATATAATGCAAAAATAGCCAATAATAGGCGAATACGTATTCTCATATGTGCCAATAGTATGTTATCAGCAGGACAACATGTATTCATTCTCGCCAGTTTTGTATGTTAATCGTCCAAATGCCCTTTTAGCGCCTCTTTTACGGATTATAAAAAATACGAAGATTATATAATTCCGGCAAAAAATATATCTTTGTACGTGTAATTACTATCCAAGCAAATAATATACTAATGAAAAAGCACTTTCACATTCTATTATTGTTTCTTTTATGCTTAGTAGGAAATACCAATGCATACAACCTTAGACAAATCAGTAGCCGGGACGGACTTTCCAACAGTTCAGTGGCTTGTTTGTTTCAAGATGACGAACGCTTTTTGTGGATCGGAACTTATGATGGGCTCAATATGTATGATAGCCGGGATATTTATATCTATAAACCGGATATAAATAACCAGAACAGCCTGTCGAGCAATGTTATTAAGAATATTACAGAGACAGAAGGTGTCTATCTGTGGATCAGCACCAAATGGGGGCTCAATAAGTTATCACAGCGCAGTAATATTATTGAGGAGTATTACAACGAATTTGGCGAGAACTCATATGTGGCTAAAGACAACCATGACAATTTATATGTGTTTGGTAAACCCGGTATTCTCTCGCTGTATTCCAAAAAGCAAAAGAAGTTTATTGACCTTCCTATTCAGAAGGGCATGACACACGACAATGTGAGTAACTTTGTTATTGATGCACAAGATACCATCTGGATAAATCATCGTGGAACGATGGAAAAATATACTGTAAATCAGGTAGACAGTGCGGCTCCTCAGATAGTGCAACATCCCAGTTTCAGACATCCACATCCTATTAAGTATGTATTTTACAGTAACAAAAAGGTTATAATTGTTGATTCAGAGGGAAATATCTATGCAATCACACCTCAGGAGACACGTTTCATTAAAAATCTGAAAACACTTATCAATGAAAGTGGAGAGATTGGTTCCATTATATTCGATAATGAAGATCTCCTTATTGCTTTCAAGACCAATGGGTTAATACATCTTGATGCTGCAAAAAATTATGCACCGGAAAAGATTGAAATTAACTGCGGAGTATTCTCGTTATGGAAGGATGAACAGCAAGACATCGTCTGGATTGGAACAGACGGGCAGGGAGTATATGCATGGACAAAAGATGAATATACATTTAATAACGTATCACTCAACCAACTCCCCATAAATAAAAGAAGACCCATCCGCGCCATTTATGCCGATCCTCAAAACACGTTGTGGCTGGGAACTAAAGATAATGGCATTATCCGTATAGAAGACTATGACAAGGCGAAAGTATACTCAGCTGCAAACGTTACCCACTTCACTACACAGGAAGGACTAACTAATAATGCTGTATTCGCCTTTGTTCCCAGTAAAACCCATCCCGTATTATGGATCGGTTCTGATGGGCCCGGATTAGACTATTATTCCTACCGGGATCATAAAATACATCCATTGGTAAACCACACAAAGATTGGAATAGCCAAAGTGCATTCTATGGTTGAGATTTGTGATTCGCTATTATGGGTGGGCTCCGGCAGTACATTATTAAGAATAAATGTACAACCCAAAGGGAATACTTTGGAAGCTAAAAGTATCCGGTCTGTCAACCTCAATATTTCCAACCGGCAGCAATATAACCAAATATATTCTATCTATCCTGAAAATGATTCTATTATGTGGATAGGTATGCGTGGTAATGGCGTCATACGGCTCAATATACAAACAGAGGCTTACAGGCTGATCACTTTTGATAAAAACGGTATAGCGCCAATGAACGACATATTATGTATTCATCAAGATCGTAATAAAAATATCTGGTTAGGAAGTAGCTATGGACTAACCAGACTAAATCTGCTCCCTGACGGAAGTTTTGATTACAAAAACTTCAACGAGAATGAAGGGCTTCCCAATAACACAATACACGGCATTGCAGAGGACAGGCAAGGAAATCTATGGTTAAGCAGCAATACTGGTATCATTCTGTTTAATCCTCAAAGAAATAGTTTTCGTAACCTCAATTATAAAACCGGACTAAAACTTATTGAGTTCAGCGATAACGCTTATTTCCAGGATAATACTCTAAACAGATATTTTTTCGGAGGAGTAGATGGCATTGTATGGATCAAAAATGAGGAAAGAAAGAAGAAAGAATTTGTACCCGAGATCTTCTTTACAAAGTTACGGATCTTCAACAAAGAATATAGCATATCTGAGTTTGAGAAAGCAAAAGGTAATGAGGAGGCAATTGTGCTCAATCATAATCAGAATTTTTTTGCAGTATCATTCGTTGCAATGGATTTCATCAACGGAGAAAACAGCAAATACTCGTACAAACTCGAAAATTTCAGCGATGTATGGATGGATACCCGCTCTAATGAGGCACAATTTACCAATATTACTCCGGGAAATTATATCCTGAAAGTGAGATATAATGACGGAATGAGTAATAATGAAGAATTAATAAAAAGTATACATATCATCATTCTCCCTCCCTGGTATCAAACCATGGTTGCATACATTATCTATGCACTGCTTATAATAGGTCTTATGATTGGTATATTCAGATATATCAAATGGAAATATGAACGGAGAAAAATATCTATTACCAGACGTTTAAATGAAAAATATAAGGAAGAAATGTATGAAGGTAAATTGCGTTTCTTCACCAACATCACACATGAATTCTGTACTCCGTTAACCCTTATTTACGGACCGTGCGAGCGTATATTACATCATGAAAGCAGTGATGTATTCATCAAAAAGTACGCTCAAATTATTAAATCAAATACAGAGCGGCTCAACAGTCTGATTCAGGAAGTAATAGACTTTCGCCGTATGGAAACAGGAAATCAGATATGCCATATACAAGAATTAAATATCAGCGAACTATCGCAGGAAATTATTGAATCATTCAGCGAACTGGCTGAGCAAAATAATATCCTTCTCCAAACCGACGTTAGCCCTGATATCATATGGAGAAGTGATAATAGTTGTTTTACAAAAATTCTGAACAATCTCATTTCCAATGCATTTAAATACACTCCGGAAAAAGGAACTATTTTAATATCTGTAAAAGTAATAAATACAAAACTGGAAGTTAAAGTATATAATACGGGTAAAGGTATCAGTAAAGAAAATATCCCTCTAATATTCAACCGTTACAGCGTATTGGATAATATCAAAGAAAACAGTATTAAGGGATTATCTTCCAGAAATGGATTGGGACTTGCTATCTGTCATAGTATGGTGGAATTGCTTCAAGGTATAATCAAAGTAGAAAGTGAGGTAAATCAGTATGCCCAGTTCACCGTAACGTTACCTCAGCTGGAAATTACAGAGAATTCTTCCCAAAAACAGGAAGAGGTTCCCAGATTGATACAGAAAAATAAGATGAATAGACAAGAGCCTGAAAATGGGACTACCGAAGAAGAATGTCCGCAACCGGAAGCAACGATTCTGGTTATTGATGATAACAAAGAGTTGTTGTGGATGTTGAAAGATATATTATCTGATGAATATGCAATCCTTACGGCAGAGAACGGAGAGGAAGGGTTGGCACTGTTAAAGCAAGAAACCCCTGATTTGATCATTACAGACATTATGATGCCTAAAGTTGACGGAATTACTCTGACTAAACAAATAAAGAGTAATAAACACACGGTACATATTCCACTGGTTATTCTGTCGGCTAAGAACACAACCGATGAAAGAATAGAAGGCATTGAATCAGGGGCCGATGCTTATATACCAAAACCATTCAATACCCAATATCTGATAACAGTGATCAGGCAACTTATCAGAAAGCAGAAAGAGCTGAAACAATATTATAACTCTTCAGCCAGTGGATTCGATTTTGGAGGTGGACAGCTATTGCAAAAAGAAGATAAAGAATATCTGCAAACAGCAAGAGAACTAATAAATAAAAACATGGATAATACACTCTTCGGCCCTGAAGAGTTGGCAGCAGCCATGCAGACGAGTAGCCGCAACTTATATCGCAAATTCAAAAATCTGAACCAGCCATCTCCCAAAGACTTTATAAAAGAACAGAGAATGACTTATGCCGCCAAATTACTACTAACTACCAGCCTGACAATACAGGAGGTAATGTACAAGACTGCATTTACCAACCGTTCTCACTTCTATAAAGAATTTGCCAAACGGTACAATCAAACGCCAAGGGAATACAGGGAAACAAATAAACAGAAAGATACATCCCTGTCTGATTAAAGGAGTAATTTATGCGAATCTGTAGTTGGATAGTTGGTTCAAATCTGATCGGAAATGAACTCACCACAGAGTAGCACAGAGTTCCACAGAGTACTATTTATCTGATAAAACGCGGATTAACACAGAACGCAGATTAAAAGACTGTAGTTCTTTATCATACATTTGTTTCCCTTTGCGAAAATCTGTGTTAATCTGCGTTTCAATAAAGATTTAAACTCGGTGGAACTCCGTGTTACTCTGTGGTGAAATACATTCAAAACCGTACAATAATGAACACCGCCCGGCATACCTCTCAATGACTTCTTTACTGAGTTTACATTATTTAACCCACTGACTATTGTTTAATTACGAATATTTCGTAGATTTGCAATATAATCGTAATTAAACATACTCCATGGAAAAGCTGACTATACAAGAAGAAGAAGTGATGATCTACATCTGGGAACTGGAAAACTGTTTTGTAAAAGAGATAGTAGCTAAATTCGAACCACCTGCTCCCCCTTATACGACCGTAGCATCCATAGTGAAGAATCTTGAACGGAAAGGATACGTCACACCTCGTCGGGTAGGTAATACTTATCAATACACTCCCTCCATACGGGAAAGTGAATATAAACGTAGTTTCATGAGCGGAGTAGTACGCAATTACTTTGAAAACTCTTACAAAGAAATGGTTTCTTTTTTTGCTAAAGATCAAAAAATATCAACTAATGATCTGAAAGAAATCATTGATATGATTGAAAAAGGAAAAGAAGAATAATCCATAAACAATGATATTATGACTCCGGAACTTGCCTATTTTCTAAAGATAAACGTAGGAATTATAGTATTCTATATATTCTACCGGTTATTCTTTTATAAAGATACATTTTTTCATTGGCGCCGGACAGCATTGCTTTGTTTCTTGGGAGTCTCACTGCTTTATCCTATGCTCAACCTTCAGGAATGGGTAAAGGCACATGAGCCAATGGTGGTAATAGCCGATTTTTATGCAACGACACTACTCCCCGAAGTGGTATTTGAAGAAACAGTAACCCCAACTGATGCAAACTGGCAGGAATTGATCCTCTATTCTCTGAGTATCATCTATTTATGCGGAGTGATATTACTATTTATCCGTTTTATAATGCAACTGACCAGTATTATCCGCTTACGAATTCAGTGCAAAGTAACAAAGATACAAGGTGTACGTGTACATATATTAAACAAAGCAAGTGGTCCCTTTTCCTTTTTCCATTGGATATTCGTCCATCCGGAATCTCATACTCAGGAAGAACTTGCCGAGATTCTTACTCATGAGCAGACTCATGCCCACCAATTACATTCGGCAGATATAATATTCAGTGAACTGGTGTGTATTGCCTGTTGGTTTAATCCTTTTATCTGGCTTATGAAGCGTGAAATACGAAATAATCTGGAATACATGGCCGATCAACGCGTCCTGCAAACCGGATATGACTATAAAGTATACCAGTACCATCTGTTGGGACTGGCTCATCACAAGGCTGCAGCAACTCTCTATAATAGTTTCAATGTTTTACCACTCAAAAACCGAATTAAAATGATGAACAAGAAAAGAACAAAAGAAATAGGAAGAACTAAATATTTGCTATTTCTTCCATTGGCTGCCTTGCTACTAATAATCAGTAATATCGAAGCAGTAGCCCGAACCACGAAAAATTTTGCACGGGAAGTAATACAAACTGTTGAAAAGTCAACAGAACAAGTAACAAAGGCTACCGGACAAATACCAGAACAGACCACAGTAGAAGAAGTTACTATCCCGAAAGAAACTCCTGTCGATATAGACATAACCGATAAAGATCCTTCTGCCACCATGCAAAAAGTGAATACTGGAGATGATGATATTTTTGATGTTGTAGAAGAGATGCCCGTTTTTCCTGGCGGACAAACAGGTCTGATGGAGTTTATTGCTAAAAATTTGCGTTATCCTGTAAAGGCTCAAAAAGAAGGTATACAAGGACGTGTCATAGCACGTTTCATTGTAGAAAAAGACGGATCGGTTAGCAATCTGGCAGTAGCACGACGCTCTGTCAGTTCCGAACTGGACGCAGAAGCCATACGTGTATTGTCAACAATGCCTAAATGGACTCCGGGTAAACAAAGAGGAAAAGAGGTACGTGTAAAATATACAGTTCCCATCGCTTTCAGATTGAGCGGACCGGAAGTAGAAGAGATAAAAGACAGTAAGCTGGAGGAAGTGGTAGTTGTAGGATATGCTCCCAAAGATGACATCATAACCCCGGAAGTTGTTCTTGAAAGTGCAGAAATAATGCCCAAATATCCGGGTGGAACCAGTGGACTAATGAGTTATCTGGCAAGAAATATCAAATATCCATTTGATGCCCAACAGAGCAAAACGCAGGGACGTGTTGTTATCCAGATGATAGTCAACAAAGACGGTCATGTTATCAGTCCGAAAGTAATACAAAGTGTCTCTCCTTCACTGGATGCCGAAGCTATACGTGTAGTAATGGGTATGCCACGTTGGGAACCCGGTAAAAACGATGGCCAAACGGTAGCTGTGCAATATACACTTCCTATCACCTTCAAACTTCAACAATAACTCTCTCTTAATACATTAATTGAAAAGAAAGAAGTAATCGCCTTTTATCATAGTGATTACCTCTTTCTTTTTTACCAAAAAAGTAGTAAATAATAACTATATTATTCTTACTTTTGCAGATAACCATAAATAACAACACCATGAAACCATTCGTACTTATCACTTGTTTTCTGCTAAGTCTGACAGCATTTACACAAGCCCAGGAAAGAATCATAGAACAACCTCCCTTCACCGCCTGGAGTTCTACAAGCATTGAAATAGATAAAGTAGCATTGAGTGACACAGCAACCGTACTACATATCAAAGCTTTTTATCGTCCTAAAAACTGGATAAGAATTGCTTCCGGTAGCTTTCTGAAAGGAAGTGACGGTGAATTATATCCTCTACGCCACGGTATCGGCATCACTCCCGATCAAAAGTTTTGGATGCCGGAATCCGGACAAGCCGAATTTAAACTTGTCTTTCCACCCCTGCCAAAAGATATTACCTCTATCGATTTCTCCGAAGGAGATACAGAAGGCGCTTTCAAAATCTGGGGAATACAATTGGATGGTAAGTTGCCTAAGCTAAAACTACCGGCTGAAGCTACAGAACGAACCAAAAAGCTTACTACCCTACCTACACCCAAAATAGAAAAAGGCAAAGCTCTCTTAGAAGGGCAAATACTTGATTTTGAACCGGGAATGTCTTCAAACTTCACTATCTACCTTAGAGGCGCTGTTAACCTGGAACAAAAAGTAGACATAAAAGTAAATGATAATGGACAATTCTCCAGCGAAATACCAGTCATTACAACAACACCTGTTACATTTTACAACGGAACAGAAGCGATTAATTTTTTATTAGCCCCCGGAGAAAAGACCAATCTCTTCATCAACCAACGTGAGATCTGTCGCCGGCAATCCAAGCTACATAAAGACAAGAAATCCAATGAAGCAAGCGTCTATTACGGAGGATATCTTGCCGGACCATCCGAAGAAATTGCTAAACTGAATTTCAAAACCAATATAGATGATGACTATCCTCAGTTCATAAAAGACCTGAAAGACAAAAATGCAGAAGAAGTAAAAGCGTATATCCTGAATAAACATAAAGAGAAACTCCGGCAGATTGATGCTCTTAAAGCAACGAAAGCCTGCAAAGAGATGCTTTGTTGTGCTGTAGACGCATCGGCTGCATCACTTCTCACGTTCGTTCCCGGAATTATACAACGCGTACATATCATTAACTACAAGCTGAAGGACGAACAAGTGAATGAATATATAAAGAATAATCCTGTCAGTCTTCCGGATGATTTTCTGAATGTACTAAAGGATTTTTCCTCTCTTAATACCCCGCAAGCTATGTATGTTCCTCTCTATACGCGTCTCACCGGAAGCCCCATGTTCAGGACGGCATTCAGCAAAGCATTAGGAACAGACAAAGGGATTTATTTTGAACTTTCTACAGTAGCCAATGTACTAAACGGAATTAACGACTTTACACCTGTCACAGAAGAACAGTTGGCAAAAATATCCGCTTTATCAACTCCCGTCTATCTGGAAACAGTGAAAGAGAAAAACGATGAATTACTGGCAAAAATAGAAGAGAACAAAAAGAAAACCGGATTTACCATAAATGAGGCTGGTGAGGTAAGTAACGAAGATTTGTTCGCTTCTATTATTTCCAAATATCGCGGGCATACCTTATTAGTGGATTTCTGGGCAACCTGGTGCGGACCATGCCGCATGGCAAACAAAGCTATGATCCCCATGAAGGAAGAGTTAAAAGACAGGGATATCGTTTATATTTATCTGACCGGAGAAACTTCTCCAAAAGGTACATGGGAGAACATGATACCCGACATTCATGGAGAACACTTCCGGGTAACAGCTGATCAATGGAGTTATCTGATGAATTCATTCCAGATCAGAGGAGTGCCTACCTATCTGCTCGTTGACCGTGAAGGAAACATCACTTATAAAACAACCGGATTTCCCGGAGTAGATAAAATGAAGAGTGAACTGTTGAAAGTACTCAATAAATAAGAATAAATACAACTCACCACAGAGTTTCACAGAGTCTAATTATCTGATGAAACGCAGATTAACACAAATGAACACAGATTAAAAAGACTGTAGTTCTTTATCTTATAGGTTTCCTTTTACGAAAATCTGCGTTCATCTGCGTTTCAATAAAGATTTAAAACTCTGTGGTAAAACTTATTTCAACTACTGATTCGCATTACTTATGCATTTCTACAATCCGTGTAGGTGCCTGTTCTACATTCCGCCGATCTACCTGGCGGACCACAGCAGCAGCCAATGATAAGAAAGCACGACCGGTAATTGTATTCTCATCCAATGCAGCAGGAGTTCCCTTATCACCGCTTTCACAAATACTTTGAACTATAGGAATCTGTCCCAGCAAAGGCACATTCATCTCTTCTGCCAGTTTCTTGGCACCTTCACGCCCAAAGATGTAATATTTGTTTTCGGGCAATTCGGCAGGAGTAAACCAAGCCATATTTTCGACCAACCCCAAGATAGGTACATTAACTTTCTCATTGGTGAACATATTGATACCCTTACGGGCATCTGCCAATGCCACAGCCTGTGGAGTACTCACAACAACTGCACCGGTCAAGGCCAATGTTTGTACCACAGTCA
The DNA here is from genome assembly GCF_019734355.1 of Bacteroides sp. K03. Lineage (NCBI taxonomy): Bacteria > Pseudomonadati > Bacteroidota > Bacteroidia > Bacteroidales > Bacteroidaceae > Bacteroides > Bacteroides sp. K03. The sequence goes on from NZ_JAASHC010000009.1 coordinate 30,391, forward strand.
GATGGATGTCACTGGTTCCGGGGGGCAAGTCAATCAGGAAATAGTCCAGTTCGCCCCAGTCGGCATCACCAATAAGCTGTTTCAGTGCATTACTTGCCATACCACCACGCCATAAAGTGGCTTGATCGGGATCGACAAAGAAACCAATGGAAAGAAGTTTTACCCCATATTTCTCAACGGGAATAATCATATCACGCCCTCCAATTTTTTCGGCATAAGGCCGGGCATCTTCTACCTGAAACATTTTTGGCATAGAGGGTCCAAAGATATCAGCATCAAGCAATCCAACTTTATAGCCAAGTTTGGCAAGCGCCACAGCAAGATTTGCCGCTACGGTAGACTTACCGACCCCTCCCTTTCCGGAAGAAACACCAATAATATTTTTCACTTGCGGTAATAGTTTTCCTACTTCCGGACGTGCGGTCTGAATGGTTCTTACACTAATATTGCCTACAATTTCCACCTCTTTACTTACGTGAGTAAGAATAGCTGCTTCGGCAGCTTTAACCACCGACTTCATAAAAGGATCGGTAGGCTTTTCAAAAAGAAGGGAAAAAGAAACTTTCATCCCTTCAATGCGGATATCATCCTCCACCATACCGGCTTCAACAAGATTCTTACCGGTACCGGGATAACGCACTGTTGCCAGTGCATCGAGTATTAACTTTGGATAAAGTGTCATAATATTTACGATTTGACGATTTACGATTTGACGATTGAAATTACTTAGATTTACCATAAGACGATTGGGATTACCTATGACTACAGGAAGAAAGATTCTTCAATCGTAAATCGTCAATCGTCTAATCGTAAATCTGATTATTTACTTGTTTGTAACCCGCTCCTCTTACTACGGTTATAGCTACGATACGAGTCGAGTTCTATTTCAACATCCGGCTCTTGCAATTCACCTTGCTGTGGAAGCAGAAATTTTATATACTTAATATTTAAACCACGGTCAAGCCATTGTTGTTCATAATAAGTCTTGATTCCCAGAATATCATCTACGAGGCCGGAATGATAAAGATCTTCGGTGATAAACTCTACCGGGAATTTATTCTCCTCGATCATATATCGGGTATAGGTGAACATGAAGTTACTATCCGTCTTCAAATGAATGATTCCATCTGGTTTGAGAAAGCGGCGATAACGCTCCATAAAATGAGTAGAAGTTAGTCGCTTGGTAGCCTTCTTCATTTGCGGATCAGAAAAGGTAAGCCATATTTCACTCACTTCACCCGAGCCAAAAAAGCGGTCTATTATTTCAATATTCGTACGCAGGAAAGCCACATTCTTCATACCTGTTTTCAAGGCTTCGGTAGCTCCGGTCCACATACGTGATCCTTTGATATCTACACCAATAAAATTCTTATCCGGAAACATCTGTCCCAGTCCTACGGTATACTCTCCCCTACCACAACCCAGTTCGAGCACTATCGGATGATCATTACCAAAAAATGTTTCATTCCACTTGCCCTTCATTTCAAAAGGCACATTGTCCACCACAGAGTAAGGATACTCAAACACATGCGGATAACTTGCCATATCGGCAAACTTCTCTAATTTTCCTTTTCCCATATAATCAATCTGGTTTGCCTGCAAAGTTACTTACTTTCGACGGAAACGGCAATCAGGTAGGAAGAATATTTCATAGATGTCAAATAGTCATTCGATACCTATTTGACATAGAATTATAAATGACTTTACTGTATCCGCGAGGAGAACTACGATAACTTGATTCAGTAACACATGGAAAGGTCTTTGAATTACAGAATGAATTGACAATTCATAAGACAGAGGTATGAATATGAAGTTTTTTTAATCATCTTCATGTTTTTATTCTCCTTGGATCAAAATTTCTCTAAAAAATTTTGATTAGTACTAAATAACATATATATTGTCAACACTTAACTATAATGCCTATGAAAAGAACCTTTTTGATTAGTTTACTATTATCGCAATAACCTGATGGCACAACAGTTGATACTATACCTATTCCGCAATCTCATAGAACACAACCTGAGATTAAAGTTATACATAAAAAGTCACTAATAATAAAGGACTTCGTTTTATAGTACCCAAAAGATAGATAAGTATGAAGGCAATATGGATAATTTTAATTATAATGCTTTGTACAGGATGTACTAACAATAGAAAAATCCAGCAAACTGGTTTAGAAAATAATCTAATATCTTATTCTGATACTATGAAACAGAATGACTACCATACTATTTTTAATGAATCAATGAAGCGAGCCATAAATGAATTCATAGTATACATAAAAGATAAAAAATATACGAGTCCTATTGAAGAAAAAGTTTTAAGTTTCTATTTTTATTCAGAAGCAGGTAAAGATTATTTTTTAATGATAGCCGAACCATATTATGAGAGAAAACTAATCAAGGATTATACATATATTGGAAACTATGTATTTGTTTATTATGGTGAAGAAGGTATAGGAAATCAATATATTAATGCAAGTAAGTTAATATCCTATCATGATACTCTTCCTGGATTTCGTGCATACGATGAAGTTCCAATAGGAATTTATGAACCTTTCGGTACCCTTTTTCAAATAATAAATCCAGATAGCCTTATATTAATACAGAAAGGAATGTTATAACGTTAAATTAGAGCATATGATATTATTAATAAGGATAATTTTCGCTTTATGTTGTCTATACCAAATTCTATCAAGGTATCATACAACCAAGAAATGTCCGTTATGAAGGGAGACATAAAAAACGCAGATTATCGCAAAAATAAATGGAGTACAGATTTCTCTGCACTCCATTTATCCATATTATATAAAAGTTTTATTAAGCTTCAATAATAACCTCTTCTTCTATAACTGTCTGCGCTTTCAAATCTTCATAGAAAGCAGCATGAGCAGATTGTACATAAGGTTGTAGGAAAAGGAATCCGATACCCAAAGTAAAAAGACACAAAATAGCCCAACCGATAAAGCTAAGATCAAGCAAGAACAATTTCATCTTGTTACCATCCATCATAGCCATACTTTTTTCGATAGCAGCATTATTAGCCAACTCCGGTTGATCTTTCAGAATAAAGTCCGTCATTGCATACGAATAGTTCTTAATAATACCAGGAATAACGAGCAGCAACGTCCATAAAAATGTATAGATAACCTGTAGTAACTTAGTACCAACAATACGTCCGAAATCATTGAATCCATCAAACAGACCTCCGATGTTCATTTCACCGCCTCTCATTACACTCAGCAGCACAATAGAGTATCCATACATCATAGGCAATGCAACCAATATAGTTCCAACAACCGGAATGTAAGAAGCAGCACCCGATACAGCACCAAATACAAGAGTAGTAACCGCTCCCATCACCCATTTGTCGGTAAGAGCAACACGTGCTTCTGCACGCAATTCTGAATTTTGTTTCAACATAAGATATTAAGATTTATTAAATAAATATTATTCTACAATAGTTACCCATCCGTGTGTATCCGGTTCGTCACCATATTGGATAGCACGTAGTTTATGGTACAATTTTGTACAGATCGGTCCTGGTTTACCATCCTTAGAAATAATATATGAATGATCATTTTCCGGATCATCAATACGCTGTATCGGGCTGATCACGGCAGCAGTACCACAAGCACCGGCCTCTTCAAGAGTTGCCAGTTCTTCTTCGGGCACCGGACGGCGTTCTACTTTCAATCCCATGTCTTCTGCCAGCTGCATAAGGCTCTTGTTGGTAATAGAAGGAAGAATAGATGTTGATAATGGGGTAATATAAGTATTATTTTTAATACCAAAGAAATTGGCTGCACCACACTCGTCCATATACTTCTTCTCTTTTGCATCGAGATAGAACTCAGCCGAATATCCAGCTTCATGAGCTTCCATACTTGCACGCAGACTGGCAGCATAATTACCACCTACTTTATAAATACCTGTTCCCAGCGGAGCTGCACGATCATATTTGCGTGTGATTACGTAAGGAGTAGTTGCAAACCCACCCTTGAAGTAAGGACCTACCGGCGTTACGAAGATTACAAAGAGATATTCGTTAGCAGGACGTACACCCACCTGTGCACCGGTACCGATGAGTAGCGGACGGATATAAAGAGAAGCTCCTGTTTCATAAGGCGGGATGAAACGTTCGTTCAGTTTTACAGCTTTCAGAACAGCCTCTTTAAAACGGTCGGTCGGAAGTTCCGGCATAAGGATTCCTCTACAAGTAGATTGCAAACGTGCCGCGTTCTCTTCAAGACGGAAAATACGAACTTTACCATCTTTACCACGGAAAGCTTTCAAGCCTTCAAATGCCTCCTGACCATAATGCAGACAAGTGGCAGCCATGTGCAGGTTAAGGATCTCGCTACTGCTTATTTCCAATTCGCCCCATGCACCATCGCGATAATTAATTCTCACGTTGTAATCTGTCTTCATATAGCCGAATGACAGATTAGACCAATCTATTTCTTTCATATTAGTATGTATATTAGTTAAATTCTGCTATCAGACAACAAAAATAACTTTTATTCTTTAGATTGTAGCTTTTCATGCAACAATTTTTCGACTTCCCGATCAGCTTTCGTCAGTTTCTCCGTACAAAATGCAATTATTTCATTGGCCTCCTTTATTTTTTCTGCCAACACATCTATTTCAAGTTCATTATTGTCAATCTGACGAACAATCTTTTCCAGACGCTCTATGGCCTGGGAATAGGTTTCTTTTTTTACAGACATAATTTTATTTACGATTAGACGATTGAAGTAACTCTGAATTTACGATTGAAGTTAGTTCTCCATGATGCAAGCGAGTGATGATTTCGTCACCGGGAGATACCTGGGAAGTATCGGTGACGGGTTTACCTTCTTTCAGGGTGATACTATAACCACGGGCAAGGAGTTTATCGGGAGAGGCATCAGTGATACGCTGCTGAAACAGTTCCAGGCGATGGCGCTGACGAGCCAGTAAAGCGGCAGAGACCTGCATTAAATCTTTGCTTGCTGTCAACAGGCGAAAACGTGCATCCGACAACCGATGAACCACTAATGCGGGAATACGAGCCTGGCAAGACGAGAGTCTTCCGGATTCACGTTCAAGAAAAGCAGAAGCACCTTCGCGAAGACGGGTAGACAGATATTCCAGCTGATCCGCAGCTTCATCCATACGGTTTATAAGTAATTCGGCAGCGGCAGTCGGTGTCTTCACCCGGGTATGTGCCACAGAATCAAGCACCGTGTCATCACGTTCGTGCCCAATACCGGTAATTATGGGTAATGGAAATTGCGCACAGGCGGCAGCCAACAGATAAGTATCAAACCCGGATAAATCAGATGTCGCTCCTCCGCCACGAATGATAACAACAACATCAAAGTCACTTAGCCGGGCATTCACACGGTCGAGTGCAGACAGAACCGATTCTTCTACCTGATTACCCTGCATCATAGCCGGAAACAATTCCGTATAAAAGAAAAAGCCACGGGAATTGTGCTGCAACTGATGGCAGAAATCTCCGTAACCGGCAGCAGTAACCGAAGAGATAACAGCTATACGCTGCGGCAACAGAGGCATTTCAAGTTCTTTATTTAAGGTCAGTACTCCCTCTTCTTCCAGCTGCTGCAATATCTCGCGACGGCGGCGTGCCATATCGCCCAGCGTGTAAGTTGGGTCAATATCCAGCACAGTCAGGCTATAGCCATATAGCTCATGAAACTGTACAGTCACCTTCACCAATACTTTGATACCGGAACCGAACATCTGTCCGGTTGCTTCTTCAAAATAAGGTTTGAGCAACCGAAATACATTGCTCCAGATCATCCCCCGCGCTTTGGCAATAAGATTATTGCTACGAGGATCTTTCTGTATAAACTCCAGATAACAATGTCCCGTACTGTTGGACCGCACATCACTCAGCTCCGCCTGTATCCAGTATTCATCGGGCAAGCATTGTTCCAGGCTCCGTCGCACCAACGCATTGAGATCAAAGAGAGTCAGCGCTTCCTGTTTCATTTTGCAGACTGATAAGCTTTCCACATATCAGGAATCCCGTATCCATAAATATTGTCGGGATATTTGGCACGATCTCCCGAACGGCGAACCAGTTCAATGATCTCCTTCGCCGTCAGATTGGGAAATGCCTGCCACAAGCAAGTCACCATACCGCACATGATAGGTGAAGAGAACGAAGTACCGTTGGCTCTTCTCAATACACCATCCGTCCCCATTACGTCCGAACCTAAACCTACTGCCATTACATCAGGTTTTACACGGCCATCGGCTGTATTTCCGATAGAAGAGAAGGGGGCCAATTCACCTTTTTTACTAATAGCACCTACCGTAAGTACATTGTCTGCATCTCCCGGAGGAGTCGTTTTTTTCCAAGGTCCCGAACCGGCATTCCCGGCACTGCACACTACAATCATACCCTTATCTGCTGCCTTTGCAGCCTGGCGGGACATCAAAGCGAAGTGGCCGTCCAGATCACGATAACGATAATCTTTTGATTTATCATCAAAAGCATAATATCCCAATGAAGTATTTACCACATCTACTCCCACACTATCGGCAAATTCAATGGCAGCCGCCCAGTAATCCTGCTCCACTAAATGTTCGGAATATTCATCCTCGCTACGTAAGAGCCAGAAAGAAGCTTCGGGGGCCGTACCAATCATCACATGAGGCTGATTCATACCAATGCATGAAAGTACACACATGCCATGACTGCTCTCGGCATAAATATCAGCTTGGGGGTTTACAAAATCTTTTGTACCCAGAATGTTGATATTCTTCATCGCATCTATACTGTCAGCATTATGAAAACCTGCATCAATCACGGCAATCGTCATCCCTTGTCCTTTAAATCCTGCTTTATGCAGCTTGTCGCCATTGCTTATCCGGATCTGGCGAAGTGCTGGTCCATAGGTTTCTTTTATCCACAGAGGGGTATTTATCAATGAATCGCGTTCGGTAGCCATCGTAGGATTCTCCGGATCGGGTGCAATCCATACCTTTTCGGTAGCACGGACAAAAGGAAGTCTGGCAATCTTATCTATCAATGTCGTATCGTTGCAGGACACAGTTACAAAGTTATCCCATTTTCCCATGGTGACAATATTCACACCTTTCTTACGAATAGCATCCACATACTTACGGCACACCGGTAAGTCGGTAGAGTCTATTGCCAACCGCTGTTTCTGACGGCGTTCAATGGCTTTCTTTGAAAGAAACTCTTCCGGACGATCCAATGAATAAGTGGTAGCAGCCTTATCTCTGAGATTGATGCGATACTTCAATGTGTCCTGTTGCGCCGATACTCCGGTAGTAGCAAGAAGCAGAGCGGCCAAAATTAATTTTCTCATACTTTATATTCGGTTTCTATTAAAAATCTTTGTTTTCTTCAATCACAAGACCAATCCCCCGCTGTGAAGCTATAAATGCACCGCCTATCACCCGACGGCCATCATAAAATACTGCTGACTGCCCAGGAGTTATGGCCGAGGCCTCTGCAAGGAACTTCACGAACAGCCGTCCATCTTCCAATCGCTTCACCCGGCAGGGTATCGGGCGACTGCGATAACGAATACGTACCGCCAGATTCCGGCACGATAATACTTCCTGCTCATCAATCAGGTGATCCTGATCGGCGAGCATATATCCGGCATGTAACTGTTCAACATCTCCCAGCATTACAGTGTTCTTCTGTGGATTGATTTTCAGCACGTATGCGGGTTTACCCAAAGCAATCTCAAGCCCTTTTCGCTGCCCGATTGTATAATAAGGAAACCCTTTATGCTGTCCCAACTTCACTCCTTCCGAATTGACAAACCATCCCGGACCAATCTCCGTATCCAGATCGGGATATTGCTCACGCAGGAAATCACGATAATCTCCTCTGATAAAACAGACTTCCATGCTCTCGCCTTCTTTTGATTTGGCTTCATACCCTTTTTCACGCAGATAATCCCGTACTTTCAGCTTGGTATAGTTTCCCAAAGGGAAAATGCAACGCCTCAATACCTCCTGGCTCAGACGCCAAAGGAAATAGGACTGGTCTTTCTTATCATCATCTCCCGCTACGATGTATATATTCCCATTACGTTCTTCCAACCGGGAGTAATGTCCGGTAGCAATCCAATTACAATTCAGGCGATCCGCCCACTCCGTCAATACACGAAACTTAAACAACGGATTGCACATCACGCAGGGATTAGGGGTTCGCCCCTGACGATATTCATCAATGAAATTCTTTACGATTGTATCTTTGAAGGGTATCCGTTCGTCGGCTACATAGTGCTCAATACCCATGCGTGCTGCCAGTTCTCTGGCATCCTGCGGTTCATCTCCCCATACGCGCATGGTTACACCTACTATTTCGTATCCTTGTTCTTGTAGCATCAGGCAGGTGGCTGTGCTGTCTATACCGCCACTCATACCTACTAATACCCGCTTATTTGGTTCTTTCATGCAAAGTCTGATTATTGTATGCATGCAAATGTACAGTATTCCGCTCAGATAGCCATACGGAGCAGAAAAAAAGTAAGTCCGGATGAAAGAGAATGAATCAATGGTAGCAATAAAGGACTTATCTCATCTGTTTCATCTTGTTCTATTACTATGAGAAAAAAGTTTCAACGCTTTGAGATTTTTTTCTCAATACGTTGAGAATTTCTTCTCAACAGTTTGATACACTTTGTTTCATAGTATTGAAACAAAGTGTATCAAAGTATGAAATAACTGCTATATAAACCAGATATCCGGTGAATATCACGCAGAGGCATCAAGTATATAAAAGCAGGATGTTGTAAAGTAGTTCCTTACATAGGGTATGTTTGCAATAAAAGGAGAAAGTACACAAGGGCGTAACCGAAATTTCACTTCATAGTGTGGATTAATAAACCAGAACTTACGTTGGCGAATGGAATACCCTGTTTTACGAGCCAGACGTTCGAACATTTCAATGGTGGTACGACAGGATTTAATGTCAAGCAGTTCAGCAATGCAGACTTCACTCTCCCCACAGATTTTCAACACACTGCGATAAAGAGGACGCGGTAATAAATGCAGAAATGGCCAGTGAGAAGCTACTTTACTATGACAGATCTGTTGATGCCCTCCAAAGGGCATTTGCCAGGCAGGAAAACCAATAAATACAACTCCGCCGGGAGCCAGAAACTGCCGGATATGCTGCAACATTGATCTTTTATCACCAATATGCTCAATTACATCATGAATCAGGATAACGTCATACTTCTCTTTTTCAGGAGTCATATCAAAAACATTCACAGCCTTGAACTGTGCAGCACAGCCCGATTCAGCAAAAAACTCACGGGCTTGCAGAATACGCGTTTCAGCCAGGTCAATGCCTGTTACAGAACACTGTCGCTCGGCAAAAGGCAAAAGATTCCCCCCGTCGCCACAACCTATCTCAAGAATACGGGTAGATGAAGTGATAGGAAAAAACTCTTCCAGGTAGGGAAGAAAATACTTTCGGCTACTAACAGCCAGTTCATCAAAGTAGCGTTTGCGATTGGTATGTCTGTCCTGCATCGTTATTTTGTATTCTATATTTTGACTACAAATCTATCCATTTCTCTGAAGTATTACAAAATAATCCCGGCATAATTTGATTATTCGGGAAAAAACACTATATTTGAAAATAAGAAATCTCATAAATATGGCTAATCCAAGACTGCCGGGAATACCCGAAACTGAAGAAACCCTCTTGTACGCCAAACTAAATGAGTACAATCGGGGAAGAACATCTTTCAAAGAAGCAGGTGCTTATCTCATAGTGCTGCCACGTCCGGGATATAATAGTTATTCGCTGTGGATTTACTCGCCGGAACCCCAAAAACAATCCATCTTATTCATACACGATCTTTCGACAGATATCTATGAAGCATTACGAATGGCCAGTACCATGTTTTACTTCTCAAGACGCTGCCTGCTCATTGTGGAATATAATAAGAAAAGAATGTTGAGTAATGGAGATGATATTGTCTCTTTCGGAAAATACCGTGGGCATTATTTACACGAAATACTTAAAATAGATCCCGTATATATGAGCTGGATAGCTTATAAATATACCCCAAGAATCCCTAAACAAGAACGCTTTGTGGAAATTGCCAAAGTGTACCACTCCATACACCTGGACCTCATGCTACGGAAAGCAAAACAAAATCAGGAAACAGGACGTTTTTTGGGTAACATAGGTGATAAGGTAGCAGATCTGACCTTAAAAGTCATAAAGGTAAAAGTAGAGGATGACCCATATAAAACCCGGATAAACGGTACAACTGTACAGTTTTATATACGGCAGATTGTAACACTGACCGATACTTCCGGAAATCTGGTAGTTATCCGGTTCACGGCTAAAAGCCCAAGCGGAGAATCCTGCCAGATACCCGCCACGGAACATGCATATCAAACAGACGAAATAATACACATAAGTTCAGCACGCGTGGCACGTATCTACAAAATACGTGGCTCGAAGTATACCCGCCTGAGCCACGTAAAATTACAGGAAGTTAGCGCTTACGCCAGTCGTCTTTAACAAAGCTGGCCGGATAGGATACTTTGTCTATAACCTCTCCTTTCAAACGAATCCAGGAGGTGAAAGTACGGGTACCTTCATTCAGTTCGATCACCCGCGCTCCGTTAGGCAAGTGATTGTATACGGTGTTTCCTCCGGTATAACGACCGTAGGCCAAAAGGATCCCTTTCCACATCACCGCATAATCATTGTCATGATCGTGTCCAACGAAAGTAGCCATAACATCACCCGATTCTTTCATCGCAGTAAACATACCCGAATTTATTTTCGGTGCGCAGGCCCTTTCCATACGTGTACCACGCAATATCGCATTTTCATCCTCGGCAGCTTCGTTGTATTCGGGCAAGGGGATGTGAAAGAAAGCAACGGCAGGCAACGGTTGACCATTATTGGCCGCTGTATAGGCAGCACTCTGATTGCGGTACCAGGCTATCTGATCAAACGTAAACCAATTGTAACCATCAACATCCTTCATCGGAGAATAAGAATGAGAATCCATGCAATAAAGCAAAGCAGCCTCCTTTGCATCAGAAGATGATTTTACGGTCAACACATAATCCGGTGATGAAACATTACCACGGTCGGGAAGAAGATTGTAGGGAACCTCACGAATTAAATCATAGAGTTGTTCACGGGTCATCTTTTGCTCATCATCGTGGTTACCAAAAGTCACCACAAAAGGAATCTTACGATTAGAAACCTGTTCCAACACCTTGTGCATACCACTGTCTGCTGGAGCAGCATAAATAACGTCGCCGGTAAATACTACCAGATCGGGATGCTCGGCATCCAACACTTCATTAATGCGTTCGAGAGCAACATCAGAAGCCGGATTACCATATTTAAAGTGTACATCGGTAAATTGTACTATCTTAAATTTACCATCCTTATTAAACTTAAGTTTTGTGTTTTGGGCAAAGCCAGATGTAATACCCAGAAGGGAGAAAAGCAGCACAAACAGTACTTTTAATTTAATCATGATACTAATAATTTAAAGGTTAGAATATGTGTTTGGGTAGTTTATTTACAATCTATTTTTTCAATCAATACAGTGGCATATGCCGATATACCTTCTTCGCGACCTGTAAAGCCCAATTTTTCTGTTGTTGTAGCTTTAATAGAAACTTCATCCACATCTATATCCATCACTGCTGCGAGTTTTGTCTGCATAACAGGAATATGTGCTTTCAGTTTCGGACGTTCTGCACAGATAGTAGCATCGATATTTCCTACTCTATACCCCTTGGTTGCAATCAGTTCAACAGTCCTCTTCAATAATATCTTACTGTCAACATTCTTAAACTCTCCGGCTGTATCGGGGAAGTGATAACCAATATCACGCATATTCGCAGCCCCCAGTAAAGCGTCACAGATTGCATGTATCAGGACGTCTGCATCAGAGTGCCCTAATAATCCTTTTTCATGTTCCAGGAGAATACCTCCCAACCATAATTCACGTCCTTCTACCAACTGATGAACGTCAAACCCAAAGCCTACACGTATCTTCATTTTTATATCTTTTTCTTTAAAGTCAGTAAGAAATTAATTTCAGCCCGAAGCTATCTATTTTTCTCCGGATTACATCGAAGTTGGATGACTTTTTTAGGTTTATTCACGTAGCAGAAGTAGGAAAAGCTACTAGAAAAAACAAGAGGATGTGTCAGTAGAATCTTTGACACATCCTCTTGTTCTATTGGTATTATTCCGAAGTTATCTCCGACGACCAAATAAATCTCTGATACCGTCAAGATCAAAACCCAATGTGAAACGCAATGTCTGGTCAAGCGGATTGCTTTGCGCAGTAGACACCAGGTAAGCAGCATCAAGAGAGAATACACTCATCTTAAATCCGGCACCAAAAGAGAAGTACTTACGATTACCCTTGTTTTCATGTTCATAGTGATAACCACCACGAACGGAGAATTGGTTATGATAAGTATATTCTACTCCTAAAGACCATTGAATCTCTTGCAACTCTTCCTTGAAACCGCCGGGAGCATCACTGAAGGATTTGAAAATACCTTTGATTGGAGAGATATCATTATAGCCCTCTGTTTGTAACCACTGGGTATACTCTGCCTGGGTCATATCTTCACCGAACTTTTCTTTATATTGCTCAAAAGTCGGACGCGTAGGTACCATCAGTTTATTTATATCAAGACTGAAAGCTATCGTATTATAATCGTCTATCGGAGCCAACAACGAACCACCTAAACGAAAATTAGTAGGCAGAAACTGGCTGGAATTACCTCCATCATAAGAGATTTTCGTACCAATATTAGAAAGGTTTAACCCGAAAGACAACATACACTCACGCTGCGCAAGCATGATATAATTTGTATAATAGAAAGCGATATCAGCAGCAAATGCAGAACCGGGAGAGACCTCCTCATCCTGTTTATAAGCCAAATCAGAGTAGATATAGCGCAAAGCAACAGCAGCAGAAAAACGCTCGGATAGCATACGCGAATAAGCCACATCTACTGCCATTTCATAAGGACTGATGCTATAGGTAGAACCTGTTGTAGCATCCCCTCCCATAGGCACTTCACCCAAAGAGAAATAGCGTAACGAACCACTGATCGCTTGGTAATCACCAATGCGATAATATCCGGCCAGATAAGCCAAGTCAATATCATTAACCAATTTACGCAACCAGGGAGTATAGGAGATAGATACACCTGCGCGCCCAATCGTAAACGGATACTTTGCCGGATTCCAGTATTGTGAGTTGTTATCCGGGTCGGTAGCAGCACCTACGTCTCCCATACCACCACCACGTGAGTCGGGAGCAATGCCGAGTGAATTGACACCTGTATTGATAGGATTGAACTGATCTTTCTGTGCCCACAAACTGACAGAGAAAGCAAAAAACAGTAGAAATGATATAAATATTTTCTTCATAACCAATCTTATGGATGTGTACATATAAACCGGATTTTCACTGATTTATTGTGCCAGAATGACTATTTTCTCGGTTTTCGTACTCTCCTTACTATCACCGGAAGTAATAGAAGCACGGTAAAGATAAATACCCGGTGACAGACGCTGACCGGCGTTACTACATAGATCCCAGTCTACATAATAATAACCACCGGAAGATATTCCCTGTTCATTGTGTACCCATAACTCCCGACCTGCAAAGTCACATACAGCTATACGTACATTCAGCTCTGAACCAGGGCGGTCATGCGAAAGAATAAATGTAGTACTTTCACGAGCCGGACTCTTGCTGCAAGTTATAGAGAACAATCCGGGGCGCAACCCTTTCACAACTTCAAATTCCAAAGATTTCACAGAAGAATTATTCATGATATCCCAGGCACGGAAAGTAAGAGTATGCTTACCCTCAGACAGGGCCGGAATTGAAAATGCAGCTGTCCCCTTGGTATAACTACCTGCAACCGGAGTATAATAATCATTCAAAGAATAGGTAAGTTTACCATCAATACAAAGAGAAAGATCATGTCCAATACCGTTTCCTACAGTATTGATTCCATCTTCATCCTCCAATTCCGCTACAAAATAAGGTGTTTCATTCACTAAGCCTCCCCATGGAAAATCAGGAGTATTCAGATATACCATTATATCAGGCCCTTCACCAGAGGTAGGAATATCATCGGCTGTTCCTCCTACGAGAAAACGATCAAAAACACCACCAGCTTCCCGCTTATCGGCATCACAAGCATAGAGATTCAACAACCCCTGCTCATTGGAATAATTAATATCTAACGGCACAGGGAAAGTCAGTTCAAAGCGACCATTACGTACAGAATCCATTCCGGAGAAAAGAATCTTGTTATGATCAGTATAAGTCACAGCTCCCTTATTTAACGTATTAAGGGTACTAATAGTCTCCTTGCTATCATAAACCAAGGGGTGAACCGTTCCTGTAAAATCATCAGCAGGCTTACCATCAGGAGTAAGAATATGTCCTTTCACCGTCACTTTAGCACCAGCTCTCATAAAAGGCAATTCATCAGACGGAGGACCATCGAACTCATCCACTACCACTTTATAATCAGGATAAGTAGGCATTATGGCAGGATCCCCCATCAGATTGAAATTCAATCTATTTCCCCCATCACTACTTGCTGCCAACTTTGCTAATCGAACTATATCTCCCAACCGCAATCGTTTACCATCCTGTAGAGTAAATAACTTATCCACAAAGTTATTATTCAAGATTTTGTTTGGATCATCATATACTACTCTTGCAGCCGAAACCATCGCAATAGCTCCCCCTTTCTTATTCAACAGAGCTAATTCACCAGCTGAAGTAGCCTCCGCATCAAAACGAGTAAACTCACATGATGCGGTAAACCATATAGATAAACGAGGAGATGACAGATTTACAACATCAGCAGAAGTCAATAAATTTTCTGATGACCAGGAAGTTGTACCACTATGCCCTGTATAATTAACGAGCAACAAGCCCTGATCTAACAATTGCAATAACCGCTTATTTGCCTGAGGATAACTATAGCCTGTAGCTGAAGATTCTCTCTTATAAGCATCTGCAAGGATACGTTCTCCGCGCATACCAGAAAGGGTATTATTTACTCTATCGGCAAGATCACTAGCCTGTTCCATAAAGCCTATATCATCATCATTCCCTGCCGCATCATCTCCAACAAAGCAAGTCATCCGCTTCCAAGGACCTGCATTCTTATTATATATATAATCAATTGTCTTATCAACCACAGCTTTGGCTTCATCAACCACACGAACAGGAAAACGACCTACACCAATATCAGGAATACCACTGGTCAGCGAACTCACTTCACCTTTTACAAAACCAAAATAATCGTCAGTCATATAAGACTGTGTCTCATCCACCGAGTTTGGAAACTGGAAAGAAAGCAGGAAATCAGAAGGTTTATAATTCCTCCAACTTGCTGTAATCATGCGATTATCATAACTACAATCTCCAAAAAGTAATAGATACTTAATTCGATCTTCGGCAGAAGTCGCTTTATCATACAGCATCTTCATAAAACGACGATAAGCCGTAGCATCCGGAGTTCCGGATGAAAATTCATTGTATACTTGTGAAGCTTTCACTACCTCTACAGTAAGCCCATCCTTGTCACGATGTGCCTCTGCCAAACGTTCGGCTTGCTGAACAAAAGCAGTTCTGTCCGGCACAATAATCACCATGTCAATACCCTTCAATGCATGAAGGTTCTGATTAGAAACATCTCCCATACTCTCTACTCCACCAAAAGAAGCCGAAGTATTAACTGCCACAAATTCACGCAGGATATTACTAGCTGGAATAGTAAAGGTATAAGTGTCTCCACTCAAAGTTCCTTTGATCTGTTTATATTCTGAAGGCGAAGTAACATCCCATACAACAGTAGAAGAATTTGCACCGGAAATAACAAATGTACTTGCTTGCCCCTGAGATTGTAAAGCACGAAACGCAAGAGCCCCTCCATTCATCTGTAGCCGTTGTTTATAATTCAAGATAATATAATTCAATCGTCCTGAAATACCGGAAGCACGATTATGAGTAAGCTTTACAGTAACAGATTCCGACTTATCACCTGTCCAGAGTTGATCTAATGTACCTTCACCCGCCTTTATATAATGAGCATTAACGCTATTCGAATTAATTCCAGGAATAACTTGTGTACCAATATTTTGTCCATCAATAGCAACTGTCATTGTAGTGTTACCGGAAGAGCCTGCTCCCAAAGACCTTGCCGTAAAAACAACCCGGATACGGCCACTTTCATCGGTGATATTGGGAAGAGTAAAAGAATAACTTTGTGAATTACCTACCACATAGTCATAAGAATCATATAACTCCCGCCCTGAAGCCGCCCATGAATAAGCATCTGTCTCATGCAAAGCATATGCATCGAAAGTCTCAATAATATTAGAACTGCTACCGGTACCATCTTCCACAGGAAACTCGGCCGGCTTTTCATCACTCTCCGTCAGGAAGTAATAAGCATCATCCGAATAGAAATTCTTTATACGGACAAAAGTATCACCGGTTTTCTTCCAATGAAGGGTACCACGGGCATAAAACAAGACTCCATCGCCTCCACGATATAAAGGCACCTCGGGAAGATCATCAGCGGGGTGCTCTGAGAATTTCTCCGAAAGCAGATACCCCCCATAACCATAGATCCGCACCTTATCCGGATTAAAGAATCCCATTTTCCTTAATTCAGCCTGCGTAATACGATAAACTCCGGTATCAGAGACACGTATTTTCACAAATCGTCCGGAAGAAAGAACAGAATTTTCAGTAGTTGCTAATGTGGCTGCTCTTGTTGCTGCAAGGGTAGTAGCAGAAATCGGTGTACTAATAACAGAAAGCTTAAAAGAATTAATGCGTTGATAAATTCCCTTCCGGTAAACTACCGGAACGAACCGTACATTTAAAGAAGCTTTATCAGCAGATGTAACTACAGAAACCTCAGCCTGAGGATAATCGGGCAAAGTTACCCCTTTCGCTATTAGCTCAACGACAGCTTCAGGAGTCAGATCTACAAACTCCGGAAACTCAATCTTTACATCATAGTTATTTAAATAGAAATCGTCAGACAAAGGAATGCTTTCAGAAATTTCCGGAAGAGTTTGGACAGCAGGTAACTTCTGCCAGTCCAGCGTAATAAAACGATCCTGAGCTGAAACCGGAAATACGATAAACAATATGAGAATGTAAAGTACCCTGTACATAATAAGCATAGATTAATTTGCTAATGTGCCGGTTACCATGCAAATGTTATCACGCAGCCAACATTCTATTGGCAAACAGGCATATTACCTTATATAAAAATCGAGTAGCTTATCTCCTTCAAGGTATCCTTGCAGGTGCTGACCTACACTAACGGGACCTACTCCTGCGGGAGTACCCGTAAATAACAGGTCGCCAATTTTCAATGTCACAAAACGGCTCACATACGCAATAATATCATCCACATGAAATAACATGTCTGCCGTACATCCACTCTGCACCTCTTGTCCGTCAATTGTCAGGTTAAAATGTAACTGCTGAATATCAGCAAAGCGTTCAACCGGGACAAATGTGCCAATAGCTGCCGAGCTATCGAATCCCTTACAGAGTTCCCAAGGTCCGCCGAATTCACGAAAACGGCGTTGCAGATCACGAGCAGTAAAATCAATTCCAACGGTCACCGCATCATAGTAACGATGCGCAAAACGTGGGGCGATATTCTTACCTAAGCGGTTGATGCGTACTACCAATTCTGTTTCATAATGCACCTCGTCCGAAAAGTCGGGGATAAAGAATGGCTTACCGTCTTTCAGTATCGCCGAATCGGGCTTCATGAAGATAACCGGCTCTTGATTTATTAACGTATGTCCCAGCTCTTTATTGTGCTGAGTATAGTTCATTCCTACAGCGATAATCTTCATTATTTGATTTCGTTAAAATTCAATCGGTTAAACATAACAGCCAAATGGGCATAAAGGGAAGTATTCTGTACTACGATATTTTCAGGAACACGGATACGGAACGGTGTAAAGTTCCAAACAGCTTTAATGCCTCCCGCTACCATTACATCGGTAATACATTGCGCTATCTCAATAGGAACAGTAAGCACACCAATATGTACGTCATATTCCTGCATCTTCTTTGCAAATTCATCCGAATGAAAAATAGGAATACCATTCAGACTGGTACCTACCAAAGCAGGATTCACATCGAAAGCAGCCACTATTTCCAGACCAAAGTGTTTCAAGCCTGAGTCCTGCAACAATGCTCCACCCAAACTACCAACACCAAAAAGAAAAGCTTTATGAATATCTGTAAAGCCAAGAAAGTGCTCTAGAACAGCAATTAAGGTATCTACCTCATAGCCCACACGCGTACGCCCGGAAATATTAACGTAAGACAAGTCTTTCGCAATCTGTGAAGCATCTACATTGATTTCCTTGGATATCTGTGTAGAAGAAACGTAACGTTCCCCTCTCTGCTTCAGCAACTTAACATTAGACAAGTACCACGGTAGTCTGCGCAAAGTAGGTTCCGGTACCCTCATATTATCTTTATGCTGTATCTGACGATCCATTGTCACTTCTTTCATGCTTTAAGATTAGAGATTGGCAAATTTACATTATTTTTTCTGAAATACAACAGAGATGTCATAGAAGCTTAACATTATTTCTACATAGCAACTTAATACTCCCTGAACATTGCCAAAGGAATACTTACAGATACTCCAACCGAATGAAACTTCAGGCAATCAAAACCTACAAAAACTCCCGCCCGTAGTATTTCAGAAAGTCCCACAGAATAACCTATTTCCGTATAAGGTTTCCGGCCATATACAACTACCGAACGGAGATGCAACGCTTCATCAAACCTCTTTTTTCTCAGAAAAGGAAGTTGCTTCAACAACAGATAAGGAGTATACCAGGAAAGATTGGCCTGCGCCCAACGGGTGTTATTAGAATAAGCGTAGTTATCAAGCAAAGCGAAGCCCGTATCAAACGTTCGTTCCGTAAACGGCAGACTTGTTGTTGCAAAATGTTTAAAATCGGGAAATTGCATCTTGTCAACATCCCCAAAAGCACCTGCATTCACATACCAATTAAAATTATTAAACATGCCGAATTCAACCTTTTGCCGCGCCGAAAACTCAGTCAGATGATAAGAAGGGGATGGTTTCATTCCATCCAAAGGAAATGCACGGTCATAACGGAGTGTAAAGGTTGGAAAGCGAGACTCCTCATAAACTTTTCTTCCACGTATCATTCGGTAATAATGTGCCGGTGTATATTCCAACACAAACGAAGCTTTTAATAATTCATTCTCTGGCATCGGTACAAAAGAACTATTGGCGGGAATATTAGGTTCTGCTTTTCGCTTAAACCAGCTCCTCGATATATGATTCTCCAGCATTTTGCGTTGCTGCCAGGTAAGTGATGCAGAAAAAAGCAACCCATTGGTCAACTCTATTTCATGCCCAATAAACAAGAAACGCTTATCATACAACTTCACATCATTGCGCCCAAAGAAAGAGGAAGCAACAGAGTTTATTAACCTGGATTCTCCGCTTTCTCCATTATAATCGGAAGAAAGTACACCACCCGACAATAAAAATTGTCCATTACGCCGCGGAGCATAATTCAATGTTATTTCCCCTTCTCCTACCAGCGATTTACGGGCAGTAGTATAATAGATGGATGGAGATAGCCGAAGAGTTGCAGTCTCCGATAATTTAATTCCCCCTTCCAAACGCGCTCCTAACCAGAATCCATCCACAAAATTATATTCAGGAATGTATGAAGGCAATCCATATAAACTTAACCAAGCCTTTTTGTTCTTAGTCCGGTATGTATCTCCTACAAAGAAAGCCTGCAAAACCTTTCTTGTGATAGAACGTCCTTTTACACTATCTTTCCGAAGTGAATCTTTCGGAGCTATCAATTTTTCTTTATTAATATAACTCTGGATCTCTTCCGGTTTTAAAGGAACACTACGAACTGCCGCCCAGTAGAGAGAATCTTTTTTATCTGCCAATGAGTCAGTTGCTACATTCCAACGGTCGGCAAGTGATCTCCGCTCATACTTATGCTCAGATTTTAACGTATCGGACGTTACAATTGATTTCTCCATCAGCTTGGATAACTTATAAGCCTCGCTCATTGTCAAATCTTCTTTTGCAGAGAGTTCTTTTATCTGCTTCTGTACCTTTTCCTGTTTCTTCGTGATTTTTGGATCAGCTACCGTAGCCTTAGATGTCTTTTGTTCCTGTATCCCAAATCCGCCAACAGTTTCTACACGTTCATAATGTACCGAAGCTAAATAAGACGCTTCCGCCTTGAGCCCCATCATATCAATTGTGCATTCCATACTGGTAGAAGTAGCTAAAAAAGCAGAAGGCTGCACTTCTTTACAAGTCACTTTTACCATGGTTTTTAATCCGCTCATACGAACCGAAAGACTGGCTGCAGAAACACACCAGAGATCTTCAACAATATACAGATCGCCCGCCACTAATTGCGGATTATCTTTCTTAGGAATCACCTTGATTTTATTTATCATATGACCACCTTCGGCATAAAAGCCTTCCATTTTGAAACGGTAATAAGAAAAGGCACCTTTACTCAATGGAGATACCTTATCAAAAATGGTAGGATTATAAAGATTGACAGTTGCCAGCCCCATGCTTATCTTAATCTCTTCCGGAAAAGTATTACTATAAGCTTTCACCGTATCTTTCCAAGTATTGGGAGCTTTGAACGTAACTTTACGCTGTTCTTCCAGCAAGAAAAGTTTCCCCAACATTTTCTTCGACTCCGTTCTTACCTCCTTGGATAGTTTTAATACAGCAGGAATACTTTTCACTTTCCCTGTACCCTTCAAATAGGTTTCAGCAGTAAAACCAGTTACCTGAGTCCGATAATAGGGCGCATTGGCTATCGCTCTTCGCATAACGGCATACGCAGGGTCTTCCGCTCCTTTTACCACACTTACTTCATTCAGAGAATAGATACGTTCAGCAAGTACAACATTCTTTTCTAATCCTCCGACAGGCATCTGTATAGAAAGACTCTGTCCTGTATATCCCAGCGAAGAAATCTCACAAGTATAATGTCCAGGTTTAAGTTCTGTTTGAAAGCACCCATTATCATCTGTAGTAAATCCCCATCTCAATTCCTTCAAATAAAGAGATGCATAAGGCACCGGTTCTCCTTTCTCATTTGCAATTCTCCCTTTAAACACTTGTGCTATAGAAGGTAAAGTTAAGAAACAGAATATTATAAACCATAAATACCTTTTCATTCCAGTTTTGTTTTACTAAGTAATCGTTCTAAATTATATGATACTATTACTGAAACGCAGATTATCGCAGATTCACGCAAAGAATATCATCGCTCAAGTATAGCGCAGCCATTTAATCTGCGATCATTTGCGTTTCAATAAAAAGCTGTCATAGTTACTACTTATCATAATATATGTATTAGACGACAAAAAGCACAAAAGATTGCAAGGATCAATACAAAATATTACTTTTGCCCAAAAGCAAAGATAAGCTGCCCCTCGACATAAAAAATGAATGAGTTCATTTTATTCTACTCCCGGTTTGCATTATCTTTGACCTTATATAAAAGAATAAATGATATGAAGAATAATGACTGGAAAGAACGATTGAATGTGGTTTATTCTACAAACCCGGATTTCAATTATGAAATGGATGACGATGAGGAACAGGTAACACTTGCCCCCGCCCAGCAAAACCTACGCGTACAACTGGACCGTAAAAACCGGGGTGGAAAGG
Source organism: Bacteroides sp. K03 (assembly GCF_019734355.1). Lineage (NCBI taxonomy): Bacteria > Pseudomonadati > Bacteroidota > Bacteroidia > Bacteroidales > Bacteroidaceae > Bacteroides > Bacteroides sp. K03. Next base: position 52,200 of record NZ_JAASHC010000009.1, read on the forward strand.
TAGTAACACTCATCACCGGTTTTGTCGGTACCGACAATGACCTGAAAGAATTGGGAAAGCAACTAAAAACCAAATGCGGTGTAGGAGGAGCAGCAAAAGATGGAGAAATCATGATACAAGGCGATTTCAAACAAAAAATACTTGAACTCCTAAAAAAAGAAGGTTATACAAGAACCAAACCTATAGGTTAGTGGTGCTTCCCGCACGGGGAGGTGCGACAGGCGATGAATAATATATAATGCAAAACAAGAAAACGGCCGCTATGGAACTATTTCCGAGCGGCCGTTTTTATATTTTTTATTACTGAATTATTCAGCTCTTAAAGTAAAGCGTTTGAATGCAGTAACAGTCAGATCTTTATCTACTGACTTCAGGTATTCAGCAACAGTCATTTTACCATCCTGAATGTATTCTTGCTTCAACAAGCAAACCTCTTTGTAGAACTTGCTGATACGACCCATAGCGATCTTTTCAATCATGTTCTCAGGTTTACCTTCCTGACGAGCTTTGTCAGCTGCAATTTCTTTTTCTTTTTCCAATACATCAGCAGGTACACCAGCTTCGTCCACTGCAATCGGGTTCATTGCAGCAACCTGCATAGCAACCTCGTGACCAACCTTCGGATCTACTTCTTTGCTCAAAGCAACCATTGTACAAAGGAAGTTCTTACCCTGGTGGTTGTAAGTAGCAATAGCAGAACCTTCCAGAGTCATGTAACCATCCAGTTCCATTTTTTCTCCAGTGATACCACTTCTGTCTGTTACAGCCTGAGCAATAGTAACGTCACCCATTGGCAAAGCCTGTACTTCTTCCAGAGTCTTGCACTTGTTAGCTACAGCAGCATCCAGAATATCCTGAGTTAATTTAATAAAATCTTCATTTTTAGCAACGAAGTCAGTTTCGCATTTCAAAGCAATGATAGCACCAAAACCATCAGCAACTTTCACGAGTACACAACCTTCTGAAGCTTCGCGGTCAGAACGTTTTGCAGCAACTGCCTGTCCTTTTTCACGGATAATTTTCATAGCGCCATCAAAGTCACCATTAGCTTCTGTCAACGCATTTTTGCAATCCATCATACCAGCTCCGGTCATTTTGCGCAGCTTGGTTATATCAGCCATTGTTACAGCCATAATATTTTCCTATTTTAAGTTCGTTTATAAAAAAAGTAGTCAAGTATTAAGTAGTTAAGTAGTCAAGTAGAATGTTGGCTACAAAAAGTAGAAGTATTGCTACTTACTACTTAACTACTTACTACTGACTACTTACAATATATTAAGCCTCTTCGTCTTCCTTAATGAAAGCAGCAGCTTTAGCTGCATTGATTGCTTCTTCGTCGGACTTATCGAGTCTAGCCTTAGTTGATTTTTTCTTGCCTTTGTTAGCAGGAGCTTCACCAGCTGCTTCCATATCAATTTTCTCAGCTTTTCTTTCTTCCAAACCTTCCTGCATAGCAGCGCAGCAAGCTTCAAGAATTACTTCGATTGATTTAGTAGCATCATCATTTGCCGGAATTACGAAATCTACATTTGAAGGATCTGAGTTAGTATCAACAATACCAAATACAGGAATACCCAAACGGTTAGCTTCGCGAACAGCGATGTTTTCTTTCATTACGTCAATAACGAACAGAGCAGAAGGCAAACGAGTCAGGTCAGCGATAGAACCCAATGTTTTGTCCAGCTTAGCACGCTGACGAGAGATCTGAAGGATTTCTCTTTTAGAAAGATTAGAGTAAGTACCATCGTTAGTCAACTTATCGATAGTAGCCATCTTTTTCACAGCCTTACGGATAGTAGGGAAGTTAGTCAACATACCACCCGGCCAGCGTTCGATAACATAAGGCATATTTACAGATGCAGCTTTATCAGCTACAACTTGTTTAGCTTGTTTTTTAGTAGCAACAAAAAGGACTTTCTTGCCTGATTTTGCAATTTGTTTCAAAGCTTCAGCAGCTTCGTCTACTTTTGCAACAGTTTTGTGGAGGTCAATGATGTGAATACCATTGCGTTCCATGAAAATATAAGGAGCCATTGCGGGGTTCCACTTTCTTTTAAGGTGTCCGAAGTGGCAACCGGCTTCCAGTAATGTATCAAAATTTGTTCTTGACATCTTGTTTTTTCTTTAAATCGTTTACTTTCTTTTTTGTTTTTCTAAACCAACCGCCGGGTAGCCTGATCAAAGAGTCCCGGTAGTTTAGATACTAAACATATTCCGTCAGGCAGCACATTAACGCTTACTGAACTGGAATCTTCTACGAGCTTTCGGCTGACCCGGTTTCTTACGTTCAACAGAACGGGGATCGCGTGTCATGAATCCTTCAGCACGAAGAGCAGCTTTATCTTCAGCATTCATCTTAACCAGTGCACGAGCAATAGCTAAACGCAGTGCCTGAGACTGACCAGTGAAACCACCACCACACAAGTTTACTTTGATGTCATACTTCTCAGCAACACCTAACTTGTTCAACGGTTGTTTTACTACATACTGAAGAATAGTTGATGGAAAGTACTCTGCAAGGTCTCTCTTGTTAATAGTAATCTTTCCTGTACCTTCGCTTACGAATACGCGTGCAATAGCACGTTTACGTCTGCCTAATGCATTTACTACTTCCATTATATCTTATTTAAGTAAGTTTATATCAATTGATTTCGGGTTCTGTGCATCGTGTTTGTGTTCGCCACCAGCGTATACATACATATTGCTCAGCAATTTAGCTCCCAGTCTATTTTTAGGAAGCATACCCTTTACTACCTTTCTCAGTAATCTGTCTTCGCCGTTAGGTTTAGCGATCAAACGGGCAGGAGTCATTTCTCTCTGACCACCAGGATAACCTGTATATGACAAATAAACTCTGTCATTCCATTTGTTACCAGTTAATTTAACTTTGTCTGCATTAATGATAATAACGTTATCACCGCAGTCTACATGAGGAGTAAAGTTTGGTTTATACTTTCCTCTCAACAGTTTCGCAACTTTTGCGCCCAGACGACCTAAAGTTTGGTCTGTAGCATCAACAATAACCCATTCTTTGGTTACAGTTGCCTTGTTTGCAGAAATGGTCTTGTAACTTAAAGTATCCACTCTTAATTTGTTTTTTAAATGTTACTACTAAAAATTTGCTCACCACTTATTAATCTTCCCCGGACAAAGGAAGATTAACTTGCTATGAATTAATCTCTTATCCTTTTATGATAATAATCGGCTTGCAAAAGTACGGCTTTTCTTTGAATTGGCAAAGTATTTCTATCTTTTTTTGGATTTATCAGATTGAAAGACAAGGGTAAGAAAAACATAAGACAAATCCGGAATATTCATAAAATCATAAGGACCATACTAAGTCCTATCTTGTTTCCCGGCAAATTGTTTATATCTATTTTATATTATAAGCAAAACGCAAACACCAAATCAACAATATTTACATGAAGAAACAGTTACCAGTAAAAGTAACTCTATATATATCCCCCATTCAGACCACTCCGTTCTATATTCCCTATATCTGAAGTACTTTTTATATAGACTCCCCCTTACGTCGCCCTGCCACTCTGACAAACAGAACCTTGCAGAATTACGCAAGAGGGTAGTTGAAAAAGGATACTGTATCAGTATATTTAAATTTCCAGTTCCGGAACCTGGTCTTTCAAAGTCACAGTTCGCTCCTCTTCTGTTATCTTTGTACTTCCATCATATTCCAGAATAATGTTTTCTGCTTTATTCTCTATTGTAAAAGTAGCTTTCCCTTTGGGAGATATATTCATTTTTATTATCCATTCACCGACTTTTAAGGTATCTTCCGATATCTTTTCAGGAACAACGCCGCCGCTCCCCTGTTCATGTGTACTCACAACAGTAGCAAAGCGGTATACCGGACTATACGGAGATATCGCTGTAAAATGCCAGTGATTTTTGTATGGAGCAAAATATCCTTTGTCATCTGCACGTAGCCAATTGACAGCCGGATAGAAAAACTGATCTGTCTGCTTCATCTCCAGTTTATCATTTGCAAAAAGATAAGCATCCGACACCCCTCCTGCATTCGTTGCAGTAATGTGCGTCATACCCTTATCATTTTTTATAATCATCGGATGTTCTATTGTGTGCAAAAGATAACTCCAGGTGACAGCTGTATCGGCCTCCAATTCATCATAAATAAAAACAAGTCCCGCATTTCCCAATTCAACAACATGCCGCCGAAAAGTCTTCAACCGATTCTTATCCCAGCCATTAGCAGGTGAATACTCAAGACCAGAGTCCCGTCCACGAGCCAACCAAAGAGGAGAAACCACCTCACCATAAGCATTGGAAGCATCTCCTACAAAATAAGATATTCGTTTACCTGTATAATATCTTGGAATCCATCCATATCCTTCGGTACCTATTCTCTGTCCCATACCGTTGACAAGAATACTATTGTGTGCTCGTGTGCTTCTATGACAATATACACTATGTTCATCCGTGAAACTTATGTGATGTCCACTACTGTAAAAGAGAGGTTTCCCGCCGAAGAATGTATTGAAAGCATTTTGATTGGCAATAGCATGCGAAGTCGATCCATACGGACTACTACGAAAAGTAAGCATCGCATTCCGACTGAAATTCTCCCAATCAGACATCAGTGTCACCACCCCCGTTTGTGGAAACACATAAGCAAGAGGAAGATCTTTCATTTTCTTACCTTCCGGCAAAGGGGTATGATTCTGAAGACGAAACCAGGAAAGATCTCCCGTCTTAGCCATAAAGGCTTTACGCAACAACTCCGGTTCCTTTTGCAAAATACACCGTACATAATCGGCACTATAAGTATTGTTTATTAACCGGGCCAGCGCATCGGCATATCCCACACGAACTCCACTGGGCTGCAACACATTTTGATGAGAACTTCCATTACCCGCTGATTTCGAGAAAGGCGGCTGTTGATAGATGACGTACATAGCCGAACCCTCATACCATGGATCAGAGAAAAAATCATACCCGCTAATACGGCTATAAAAATAAGGTACTTCTATTAGTGTACGAATATTAACATGAAAATAAGAATCACCGTTATGCCATGCACCATCCTGGTTTAATCCAGGAAAACGAGCCACCCACAAATTATAGCAATAATCAGCCCACACTTCGGCTTCCGGCAGATCACCATACACACTGAAAGTCGCCATCGTAAAGATACGAAAAGCCATTTGCCAGACATGATTATCGGCAATATGATTCTCCAGATGATTATTGAAGCGATTAAAAAACTTTGTTCCATTCTTTTGCACCTCTTTCAATAATAATCTTCTTTGCAAGGCATCCAACTTATCATAAAAAGCATCATAAGCCATAGAACAAAGAGAAAGTAATGCCGATTCATTAAAATCACCTACAAAATTCGGACTCTCCTCCCACTTTATCATTTCGAGGATGCGCTTCATTGCTTCTTCATAATAACGATCGTCCTTAGTCAACAGATAGGCACGCACAAATACCTCAGCATTAACCTCTTCCTTATCTACAATACGCCGGCTTTCCCGGGTAAGAAGTGCATTACGTTTTACCTCATTATCCAAACCAGCCATTTTACTTGTATCCGTGTCATCAATATGTTTCATCGGAACTTTCAATGTCTTTTCTGCACGTGCAATATACCAGGCACGTTCAGGAGCATCCTGACTTTGAGAAATAAAGGTATCCCACTCGTCCGAAGCAATCAATACACGTGGATGCTCCGATGGCAGTTTACTTATAAACGTTTTGAATGAGGGAGGAGAAAAACGATCCTGATTCGGTTCTTGTGTGAATTTCAAAACCTCCGACCAGGAAGTCTTTCCTCCTTCTACATATCCGTATTGCCAGTACCAGATACCATCTGCAAGAGGAAATTCGGGATTATAAAAAGGCCATGAACAAACCGCTTCTATTACATTACTTTTAAAATTACGGTCTTGTGAAAGACGAACCCGGTACATTTGAGATGATTTACTTACTTTAGTTGTCTCCATACCATCGAGTCCACTCCCATGTATCTGATTATCTCCAGCTAAAGGCCACATCAAAGAAACAGCCCGCTCACCAACCACCGCATTATTCAGTGGAGAGGGAGTTTCCCGCATTTCATGCATCAACATAGCGTCTGACAAACGGATAGTCACCGGATGATCTTTTGAAGTCAAGTAGTGAATATAAGAACTTTGATCCTGCCCTAAAAGACTTCCCGAAAAGAACAAAGCCGTTAACAAAGAAAAGAAATGATGTTTCATATATAAAAATAATAGATGTATTCAGTTTTGCCGCCTGCTATAATAGCACAACGGCAAAAGTAAGTAGTAATCGGATACTTGAATATTATTTTTATCCTAAGATATTTAGATTTTGTACAAATTCTCACCAAAATCAAAAACTCAGATCCCTTTTCTTCTTTCTATATCATCCATTCATTCTCTTACCTTACGATCTCTTCCGGAAATACAGCCGGCATCTCCACCCTCTTCCATGTTTCATGAAACCAGGAATTCAGCTCATTACCGTTCAGGTCTTTTGCTATAAAATACTTTAAATGGAGCAGATCATTATCTTCTATCTCAAATTCAAGAATATTATCCTTATTATCAAGCATAGGAAGATGAATATTCTTCTCTATACTTTCTTTATAAGAATGACCCGTCACTTGCTTATAAGTACCATATCCGGTAATGATAGCATCCTGTCCGGGAATTATGGTAAAATTCACAATCCGTCCGTCATCACTTAAAACCTTGAATGTATTACTGGGCTTTAACACCCCCGGAACATCCGGAAGCTCTGACACATAATGACACAGTTGCCAGATTCCTTTCAAATTAGCAGGTTGAAACCTCGCTTTTTTCTGAGCCATAACACCTGTTACCATCAACAGCATCGCCGTCAATATGGTAAAGAAATAGAGTTTTTTCATCGCCGTATTATTTTTAGTTAATACTTTCAAGGCCTGTCGCTTACAAATATAAAAAAATCTTTTGATAATCAAACAAATGTAAAGCAATAAAAAAGGCTTGCATCTTAAAAAGATACAAGCCTTTTTATTGAGAATCTAAAAAGATTTATTAGAATTCAGCGTTACGCGGTGTACGCGGGAACGGAATAACGTCACGTATATTAGCCATACCCGTCACAAAGAGCAACAGGCGCTCAAAGCCAAGTCCGAAACCTGAATGAGGACAAGTACCAAATTTACGCGTATCCAGATACCACCACATATCTTTCATCGGGATATGAAGTTCTTCAATGCGGGTAACTAACTTATCATAATCAGATTCACGCTCTGACCCTCCGATAATTTCACCAATCTTCGGGAACAATACATCCATAGCACGTACTGTCTTTCCATCTTCATTCTGCTTCATATAGAAAGCTTTGATTTCCTTCGGATAATCAGTCAGAATTACGGGACGTTTGAAATGTTCTTCCACCAAATAACGTTCGTGCTCAGAGGCCAAATCAACTCCCCAATAAACAGGGAATTCAAACTTATGCCCTTTAGCTACAGCATCTTCCAGAATTTTAATACCATCCGTATAAGGCAAACGTACAAAATCCTCTTTCAACACGCCTTGCAAACGCTCTATCAAGCCTTTATCAAACATGTCGTTCAAGAACTTCACATCATCGGCACAATTGTCCAAAGCCCATTGCACGCAGTATTTTATAAACTCTTCGGCCAGATCCATGTTATCTGTGATATCATTGAACGCCACTTCCGGTTCAATCATCCAGAACTCAGCAAGATGACGAGGCGTATTCGAGTTTTCTGCACGGAATGTTGGTCCAAATGTATAAATAGCCCCCAAAGCAGTTGCAGCCAACTCGCCTTCCAACTGTCCCGAGACAGTCAGGCTCGCTTGTTTTCCAAAGAAATCGTCATCATAAATGATAGAACCGGTCTCATCTTTCTTCAGATCATACAAGTTCTTGGTAGTAACCTGAAACATTTGACCTGCTCCTTCACAATCCGAAGCCGTAATAATCGGCGTATGGAAATAAAAAAATCCTCTCTCATGGAAAAACTGATGAATAGCTATCGCCATGTTATGACGAATGCGGAACACTGCACCAAACGTGTTAGTACGGGGACGCAAATGTGCTATTTCACGAAGGAACTCCATTGAATGTCCCTTCTTCTGCAACGGATATGTATTATCACAAGTACCCAGCACCTCTATTTCACGAGCCTGCACCTCCACTTTCTGCCCCGAGCCTACCGACTCAACCATCACACCATTTACACTTACACAAGCGCCTGTAGTGATCAGCTTCAGCATTTCTTCATCAAAGTTAGCCAGGTCAACTACTACCTGTACATTATTTATTGTAGAACCGTCATTCAGTGCGATAAAGTTTACTTGTTTGCTACCTCTACGGGTACGAACCCATCCTTTCACATTGACCATAGCGCCAAAGTCTTCGCGCTTCATCAGGTCGACAATTTTTGTTCTACTAATCTTTTCCATAACTATTGTATATACATTATTATATAATAGTAGTTAAGTAGTGAGTAGTTAAGTAGCAAGTAGGAATCGAAATGTCCACAAATAGATCTATCCATTACTTACTACTTAACTGCTTAGTTACTTAACTACTTTTTTTTATTCAAAAGATCCCATGCGCAGGAAATTCACTTCCTGCTCAGTCAAATAACGCCATTCACCACGACGCAGACCTTTCTTAGTAAGACCGGCAAAGAATACACGATCCAGTTTTACCACTTTATAACCCAGTGATTCAAAAATACGACGAACAATACGGTTCTTTCCTGAATGGATTTCAATCCCCACCTGGTCACGTTTAATATCGTCGGCATAACTGATTGCGTCTGCATGGATTTCACCATCTTCCAATTCAACACCGGCAGCAATCTGATCCATATCAGCTTTTGTCAGATTCTTATCCAGATAAACATGGTAGATTTTCTTCTTCAGGAACTTAGGATGCGTCAGCTTAGAAGCCAGATCGCCATCATTCGTCAACAACAATACACCTGTGGTATTGCGGTCCAGACGTCCCACCGGATAGATACGTTCACTACAAGCTCCTTTTACAAGGTCCATTACAGTAAGACGCGCCTGAGGATCATCAGAAGTAGTCACACAATCTTTCGGCTTATTCAGCAGAACATACACCTTACGTTCAATGCTTACCGTTTCATCATGGAACTTCACAACATCAGCACGTTTGATCTTAGTACCCAATTCCGTTACCACTTCACCATTCACCGAAACAACGCCGGCTGTGATAAATTCATCAGCTTCACGACGCGAACAAACACCAGCATTAGCCAAGAACTTATTCAAACGAATCGGTTCATTCGGATCAACAAACTGTTCCTTGTACTCTATCTGTTTTTTCTTACTATATTTCGCGTTGGGATCATAATCGCCTGTACGGCGCTGCGGACGGGCAAATCCTTGCGGACGACCTTCGCCTCCATTATTAAAGCGTGGACGATACGGACGATCACCGCCTTCACGATTGTAAGAAGGACGTTGCGGGCGGTCACCATAAGAACGTTGCGGACGATCGCCACCTTCACCATTATTGAAACGCGGACGATACGGACGATCACCACCTTCACGATTATAAGAAGGACGCTGCGGACGGTCGCCATAAGCAGGACGATCACCATAGGAGCGCTGTGGACGGTCGCCACCTTCACCATTATTGAAACGTGGACGATACGGACGATCACCACCTTCGCGATTGTTATTATATGAAGGACGTTGCGGACGGTCACCATAAGCAGGACGATCACCATAGGAACGCTGCGGACGGTCACCACCTTCGTTGTTATTGTTAAAACGCGGACGATACGGGCGATCACCGCCTTCACGATTATAAGAAGGACGTTGCGGACGGTCACCATAAGAACGTTGCGGGCGGTCGCTGCCTTCACCATTAGAATTGAATCTTGGACGATACGGACGATCGCCACCTTCACGATTGTTGTAAGAGGGGCGATTATATCCACCTTCTCTGTTGTAAGATCTGTTACCATCACGGCTGGCGCCAGTGTTCTCTTCATTAGAGCTGTCACGCCATTCTTCGTTTTCTGTACTCATTACTTTATTCGAATAAAAATTAAACATAGGCCTCACGGCCGGTATTTCAGAGTTTTTTTTAGAGTCCCGTATATGTATGCGGAGTTATCACTCTTAATTCTTTCTTTATATCTTCACTAACATTCAGTCCTTCGATAAACTCTTTAATAGAGCTTTCTGTTATCGCCTGGTTAGTTCTTGTCAGCGCTTTCAGTGCCTCATACGGGTGCGGATAAGCTTCACGGCGCAATATCGTCTGGATAGCCTCAGCAACCACACTCCAGCAATTATCCAGATCGCGGTAAATAGCCGGCTCGTTCAGTAACAATTTACGTAATCCCTTCAGAGAGCTTTGAATAGCGATTATAATATGTCCGAACGGCACACCTACATTACGCAACACAGTAGAATCTGTCAGGTCACGCTGCAAACGGGATACCGGCAATTTCACTGCCAGATGCTCAAGAATAGCATTTGCTATCCCAAGGTTACCTTCAGCATTTTCAAAATCTATTGGATTCACTTTATGCGGCATCGCACTTGAACCTACTTCACCTGCTTTTATTTTCTGCTTAAAGTACTCCATAGAAATATACTGCCAGAAGTCGCGGTTCATATCAATCATTATCGTATTGATACGCTTCATTGCGTCAAAGATAGCCGACAAATTATCATAATTCGAAATCTGTGTAGTATACTCTTCACGCTCCAATCCCAATTTTTCCGCTACAAAACGATTACCGAACGCCTTCCAGTCATATTCCGGATAAGCTGCACGATGCGCGTTATAATTACCGGTTGCTCCACCAAATTTTGCAGTTACAGGAGACGCTTTCAATGTTGCCAACTGGCGTTCCAGACGATACACAAACACCATCACCTCTTTACCCAAACGAGTTGGAGATGCAGGTTGTCCATGTGTCTTGGCAAGCATCGGAATAGCTTCCCATTCTGTAGCATACGTTTTCAACTGAGCTATCAGTTCTTCAATCTGCGGGTAATACACCTGCTCCAATGCTTCCTTAATAGAAAGAGGGATAGAGGTATTATTAATATCTTGTGAAGTCAGGCCGAAGTGAATAAACTCCTTGTAGTCATCCAATCCGCCCAATTTATCAAATTCTTCTTTCAAAAAATATTCTACTGCTTTCACATCGTGATTAGTAACACTCTCTATATCTTTGATACGCTGAGCATCTGCTTCAGAGAAGTTACGATAGATAGCACGTAAGGCTTCAAATACACTTTTGTCGATTCCTTTAAGTTGTGGTAATGGTAGTTCGCATAGAGTAATGAAGTATTCCACCTCTACCTGCACGCGGTATTTTATCAGTGCAAATTCAGAAAAATAGGCTGCCAAAGCTTCGGCTTTGCCTCTGTATCGGCCGTCAATAGGAGAAATGGCCGTTAATAAATCAAGTTTCATATGTCGTTCGGATAATTATCAGGTTGCAAAATTAACTCTTTTTCCTGATTTATAATGCATAAAGGGGGTAGAAAGTTTATATAAAAGAGGTAAGAAAACAAAAAATGCTTCGCGAAAGACTTCACGAAGCATTTTACTTATCTATCGTGGGCGCTGAGGGATTCGAACCCCCGACCCTCTGGGTGTAAACCAGATGCTCTGAACCAGCTGAGCTAAGCGCCCTTTTGTCAAGCGGAAGTGTTTCGTTTTTAAATGTGGGCGCTGAGGGATTCGAACCCCCGACCCTCTGGGTGTAAACCAGATGCTCTGAACCAGCTGAGCTAAGCGCCCGTACACTTCCGTTTCAAAAGCGATGCAAAGGTACAGCTTATTTTGAGAATTCCAAAACTTTCGATAATTATTTTTTCACTATTTTATTCCAGAAGAAACGAAGTCATTGATTATCAACAACAAAAAACTTTCTAAAAAATAAGATACATATCACCAGGAATCCGGCTATCGCTACAAATGCCCATACCCCTCCTATCTGCCTCCTCTGTTTTTTCTCCCGTTCATCCACTTTTATCAACGATTTACCAACCGCAAAAGAAGAATCGGCTTTTACAAAAGAGTGTTCCGCACATCCTTTCTACAATTGCGTCCTTCCTCTATCAATAACCTTTTTAGTAACGGAAAAAGACTTCCTTTGTACTGTTTTTCCATTCTCATGACCTACTCCTATGGTATCCTCTTTCCAAGAGAAGACAGTTTCTTCTATATGTTCATCAGTCTGCCTGTTATTTTTCCATTCCGTTTTTCGTACGTTATCCACTCTTTCATAATGCCCTTTTGCAGTAACAGAGTCTATTTCCACGTTCCGTTCTATCCGGAAATGAGAACTGCCACATGCCGACAAAAAAGGCAAAATCACCCCTATCAACAACCATTTCTTAACATCAAAACAAGGGCATACCTTTATAAATTCACCCGGTTCTATCCTCCCATCTCCATTCAGGTCCGGCGAAGTATCCCGATGCCCCATCACCGTCACTATCCCATAGCGTTGTTTCAGCTCCTCGATAAGCCGTTTCAACGTTTCTTTCTGCGCCCTGGTTCGTGTATCAGCCGGATGTCCCCCGGCATCCAACCCACCAATGTAGCAGATACCAATACTTCGCTCATTCCATCCGATACAATGAGCCCCCATCCGTGCAACCTCTCTCCCGGATTCCACACTTCCATCCAACCGTACCACATAGTGATATCCTATTTCGTTCATCCCCTGGGCACGATGCCAACGATCTATATCTTTAGCGCTGAAATCCATTCCCGCCTGCGTAGCCGAACAATGAATTATAATCGAATCGATTCTCCTCATAATACTCATTTTTTAAGATTAATAATCCGACGGAGGAATACGTTTTCCACACCCTCTTATCTCACATTTCTTTATTTCCGACTCCTTCTGTGCCAGTTCTACTTCATGGCAACGGATCATCCACCCCATTTTATCTTCCTGCTCCTTCCGTAGTTCAGCATAAAGTCCGTCAATCTTCCCATCGCGCTGTTCCAGGCGCTCTTCAAGCCAATCCACCTTCTTTCTGCGATTCTCCTCCTCTATACAACTCACTGATGCCTCCTCCTTCCGGGCATCCATTTTTCGGTAAGTAACCAATCGCACGAGCCATTTAATGGCCTCCAGCCCGCCAATGGCAGTGATGAAGGCCATAATTGTTGTCAACGACACCTAACTTACGTTATACAGAAGGATCCTCTCCTTCCCCTTCTCCTCCGGAAGGAGTACCGGAGCCGTCATCATTGATTCTGTCCAGGTCTTTAAACGTCAATCCATCGGTACGGGTAGAGGATGCTCCCGCATTAATACGTATATCCTTATTCGCACGAAAACAGATACGCAATCCTGTAATGTCACTTGCCGAAAAATCTTCCGGTTTATCGGCTCCTTTACTTTGTGCCGACAGGTAAAAGTAACCTATCCCATCAATATTAACCGAACGTCCACCCAGAAGAGTTTTACGCAGCAGTGTCCGAAAATCTTTCAGTACACTGATTGTCTCACCTTCACTCACACCCGAATTTCCACTGATTTCCTGCGCCACCTCTTTTAGTGTTGCCGCGGTGTCATACTTATAAGAAATAATAGGATACGTTCTTTTAACTGAACTTTTGTCAGTCGGATCACTCAAACGTAAAATTCTTTTAAATCTAATTGCCATAATCTTCTTTTTTTAAATAAATACTCAATGTTATTACTTCGCTAACGTTAACATTGCAAAGATGCGACATTCACCTCAGAGACAAAAAGACAAGTTACAGCATCCTCTTAATACGATTTAATATATAAAAAGAGACAATTACAGGACAAGAAAGGGAGAGAGGGAAGGTAATAAAAGAGTTATTTCTATTTCCCGGCAAGTCAGTATAATCTAAAACTACATTAAAAACCAGAATACCCCCAAAAGCCGGAATTGCACATTTACAACTCCGGCCTTTCTTTATATTTAGTGTGAGTTTCAATATCACAAAATAAAGATAGCCAAACTTCTCCGTAAAACAGAGAAATCTGGCTATTGATAGCTACATTTGAGATGAAAAGAATGTAGCATCATATTTAAAAAGGACGCATTGAATTCTAAATAAAAGCCCTCCTTGTAAATAAACCACGCCTGATTTAAAAAGGAGGGCTACACAAACAAACAATAATATTAAGCAGGATTATCATGATTCACATCAGAATAATCCGGCATTCCTTACACTATTTTAATCTTTAGAGTAAGGAAGAAAGCATTGAACGAATCCAATGTTTGGGGTTATGCAGTCGTCTTCTGTTTCCAGACAAAATAGGGAATACAAAAGAACAAGAAAAGTCCCTTTAACAAGCTCAAAAAAGTCTTCATCAAAAGCTTATTTTTATACCTATCGGCAGAATTAAAACTTTAAAAAGATCATAAATCCGGTGTCTCAATATTGAAATGTGGGACATCTACATTTGTTTAGTTATTTAGCCTGTCATCATACCCCCAAGCGCCTTGTTCTGTAGCACGATCTATCACTTCCTGCCAATCTATTAGCAGGAAGTGACGTTGCTGTACCACTCACAGAAGAGCAGAGAAGTCGTAATACTATTTCTTGGCTTACAGTCATATTTACTTATCCAACACCTCATACTTACTAACCTTACTCTTATATTCAGGTACTATCTCCTTCATCTTTTTCACGATAGTCATATCGTCAAAAGACTTGGAGATTTCGTAGAGCTCCATTTCGTTCTGACGTGCCAGTTCGTATGGATATTCACGAACGGCAGCCACCTTAATCTTTGGATGATAGGTTGGTTTTGTCTGTTCAGCATCGTTCAGTACCTCCTCAAACAACTTCTCACCATCACGAAGCCCCGTGAACTCAATCTTGATGTCCTTGGCTCCAGAGAGACTGATCATGCGCTTTGCCAAATCGACAATCTTGACCGGCTGCCCCATATCGAAGACAAAGATCTCGCCCCCCTTACCCATGATGCCAGCCTCAAGTACCAGCTTACATGCCTCTGGGATGAGCATGAAGAAACGGATGATATCAGGATGCGTTACCTTAACAGGTCCACCCTTGCGGATTTGCTCTTTGAAGATAGGAATGACTGAACCATTACTTCCAAGAACGTTTCCAAAGCGGGTTGTTATAAACTGAGTGGTAGGCTTGCCAGTCTTCTGGGTCTCTTCCCAAAGCTTCTTATTGAGTGCTTGACAGTAAATCTCGCAGATACGCTTTGAACAACCCATCACATTGGTTGGGTTGACAGCCTTATCGGTTGAGATCATCACGAACTTCTTAGTACCGTACTTTACCGCCAAGTCGGCAATAACACGTGTACCATATATATTGTTCAGAACCGCCATAGCAGGATTATCCTCCATCATAGGCACGTGCTTATAGGCCGCTGCATGGAATACGTATTCCGGCTGATGCTCACGGAAGATGGTTTCCATTTGTTCCTCGTTCGTAATGGAACCAACGATAGTATAGACATGTGCATTGTCGGCAACATTGGCCTTCATCCAGAGACGGACATCGTGCATAGGAGTCTCAGCTTGGTCTACTAATACTAATTCTGCAGGAAAGAAGGATGCCACCTGACGAGCCATCTCAGAACCGATGGAGCCTGCTGCGCCTGTGATGAGGATACGCTTGCTGGTCAGCATCTGACCGATAGTCTTCATATCCACCTCAATCTTATCGCGAGGGAGAAGGTCTTCGATTTCAACCTCTTTGAGATGCTGGAAGGTGAGATCACTCTTACCATCCCATTCCTCAGCCGATGGCATCATCATAATCTTGATGCCTGCATTGGTGATCTCGTCCACCATCTGCTGGTTGTTTCGGAATTCGGCTGATTTGAGAGGAGATACGAGGAGTACCTGTACACCTTCTTTGAGGAGCTTATCGGCAATACCTTCGCCACTGAGAAACACTTTCTTTCCAAATAGGAGTATATCCTCACGTTCCTTACGGTCGGAGATAAAGGCACGAATGAGATACTGCTTCTCCTTCACCGAACGGATGCTGTTAGCAAGGGCAATACCACCAGCCTGTGTACCATAGATAGCAGCAGGAAAGGCTTTGTCAGTCTGGGAACTTTCAAAACTTGCCTTCACCAACAAGCGTACAATCCACATCAGGAAAGTGCTAATGCCGAAGATGATAAGGACTGATTTAAAGTCTGGGAAAACAATAGTATCCGAATGTACAAAGTATCCCAATGCACCAACTGTTGCGCTTGCAATAGCAGTAGCCTTTGACAAACGGAACAAATCCATATACGAAGAATAACGGATAATTCCTTGATAAGTATGAAACGCATGGAAGCAAACTACATAAGCAGGCAAACAACAAACTATGCCCAAAACGGTTTTCCACCATACACTTGCAAGGTGAGCACCACCAAACTCTATATAAGCGCCCATAAGTCCAGAAAAAAGGACTATCACACAGTCAAGTAAAAGCACGCACCAGTATGGTACGGCTCGTTTTGTAAAATACCAGTTGATAATTTTTCTAAACACGTTCATATAATTATTATTTTGTTTGCAGCAGGAGGTTGATCCGATCAACTGCATCACGCATTATCTCCTGCATATTCCAATTAGTATTGAGCTAAGTTCTCTAACTAATCACTTATTCTCCCTCACCACTTTGCAAGGGTTTCCGTATGCTACCACCCCATCGGGAATGTCCTTCACAACTACACTACCAGCTCCAATCATCGAATTTCCGCCTATGGTAATGCCTTGAATAACGCAACTGCCTATACCTATCCAAGTCCCTTCCCCCACAAGGGTATCGCCACTAATATGAACACCTGGGGCAATGTGACAGAAGTCTTCTATCACACATTCATGATCTATGGTAGCCCCTGTATTGACAATGCAATGCTTGCCAATCACTGCATCCGCATTGATTACAGCACCAGCCATCACAACAGAACCTTCACCAATCTTAGCTGAAAGAGACATGATAGCCGAAGGATGAATAGCGGTTACAAACTCAATATCCTTATTGTTAGCAACAAGCTTGCCAACAATTGCTTTACGCACATGATTCACCCCAATGCTCACAATCATTGGAGACAAACCTGTAGCATCATGCAACACTAGACGACCAGCACATTCCTTAATTTCAATATTATCATCAACGAATGCCTTAACCTTAATACCATTAGCGTGCAATATATCTTTGATCACCTTCCCGTGACCACTTGCTCCGAATAAGTACATAAGCTAATTATGTCCATTAAAGTAATCCATAGTTGCAGCCTGACCTGTGGTTGTATTGATGTCTGCACGCATCAACACCTTCCTGATGGTGGTGAAGAACACCCTCACATCCATCCAGAAACCAATATGACGAACGTAGTAAACATCCAACTCAAACTTCTTTGTCCACGAGATGTTATTACGTCCGTTCACCTGTGCCCAACCACTCATACCCGGAGTCACATCATGCCGATGACGCTGTTCCTCACTATACAAAGGTAGATACTGCACCAACAAAGGACGAGGACCAATAAACGCCATATCACCTTTCAGTATATTGATTAGCTGAGGCAACTCATCGATAGAGGTAGAGCGCACGAACTTACCTACAGGTGTTAGACGGTCAGCGTCAGGCAACAGATTACCATCCGCATCCTTCTCGTCCGTCATAGTTTTAAATTTCAGAGCTTTGAAAATCTTCTCATTTTTTCCAGGTCTGTCCTGAGTAAAGAACACACCCTTCCAACCGTTCTTATTTGCAAAGAACAGCAGAATAATAGTACCAATGAAGATTGGCGAAAGCAGTATCAATCCCAACAAAGCGCCCAAAATGCTAATTGGACGCTTGATACAGTACATATAAAACTTTTGTCCTAAAGTGAATTCCATATTAGCACAAATTATTTGTTAGCCACAATGATTTCATTTCTGTGTTGACCAAGTTTCTCAAGTAGCACCTTTTGGTCATACTTCTCTTCCACCTGTTTGCGTGCTTCCTTACCCATCTCCTTCAATCTTACAGGATTGTTGATGTAGAACTTCATAGCATCAACCACAGTCTTCACATCATGATTATGTACAGAAATGCCTGTTACGTTAGGCTCTATGGTATCCATCTGACCAGGAACATCTGTTACAATACCAGGGAGTCCCATTGCAGCAGCCTCAATAACTACAAGTCCAAAGCCCTCACGATAACTCAATGAACAAAACACGTCCATAGCGCTATACATATTCTGCACCTTATCGAATGGTACACGACCAGTAAAGACAACCTCAGGACAGGCCTTCGCCCACTCAAACAGCTCTTTGTCGATGGTTTCTACATTGTCATAATCACCAACCATCAGCAATCTTGCAGACTTATCGGTTTTATTAATCTCACAGAAAGCCTCAAACAACTCGTTATGGCCCTTGTCTCGTGTGATACGACCGCACCAGCCGAAAACTACACTATCCTCAGGTATGCCATACTGCTTTCTTACCTCAGCACGCCATTCATCTCTATTGTCCAACAGGTAATTCTCCAGCTTTACTCCACAAGCACTACCATTCCAGATAACTGATGCTTTCTCTCTTGGATACAGTCCATCCTTGATGCTGTACTCCATCAGCGAAAAGCTCTCTGTCTCGATAATAGTTGAGTTTTTGCAGGCAGTCCTCTCCAATGTCTTGAAGATAAAGCGACAGAGTCCACCACTATAGCCCATATATCTTGAGCCCCAGTGTGTATACAGGCGATTCTTCACACCAGCCATCTTTGCAGCAATGGAGGCATAGAGGGAAGCATTGGGAGTAGCATATTGAACAATATCGAACTGCTCACACTCAAAGATCTTCTTCATCCGCATGATTACCTTGACACCATCGAACGAGATTCCTCGTTTCATCGGTACAGGTATATAGTGCATACCCTCCTTCAGATGATTGGGTAGATCATCATCCGTATCGCACATAAAATACACCTCATACCCATGCTCCTTGACCAGATATTCTGCAAAATCCATCAAGAATGACTTTATGGTCAATGATATGGTGGTTACAAAACAAATTTTCTTCATATATCCATTATAATGTTCCAAATGGCATTAATTGCAATACTTTTTTACGATACTCAAACAGTCCAGTTCAAAATGCGTTCTTTCTTCTTGGTTCAAGTCAACTCCTCTTTTACTCAAAATCGACTCAACAGAAACAAATGGATATACGACTACACTATAGATGTACTTGAGTACATAAGTAAAACATGGAGAGAAACGGCCCATCTTGAAATACTTTTTGCAATTCAACTTATAAGAACGTCGAATTTTTCTCTTCGATACAGAGTCGTATTCTGTATAGTAATAATGTATAAATGGAAGCTCCATGAAATTTTCACCTTTCAAATAACGTTCGAGGAAATCAACATCTTGGCTAAGTTTCATCATCGGGTTATATTTGAGTAGCCTTGCTTTATCTCCGCGCAACATACTTGCCGCATGAATTGGACATCTCTTTCCGTCAAATGCTGTAGTAGTAACAGTTGACACGCCTCTTGCTTTTGTGAGATCAGTGTGAGTGCCAAAAGAGCACATACGTGATGAAACCAAAGCGATATTAGGATTCTTTTCAAGACATTCAACTTGTTCTTCTAATCTATCTGGAGACATCAAATCCTCAGCATCCAACATGGTTACATATTCTCCTGTTGTCAGCTCAAGTGCTTTCTGACGAGCAGTTGGTCTTCCCTGATTCTTAGCAAAGTGATGAACTACGAAACGTGAGTCTGACAATGAATCCAAATATGCAGATGTACCGTCTGTAGATCCATCATCTACAATTATACACTCCCAATTTGTATATGTCTGTTTCAAAATAGACTCTACAGAAGCCTTGATTAATGGCAATCCATTATAAACAGGCATCATTATTGAAACCTTTTTCATATAATTATTTTTGATAATATCTCTTTTAAATCCTTAAAGTATAAACTCCAATTGCAGGTTGTATTCACTCTATACAAAGCAAGTTCGGATTGTTTCTTTAATAACGATTTGTCTGAGATTAAAGAAATTAGCAGATCACTCAATGCATTTTGATCATCCTGTTTTATCAGCCATCCACCATTCCCTTTATCAATTGCATCAGGAATACCGCCAGTCCTGGTTCCTATACATGGAGTTCCGCAAGCTTGTGCTTCCGTGAAGACTAAGCCAAAACCTTCAACATGATTTGTAGAATGATCCTCTCTTGTACAAAGAATAAATGCATCATTTTCAGAATAAAAATCTCTTAACTGATCATCGGACACAAAACCAGCAAATGAGACTATTTCTTGTAAACCATTCTCCTTTGCTAATTTTTCGAGATACTCCTTATATGGTCCTTTACCCCCTATGGTCAAGCGAATCTTATTCCTATATATTGCTGGAAGTTCGGCTATTGTATTAATTATAAAATCGTGCCCCTTAAACTGTTCTAATCTGGAAATAGAACACAAATGAAGAATATCATCATTCGGTTTGTCCTTGGTTGGGTGAAAGTATTCATTATCAACCGCCAACGGCAATGCGATAGCATTAGCAGAAGGACTGCATTTTTTTACTAAATTACACGTATAGTTACTATTTGCAATTACCTTGGGACTTTTTGATAATATAATCTTCCTATAATGGCTCCAAATATGTTTTCTGAAAAGGCCCTCACCAGACATTAGCTCTGCTCCATGTGCGAGGAAGCAACATGGTATCCCAGATAGTAGACCGATCATTCCATCAGGATGAAATAGACCTGTAAGGATTACATCACCTTCCTTTCTGTTCTTTTTCAGAAAATGCAGAATTTTGAATTCCACAATACCTCTCCGGCCAACTATTCTTTCTACATTTTTTTCTGCGGGGCCATCAATATTGGTCACTACAAGATAATCAGTTTTTGTGAGGATACATTGCTTAACTATTTCCTTGCATAACCTCGCTATTCCTCCATTATTAGGGGAATAGTCATATGTCAGTATGATTATTCTTTCCATAATTCTTAAGTATATTATGCGTATGATTGAGGCTCTGTCTGTATGCGGAGCACAACTCTACCTCTATGAACGCATTATTTCAACCTTAAAAATTAGCCTCTGATTTTTATCTAAGTTTTAAATAAATTTGTTGTAGATATTTAAACAATATGCATTTAAACTTATTTATTATTCCAATTCTGCTCTTCTGTAACCTGGTATCTGGGAAAATTTCCTTTGCCGTGTTTATATATAATTTTTTATAAGGATGAAGACAAAAAGTCAACCACGGCCTTTGAAGAAAGAATGATGTATAATGAATGATTACAGGATATTTTTTAGCATATTGAATCTCCTCTTCTGAATAAAATGCCTCAAGAGAGAAAAATGCCAATAAATCTTTGTATCTTTTAAAAGAGAGTACAGTAGATTGAACATTATATTTAAGCTGCAAATAATACTTATCAGTAATTGTACCATTAATTACACCTTGGTCTAAATGAGGTACCTTACCTTTATGTTTTATAATAAAATCATTGAAAACTGTGAGTAGTTTTTTCTCGCGCCATCTTTTAAGGTTTATATATAAAATACCCGCATTTATATAGCGGTCAGTTGAATTAAGTCCTACGCCAATTTTGTAAGATGGATACATGGTATCTTCAACACCCGCTACAGAATACGAGCTTATATCAAGACTAAACAAATCATCCAACCTATCGTTGATATAAGTATCGCAGTCCAAGTATAGAATGTAATCGATTTTCCGGGGGAGTAATTCTGTTAAAAAGAGTCTGGCATAAGTACTTAGCGATAACTGATTCACATCTACCTTGGTTGGTAATAACTCTTCAATATTTGTAATATCGATAAATGATATATTTTCGCCACGACTTTCGGTTAACTCTTTCATAATGGACTTATTTTTTTTAGAAATTCCATTATCAAGTATATAGATATCTAAATCAGAGTTGTGCTTAAGCAAGCTATAAAGGGATACGGATAACTGTTTAGCATAGTTATCGTCAGCGGCATATACTATATAATTCATTTTCTAATAATTCTTGAGGGGTTTCCAACTATTACGCAATTAGATGGGACATCCTTAACAACAACAGCCCCTGCACCAACAATAACATTGTCTCCAATTGAGATCGAACCAATGATTACAGCATTCGCACCCACATAAACATTATTTCCAATCATTGGTCTTTTAGACTCATCGTCACCCACATTACCTATTGTTATGTTGTTCTTACATCTAAAATTATTCCCTATACTTTTTGCATTGAGAATAGTTGAGAACGGATGATCTAATATAAGATTTTCGCCCAAGATAACGTCATATGGTATAATAAAGGAACTCTTCTTCTGTATGATAAATTTTCGAATTCTATGAGATTTTATTCGATGAAAGAATAGTACATTAAAATATTCATCATTCGTAATCAAATAGAAAAAAGATAATGTAGAAGGAGCGATACCTCCGACGCTTTTAATATCACTATTAATTAATTTGCGATGTTTAATATATAGTACATAATGAGGTATATATAACGGAGATTTTAGCACGGCCTTAACCGAGTTTATGACATCTACTTGCATAAGCTTTTATTATTTCAATTATGAAGTTCCTTTCTGATGGTTTCAATCCGAGATAGAATATGGCTATACCTACTAAGATTTCTGATATAACTGCATAGAGGATGACAATCGATTGCAATACAGGTAGTATTAAAGTCATACTCCAACAAATCAACGCAATTGCTAAAACAAACAATATAGGAAGAAAAACCTGTGTGAAATAGGAAATATACTTGTAGGAAAACAATCTATTCAAGAAAATAATTCTTATTATCTGGGCAGAAGCAATCGTTATGAAATCTACAATGTATACGATTACAGGAGAGTAACCTACCGCAAGTAAAGCATAAGCTACTGGTAGACTCAAAAATACGGCAATACTTAAGCTTGTCATGAATCCATTAATATTACCCTTCGCGTATACAACATTCACGACAGGATTTGCCAGGGTTTCGACTAGTCCAATAGACAGAATAATCACTGAGAATAGATTTGTATACTCGGGTACATTTTCTGCGCCCAACCATATATTCAAAATCGGGTCGATCGCCATAATAATTGGATAGGCCAGCAGAAACATAGCAAAAAAGGAGAATTTTGACACAGCGTAAAGTGTCTTTTCTATTTCCTCACTAGAACCAACTTCATACTGCTTCATCATATTCGGTGAGAATGCGGTTTGAAAACTTTGAGTGAAACTTGATACTGCTGTGTAAATTTGGAAGCTAATCGCTCTGGCAGCATTCAATGCAGGTCCAAAAAATATATTAAGGAGGAATCCTATACCAGTACTTTTTGCAACATGAGATATAGTGCCAACCATAGACATACCTGAGAACTTAAATAGCTCTTTGATGGTTTCTCCATTTTTCCCGATAGATACAACTGGTCTCAGCTCTTTATAGGTTCTTGTTACATAAGTAAAATAGAGCAGAAATGAAAAGCATGCAACTAACGCTAGCAAAAAAGAGTATGCAATAAGCCTATCGAATGTTACAATAGAAATAATCCATGCAACAGCCAATTTAGCCACAACATCAAAAATGCTAATATATGCGTACACATTCATTCTTTCATAAGAAATAATAACTGAGTTATATATTGCTTGAAACAATGAAACAATAAAAACGACAATCGAGAATTGTAAGACAATGTTGGCAGCAAATAGACGCTCTTCAGGTATAGACAATTTGGTATTAAGGAACCATATACCTATGGTTTCAACTAAGACTAATACAATGACACTTATCATAACAATTAGTAAAATTGCAGACCCTAATATTTTAGATAGCATTTCATTGTTATTACTAGGGATGTACTTGCAAAAGAACCGTTGGAATGATACAACAAGCGACTGTAGCATAAAAGCCATACAAGCCACTATGCCACCAACGACATTGTATACCCCATAATCAATTACGCCTAATGACTGTAAGATGACTCTTGACGTGTATAGTGATACACACAAGGATATTATCATTCTGAAGTACAAGACAATTGTATTTTTTGCAACTGTCGAGCTGTTGTTTCCCATACTATAAATCTATATATTTAACTACTTTAGCGGGGATACCAGCTGCTATACAATTCTCAGGAATGTCATGCGTTACTATTGAACCCGCTGCAATAATAGAATTATTACCAATATGCACCCCCTTTTGTATTCTTGATTTCTCTCCAATCCACACATTCTCTCCTATAACTATCTCTTTATGTGCAGAATTATACCATGCTCTCATTTCACCACCTAAAGTATCTTCTTTCATTTTTCGCCTAAATATAGGATCTATTGGGTGATTATCATTGTCTGTAATAACTACATCGTTAGCAATTGCAGTATAATCGCCAATAAATACATTCTCCACAGAGCGTATAGATGAATTTGCTCCCAGTCTTGTATAATTACCCATATGAATTTTTCCATGAGACTGGGAAAAAAGTGTGCCGTATATTGTAACGTACTCTCCAACTTCAATGTCACCATAAGAAGAACCGTATTCAAACAGAACTCGAGAACCAGACATTATATTATACCGTTGTCCGTTCAAAACGACCTTTCTTTTGAACTTCACAAAGCGAATTTTTGCGTTGATAGCTTCCTTGATGGTTAACGGTATTCTTAACACCATTAGCAAGGTATTCAAAATATTCATTATCTTTTGATTAGTATGTTTGCTATTTTGAATTATCACAGATTAATAGTCTCATCTGTGGAATATTGAAGCAGATAGCAGTATCGAACTGCATCGTTTCCGACCACCTGTGTACCTGCTTAACCATATTAAGAGTGTGAATAGACTATATATGCTCCTCTACTCCACGGAAATGGACGTTCAGTTCATGGAGGTGGGACAAAAGTGTTCCGAGAGGAGTACCTTCTGTCATCTTAGCAAAAGCGTTGACATCCTTAGGGAAGCACTTACCGCCATATCCGAACTTGCCATCTGGACCTGGAACGTATGTGTGAGTGTCGTTGATATAACCCGAGAGGAGGCATCCGGTATGCACCTTGCGCCAGTCAGCTCCCATCTGCTCACAGTATTCACGACAAGCATTGAAGTAGATTACTTTATACGCGCCGAACACATTGTGCATATACTTTGTCAACTCAGCTTCCAATGGGCTCATCACGGTGAACTTCTTGCCGACAAAGATCTTGGTGAGCAAGTCTTGCGCACCTGTAAACACCATGATCTGCTTCTTGAAGTCCTCGATGTGTGTACGTTCGGTGAGGAACTCAGGCATATAGCATACCTGATGACCTGTCTCGCGAGAGAGCATATCACTGGTGCCAGGGAGAATGGTAGTTCTGACGAACACAGGCACGTCTGGCAGATTGGTAATCAGTTCCTTCATGAGTCTCAGATCCTGTGTACCATCATCTTCTGTAGGCACATGAATCTGCAGGAATGCGATGTCGATATTGCTCAGATTATCATGATATCCCTTTGCAGGGTCACTGATGAACAGTTTACACTCTGGATTGTTGTGCTCCAACCAATCCTTCAGGGCTCCGCCTACGAAGCCACATCCGATAATTCCAACGTTGATCATTTTTTGTCAAATTTTGAAATATTGTTATTAATTATTACCTTTAAGAAATAGAGTATATGTCTTGTGTTAGGCACCGCAAAATCGAGCAAGAGAAAGACCTACGTAACCCAAACCGATGACGCAAATTTGAATTTCGCACATAACGTTAAATCGTTTATGTTATTTACAATATAGTTGATAAACCATAATATATTAAAACCATAAATAATGTGAAGTATAAATGGTACTTTGCATATTTCACAAGATCTTGATACCTCGACTCTTTCCAGTCACATTCAAGTAATGGATAAACGATTAAAAACGGATATACGAACCAACTTAAATATGCTATTCGATTATTATAATTGACATACATGCACAACAGCCAAATTGCGTTAGACAGAAGATAGTAGCATAAAAAAAGATTGTATGTCTTATTCTGTATTTTCAATTTCTGAGTTGCATACCAACCCAAAATAACTGGCATCATAGAATATAAAATAAAATCAAGTCTTAATCCTCCTCTACCTTTCCAATCATCACCTGTTGTTGTCAAGTACTCTACACCCTTTTCATCTGTATATCCTGCAAAAATTTCTTGAAAGGTTGTGACATGTAATAAAGCCATCAATAGACAGAATCCCCAAAAATAAAAATAATACTTAGGTTTACTATATAATAACACCACAATGTATACTGCAATTGGAAAGCTCATGCTATGATGTATACCCCACGAAAGTAGAACCAAAGGTATGCTAATTAACAGCTTTTCTCGATATGCAAGACCAAGAAGAAATATAGATGAAGCGGCACCGGCTTTTATGCCATTTACACTATATGAAAATGTAGAAAAAGCGGCAAGAAAGACTAAATAAACAAATAATGTATCTTTTGGGAATAGTTTTCTTGTGGCTATATAAGAGCAAACAAAGTAAATTGCCGCGATCAATAGAAAGAAAACTGTATAACTCCAATGTTTATATGAAAAATAAAATAACACATTATCAAAAATCAAATTCTCAACCTCGTAATCAATACCATAAAACTGGAGCGATCTATTAGCAATAACATCATAATAAAAAATGGTATCGTAAAAGGTTTTATCTGCGGGTCTAAATCCAATAAATAACACTAATATGATAACAAGAAAAATCTCAGGACACCTTGATCTGACATTATAAGTTCCAAATAAAGAATTTTGTCTATTACCATATTCCTTAAACAATGGTATTGATATTAACGCAACAAAAATTATATAGATATATTCGTAAAATTCACCAGATATCATTCTGTTTCTTCTTTTTATATGAATCTCATATTCACAAATCAATAATATTGAGCCTTTTTATGTAGCTACAACAAGGGTTTTACGTCTGAGATTTACATTGGTATTCATTACTAATTCTGACCACTTCTACTCAAACCTCTCTATATCCTCCTCTACGAAAGGATTGCCATTCTGGACTTCAATAAAGGTAAACTGAGTGAGAGCTTTGATAGCATGGAAATGTTCGACAGGGACAATGACAGTATCACCCTTAACTCGCTTCTCTATACCATCTATTACGAAGATTCCTTCACCTTCTACAAACATCCAGACTTTTGAACGATGGTGATGGATTTGGTAGCTTATATTTTTACCTTCCTTGAGCATGATGCTCTTAGTGAGAGAATGGCTACCGTCTGCATGAATACTATCATCAAGTACGCAATAGGTACCCCAACGTCTTTCTTCGTACATAGGGCATAGGGTGAGATTTCCTACAGATTTCTTGATCTCTTCTGAGTGTTCCTTGGAGCAAACGAGGATCCATCAGAACAAGCAGCAACAACTATATCCTTGAGGCCATCTACATAGATAAGATTCTGTAGCTCGTTGATGATATGAGTGTTCCCGCAATGAGCGCCCATGACCGCATTGCCGATAATTGGTTTATGAAGCTCGCATGTAAGGGGTGCTCCAGGTACCAAGATCTTTCCATTCGCTCTTGAAAGGAATAACAGCTACAGATATTGCTTTTTCAGCTACTTCATAGTCGAAAAAAATCTTTGGAAACTCAGAGTATCGGTTGCGAGTATCCTCAAAGTTGTCACTCTGCATGCACTTGCGAACAATGTTCATCATGTACCCAAGACGACAGGAACCACATAGCCGTACTTCTCACTTGGGTATATTGGTGTAATTCCCATGAGGACAAGATCTGCCACACTTGCTTCTACGCACTCGACCATACGACCTATAGTGTGGAAATATTCTGCCTCAGTATAAGGATCGCAAGGCATAATGGCAACAACTTCGTCATCCACACATTGCTTTGCGAGTTTCAGATAGCTTGCTACAAGAGCTATAAAAGAAGGAGAATGCATCTATTCTGTTTTTGCAACCATGCATAGAACACTGATACTCAACACTTTTACATTCAGCGGACCATTCTACAGGCGGTTCAACTAAATCGTATCTATATAGATGCGTATTAGCAAGTAATATGTACTTCATACAGATACTATTATAGCAATCAGGATATTAACTGTTAACTTATAATTAAATGAATTTTGAAGTACGTGATAGCATCGAACCATAAGCAATGCTTCACCTGTGCACGCACTTGTTTCTTTATCGGATTACCTTACAATCGCCTCCTTAATACAATCAACGATGTAACGAACGTCATCATCGGTTACGTAAGGTCCGGCAGGCAGACAGAAGCCCATCTTGAAGAGGTCGGTCTCTACTTCGTTGGTATATGCAACTGCATCAGCATAAACAGGCTGTTTGTGCATTGGCTTCCAAACAGGACGGCATTCTACCTTCTTTGAGAGCATGAAAACGCGAAGTGCTTCTACATTCTCGTTTGGTTGGCAGTCAGTTGTTGCAGAGTCAACAGCATTGATGACACCGGCTACACCACCTACGGCAGTCTTAATAACTTCCTTGTAGGCGTTCTCCTGACCAACTACCTTTACCTCTGGTTCAATAGTAGCTGCACAAAGCCAGAAGTTAGCATCATAACGAGGATCGGATGGCTGGCAATGCATGTGTACGCCAGGGACATCCTTCAGGAGTTCCTCGTAGAGTGCCTGCACGTGCTTATGGTGGGCAATGTGAGCATCAAGAACAGTCATCTGACCACGACCGATACCTGCACATACGTTGGACATGCGGTAGTTGAAACCTATCTCTGTGTGCTGATAATAAGGATAAGCATCACGCGCTTGAGTAGCATGCCACATGATGTTATTGGCATCCTCAACGTTCTGGCAGATAAGTGCGCCACCACCAGAAGTGGTGATCATTTTGTTACCATTGAAAGAAAGTACGCCAAAGCGGCCGAAGGTACCCAGTACTTGTCCATTGAAGCGTGAGCCCATACCTTCTGCAGCATCTTCTACGACAGGGATTCCGAATTTGTTTGCTACAGCCATGATACGCTCACAGTCGTATGGCATACCATAGAGAGCTACAGGTACAATTGCCTTAGGATAATTGCCGGTCTTGGCCTTACGGTCAAGGATTGCCTTCTCAAGAAGCTCAGGATCCATGTTCCAAGTAGTAGGCTCAGAACCAATAAACACTGGTTTTGCACCAAGGTATGTGATAGGGTGAGAAGAGGCACAAAAGGTGAATGACTGTACACATACCTCATCACCTGGTTTTACGCCACAGGTTATGAGGGCAAGATGTACGGCTGCAGTACCTGCGCTCAAGCACACTACCTTACGGTCGAGCGGCTCTGAACCATCAGTCTTGCTGTTAGAGAAGTTGGCCAGATCCTGCTCAAAAGCGTTTACGTTGGGGCCCATTGGCACTACCCAGTTGGTATCAAAAGCCTCCTTAACGTACTTTTGTTCCATTCCCTCTTCGCTCATGTGAGCCAAACATAGATAAATGTTTTTTCTTTCTTCTGTCATCGCTATGATTTTTTAGTTATAATCTTGTTCTAAACTGATGGTATTGAACCACACCATGAAAAGCGCCTTTACATAGCACTCTTATGGACTACCTGTACAGCAGAAATGACAATTTAATATTTTTAAGTGAATTTACATCGAATATTAGGAGTGAATTTAATAGGGTAAAAGTGCCACTTTATCCATGTAACCGCATGGCCTTGATGTAAGATGACTGACCAACTCCTTAATGTATCATTGAGGATTCATCTTGATATGTCTCATCATCTGCTCTCCGGATTATTCGATAGTCTCCAATTACCATCCTGCAATATCTTTTGCATGGCCGACCATTTCGTTTGGATATATTTCAAAGTTTTCCAAATTAAAGCATCTAACCGATCGTTTCTCTACAATTTTCATAAAAGGAAAATTGTATGCGAGGTGTTCTCTGCTTATCTGAGGCTTTTTGATAAGGCATTACTCTCTTGCATTACGACGGACAGTTGCCCAATTATCCCCGCATAACTACCTGAGCTTCGTTTTACGACTGCCTGATTGATCTTTCATTTGTTACAGATAGAAAAATATCTTCATAATACACAAATTCCTCAACACAAATATAAAAAGTGTATCGTAAACTTCAGTTCTTACAAACGTCTCAAAAGACGAGAGAATAACTTCTTCAAGTTTTCATACTTTCCGTGTTTATGACCATGCCTATGGCTTTCATTCCCATAACCATATCCATAACCGTATCCATAACCATATCCATAACCATATCCATAACCATATCCCCTATGCTCCAAAGGAACGCCATTCAGTATCACAGACAGATTATGAAGCTGTTCTTGACGGTACATATTCTCCAACTCAGGCAACTGACGACGATCCATTACACCCGAACGGACTACGAAAATAGTTAGGTCGACCACACGGTTTACGATAGAAGCGTCAGCTACTATGCCTGCAGGAACATTATCCACAATGATATAATCATAACGTTTACGTAGTTCGGCTATCAGACGATCAAAGCGCTCACTCAACAACAATTCGGCAGGATTCGGAGGTACGGGACCGGAGAAAATAACATCCAGTTTTTCATACTCTTCACTCGTGCCCACAATATCGTCCACTTTATCCGTACTGCCGGAAAGGTAGTGCGTCAGCCCCATACGATTGGAAGAATTAGAGAAAATACCGCTCAATGTTCCCTTACGGATATCAACGTCAACCAGAACAACTTTTTTATTAGTTTGGGCAATACTCATGGCAAGGTTACTCGACACAAACGTCTTACCTGCACCCGGATTGGCGGAAGTAAACATGACCACCTGTAACTTTTCAGACTTCACACGCATAAAATCCATGTTCGTACGAATGATACGGAAAGCCTCGGAAACAGAATCGCGACCATTCTCACGAACAACAATGCCATCCGAATCCTTACCCTTATTATTATTGCCATGACGGGGAACATTACCCAAAAAAGGAATAGTCAAAACTTCATCCAACTCCTTACGGGTACGAACTTTAGTATCCATCACATTCAACAACCAAAATACGCCCACAGGGATAGCCAGCCCTAAAACAATGGAAGCCAGGACAATTGTCATTGTTTTAGGAGCTATCGGAGCACTACTGCCCGAAGCGGAATCTATGATACGGGCATTGCTTTCGGTAATAGCTTGTGTCAAAGCGTTTTCTTCGCGTTTATTCAACAAATACAGATAAAGTTCTTCCTTGATTTTCTGCTGACGCTCTACCGTAAGTACATATTTCTGCTGGGCAGGTACAGCTTCAATACGCTTCGAGGTCTGTTCTTCCTGTTCACGGATATTCTTCAACTGGATATTCAGACCGACAATCAGGTTATCTACCGAACGGATAATCGTCTGCTTCATGGCACCCAAAGAGTTATTCAGATCTATCACTATCGGATTCTTACTACTACTGCCCACCACCAGTTTGTCACGCTTCAAGAGAATATCATTATATTCCTTAATCTGAGCCTCAACACTGTTATCTGAAATTCCGGTATTGGCAGGAATCAAATCTGAATTCTTTTGAGGATCAGTCAAATACTCCTTAATGTATCTGGCAATACTCAACTGATTCTCCAGACTGAGACCTTCCTGCTGGTAACGGCTCGTATTAGCAAGGTACATACCAGTTTCGGAAGTAATATCCGTCAGTTGATTTTCACGTTTAAAACTTTCGATATTGGCATCCACACTACCCAATTCACGTTCGATGATAATCAGACGTTCATTAATAAACTTGGAAGTATTCACAGCTATCTGGTTCTTATCATTGATAACATCCTCATTATAAACAGCAATAAGCATGTTCAGAACATCTTCTGCACGGGCAGTGGATACATCATCCAGAACCAGGTTGATAATGGTAGCCGTCTTGCTGGCAAGAGATACTTTCAACCTGCCACGATACCCTTCAATAACACTCTCCAAATTGGATTTGACTACATTTACAGGCTTACCATAAAAGGCATCCGTATAGTATAACGTAGGAGTAATGACCATCGGACCGATCGGAGTAGAAACCGTATCATTCAGATGTACATCCAAAGCCTCTTCCGAATGAACTCCCCCACCCCCTACAGCTAAAGAGAATCCGGAAAGACGTACCGTAACGGAATCCACAGGGGTAACCACTACCGTTATAACCTGACGCTCCTCCGCCTCAGGAAAAGAAACGGTGACCGGAGCATGGGTATAAAGTTCATCATTGCGCAAACCATTTTTTACCTTATAACTCATATCCAAATGCAAACGCCGCGCAACCTCTTCCATCAGATGACGGGATTGAAAGACAAGTACTTCATTGTCCACATTACGTTTACCACCGAAAAGAGACAGATCAGAAAAAGCCGCAGATTCACTCATTCCACCACCTTTGGAATCGTCACGAATAAGAACGGATGCTTTCCGACTGTATACTTTGGAAGAAGACTTTAAATAAAAGAAAGCGATCCCGCCACAAACCAAAACAGACAGTACAAACCAATACCAATTAACCCATATAAGATGGAGAATATCGGTGATATTAATTTCCGGCTCTTGTTTGCGGACATCATTGTTTTTGTATTCAGTATTCATTATTCTTTCTTATATCCGGATTATTTAAACATAGTTACCATTAAAGAAGTGATAGAAGCCAATACCGAAACGGCAGACAACCAAACGCCCACAGAGTTATTGGAGTTGATGCGGCTCTGACCAGTCTTCGCCTTGTTGGGCTCTACATACACAATATCATTTTGCTGTAAATAGTAGCACGGAGACTGAAAAATATCAGAAGAACGAAGGTCATGATACAGAATGAGACGTTTACCATCTTTTTCGCGAATAACGGCTATACGGTCACGACGACCATAAATAGTCAAATCACCTGCCATACTCAAGGCTTCCAGCAGAGTTATCCGGTCGCCGGAAATATCGAATGTACCGGGACGTGCTACTTCGCCCATCACAGAAACTTTAAAGTTCAGAAATTGGACAGTAACAATAGGATCTTTTATCAAATCCTCACTGATGAGTTTTTGTTTGATCAGTTCGGTAACCTGCATACGAGTCAATCCCTCCACATGAAGCTGTCCTAAGATAGGAAAGTCAATATCACCGTTCTGATCGACAAGATAACCTAAAAGACGTTGTTGTCCGGAAGTATTACTACCTATCTGATAAGTAACCATAGGCATATTGAATGGCATTGCCAATTCCGGATCTTTACTATTCACAAGGATAGCCAACAAATCATCCTTATGGATTATAACTTCATAGTTCTTATCAATAACCTCTTCTTTCAAAGAAGTAATATCCTGTAAATAAAGCACCTCTTTGGGAGCAGAACAGGAGACAAAAAGCGCCAACAGACACAGCAAACAATTATTCAGAAATCTCATTCTCATAAAACAGCTATTAAAACAATTCCGTAAATTACAATATGACTCACTCTACAATCTCCCAATCAGGCCAGGGATTGGTTTCCAGACTATCCAAATAATCGGAAACTTCACATTCCGCTTTAGTCCATTCACGTCCAGTCCAACTATTCATAATTGCACGTGCTTCCTGAGCTAAATCCTCATCAAAAACTTCACTATAACAGGCCACTAAAAGCTGGCACTTCAGTAAGGAAGCAGGGAGCTGTTCGAACAATTGCCAACTACGATCAAGCAAGGACTGGATTTTTAAATTTTTATTACCATGATCATAAATAGTAGCATGATAAGCAGTCAATAAAACATAACAACGCTGTGCTTCCTCTTCAATATTAGAACCCCGCAATACAAAAAGAGCCTCAGCCTGACGGTAGACTTCTGTATTGAGTGCACAAAATTCATTGGAATAAAGAGGAGTCCCATCAAAACCCAGATTAAGAAGATCACGGGTTATACGGCACAAAGTATCAACTTGTGATTGAAAAGACAACATATAGATAGATTTACAGTTTAGCGATTTACAGTTGACTATTGATAAAAAAATACGGAACTAATCATTTTCTTTTATTCACAAATAGTATCGGGGATCAGTTCTATCAAAGAAGGATGAATATATGCAGTGGCCACAGCCATAATGCCTTTGATACAAACAGAGACACGGCGATCGCCTTTTACACGGATAACAACTCCTTCCACCCCTTCGAAAACACCACCGACAATACGTACACGATCTCCTTTCCGTAAAGAGGTAAGGGCTGGATCAAGGTAAACAATCTGTTCATCGTAATTACCTGAAACTGCAATAAAACTTCGCATCTGCGAATCCGGAACAATAAGTGGACGATTCGTCTCACGGTCAATGATATAGCGTACAGATAAAGAAGAACCAAGAGACCGTTTGACACGATCAATACAAACAAAGGAACTATGAACAAACACAAGGTTATGTACAACAGGAACCAATTTTCGTATCTTACGTTCTCCTTGCTTCACGTACTCATAATGCATCGGAATGAAATTCTCTATACGCTCGGCATCAAGCACCTCTTTCAACTGTAACTCACGGCTATAGGTGACACGAAGTGGATACCAACAGATGTCTGTGGATTTGTTCACAATTGGATATTCTTTGGGGACACCGGGGTAATAAAACTCCTTCCGGTCAAGCGTGTATAAAATGGATTATCAATTCTTAAAATACACTAGCCCTCAATAGTTTCCCTATCACAGGAGACAAAACATAAAGAGGGGAGATATGTATTATGCACTATTTTATATCTATTAGCACATAAAAAACTATAAACAAGACATTTAACACCAAATAGTGTTTCAATAGACGTTCGTTTATTGGCACACTATTTTAGAAAGACCTTTATTCCTATTCAGGTTAAATTAATAATAAACTAATTATTCTTATATATATACACTCAATTTACTATGAATCAATAAGATATATTCTAGTTAAGATATGATCTGATCATTTTTATTGAAAAATATTTTGTACATTAAAAAAAAGGACATATTTTTGTGCCAATAAACGAACGTTTATTGAAACACTATTCAAATAAAAGAATAATATCAAACTACTATTAATCAACAATTAAGAATCCCTATTTCACTCTTACTTTGTATTGATAATAATATTCCGAAAAACACTCCAAATACTCGCATTTTTCTGACAATAAGTATAAGTAGAAATTATACTTTCCCTGCAAAATGAGTTCACTCCCATTTCAAATCTTCTTATTTAAATTTAGTTAATAGATTAAACGAGGAAAACCATCTCATTTACCAACATTCGTTCATACATATGTACGATATAAACCAACACGCAACCACACACCCATATTTTATTACAAAACAACTAAACCAATCAAAAACAAGAAAATATATGAAATAGATTTTATTTTACTTTTGTAGTTTGGATTTTATGAAAGCACACATTTCTCTACGAGATTCGATCGATTCCTCGTAGAGAAAAGCCCCGTTCCTCGTAGAGAAAAACAATATTTCTCTACGAGGAAGAAATAGACCTTGTAACCATTTGATATACAACTTCTTACAGAAGTGCCAAGAAGCTCCAAAAAGTGTTGATTTTTTCTCAACACAATGGCACTGAATTCAACCGTCGAAGACGGCCATGAAGATAAAAGAATTGTTACATAAAAATCTAATCAGAATGGTCAAAACAACCATCTATGTAAAGCCCTATCTGGCGGCTTACATGTATGTACGCTATCAAAACAGCGTAGTCACGGAGCTCAATGCTATCAGGTTAAAAAGTATCGAAAACTTGTATCATGTTATCAAAAACCTCACAGTTAAACGTCCACGAGACGTATCATGGCGGGAAACCGGAAATCTGACTCTCATAATACCCGCCCCAAGATACGGGAAAGAACCCGAAACATACAATTACCTGGGGCACAACAGTGTCATCATCATCGAAGAGGAAATAGAAACAATGCTGAAAACTGAGTTACACAGTATCATGCTGAAAAATAAATTCCGGAACGGAATCATGTATAAAAAATCACTGCTATTATTTATGGATAAATATCACATTGAAGACAAACACGAAGATGCCCTCATGAAATCGTTCCAGAGATGGAAAAAGAGAGTAGAGGAAGAAAGAAAAAAGTAAGGTAAGACTCACCACAGAGTTTCACAGAGTTACACGGAGTTTTAATTGTTGAAACGCAGAAACTCGCAGATTCACGCAAAGAGTATCATAGCTTACGTATAGCGCAGCCATTTAATCTGCGAAAATCTGCGATCATTTGCGTTTCAATGATGGTATCATTTAATTAGGGTAGAAGGGTGATGCGAAGCAAGAAATAAACTATATTCCTCTTCTTTATTATAGGAGTCCTGCAAAATCGCTCCCTGTACCTTTAGATTCTCCCAACGCTTTTTGGGATTGGATAACTCTTCCTTTGCTTTTAGCAATGCAACTGAAAGCTTCTCATACAAACTGTCCGTCTCAGTCTTTGTTATAGTTGCATCCGCCCACTGTGCAACTTCTACAAGAAGCAACGGTTCAGATGACATGATTATCAGATATTTATAAGGATAACGTTTTCTTATTCCCTGTAATATTTGCGTTGCATTCTCTTTTTTACCGGGACCGGCACCTATCAAATCGGATATAATAATATCAAATCCCTCAGCAAACAAAGGGGTAGGAATAGCTTCTATCACTGTGAGGCATTCGCTCTGAAAACTTTCTTTCAAATACTGCCGCGTTTTATATTGGTCATCAATAGCAAGGATATTAAATGTTCTCTCTTTTAAGGAAGTCACAGAAGAACATTTCGTTACCTTAATATTACTTTCCTCCCGCTTTGCATTTGCCTTATTCTGCTTTGACAGATAAAAGCAGTACCAACTAAGAAACAGCAATAGAGCACATAAATAGATAACATAATGTCCTGATACATCATGAAATAATGCAATCAAAGATGACACACCACCTACACCTGTGACAACAGATGCAAAATAAGTGCTAAGCGTTGTTTTCAGAACCTCCTTTAAGAAATTTTTCATATCTATTTTATATACAAGATTACTGTTTTATTAATAACTGATGTAAATCCGCTTGTTGTGTTCTGCAAAATGGAATTATAAAAGCCCCATCTATGACAGTCCAGATGTTCCATTTCTGCCAGAGAAACGGGCTTTTCATTCCTTCCTAAATCATTAAAGCCACTTTTCGCCCGGAAAACAACAGAACTTGTTTCAATATCAATATTCATTTCCAACTTTTCTTCTTTCACCTTACGATGCTCCAGTAAATGATATATAATGCCATTCAAATAGATATATAAAAGAAGTTCTTTGGCCGGAAAAGAAAAAGAAGGCAAAAAGTCTTTATCATATTCTATCTCATCCCGATAGGCCACACATATATTATTCAGAATTGTATCCAGCGAAACCGTCTTTTCCAACGGATTGCCATACACACACATGTCTTGTGGCAGCAGAAGATAATCAATATAAAAAAACAATGCCTGCATATGTAAATAGGAGACCCGCATACAATTACATATAAAAAACATCTCTTCGGGCAATTCCAGACGGTTAGAAGTAGCCCAATTGCAGATATCCGATAATTTCCGATAACAGGTGCGTATCACACGATTCATTTCATGAAGATAGATACCTATCGCTGTATTATCTGAAATACCCTGTAAAAATACAGGAGCAGAAGCAGGGATATCACGATGAGGGAACACTAAGATAATCGAAAAAAGTTCATAAGGTACATTATCGTAACTGTTGCTGGCTTCTTCACCACTTTCCACTATGACCTGTACCTCTTGCGAATCGGCTATTTCTTTCACTATGCTCAACCCCAATCCATGTCCTTCAGTTGTCAAATACTGAGCATTAATCCCACGATATTCATGTTCTAAAACACGCTTTGCTTCGTCCTCTTCCAGCCGGGGGCCAAAATTAGAAAAAGTAATCTGTTTATATTCATCATGCACTTCCATCTGCATATCGATAGTAGTATTCGGCATACTATATTTAACAGCATTATCCAGTATTTGCGTAAATACCAACCTAAATAAAGGCGAATAATTATACAAAGTCCAGGCCTCTCGTTTTTGTTCGGGTGTCTCTATATCCGGAGCTATCAGAATCTGATTCAACCTTCGTGTTCTTACTTCGCGAGCGTCTTTTTTCCGATACATATTATGATATTTTTTGTGATTCTTATCACTATTATAATCATTAATGTATTTTCTGCATATCTCTCCGACATTCATAGGACCACACTCTTCGTTGGCAGCAAACATCCGGCGGTAAATATCCATTTCTTCCCGGGATGCAGACAAAGCACACAGTTTCTTTCCCAATGGAACTGCAAGAGATTCGTCCATAGTAGAAGAAAGTACTTCTATTTGTTCCTGCCATTTTATACATTCGTTCGCAAAATGAATGACTGCCTCATTGCACTGCGCTATCAGATTTTGGTTAGTCATAGTTCTATGATATGATAAAAATAGATTATAAGAGCCTGTTTATATTCAACTCACCAGAGAAGTCTACATGCAATATTAGCAAGATTTACAATCATATGCAAGGTTTTGCAGAAGATTTAATCATATAACATACGACTACTCTTATTCAAAAACAGTATAAATAACAAGAAGGTGTCAAAAACCGGAGAAAGCTATTAATATATAAATTTAGAAACGCAGATTAACGCTAAGTTACGCAAAAATTAAATTAAATCTGCGTAAATTAGCGCTAATCTGCGTTTTAATAATAGCGAATTCTACTTTTGCCCCTCTTATAGCAACTTACTAATCAAGAAGTTAACGCGTAATCATCAGCCGTTCATTTTTAACAGAACCATCCTGTAACTCAATTGTCACAATATAGTTGCCCTCTGCCAGATCCATTGCCCGAACAGTAACTTCTGTTTGTCCGGTAAACAAAAGTTCACGCACAGCAAAACCGGTTAGTGAATAAATGAGAACACGCTTAATTTCCTGATCAGCACGCACATACAGGATATCATTTACCGGATTCGGATAGATTTGCACATCCTTTTCGGCGGACACGGCAGACAATCCTGTACCTCCTCCGAACAGACTGGACTGGCTCTTTAAAATTGTAAATGTCGTAGCCCCTGTAAACTGGCGTTGCGGACGCATTATCTCCTCAGCCATTTCACCATCCACCTTCAGACAATGGTCTTCGACAGTTACAATATAAGTTTGGCCACCCACCTGCTCTACATGGTCTATTTGAAACAATTCGTTCATATCTTCCTGTGTTTTCACAGCACCCGAAGGTGGGTTAATCACTTTATAAGATCCAAATTTAACCGACATCCAGCGCCCTTTTAACTCATCACCGGCAGGAATCATAACATCGATAACAAAAGCATTGCAGGAAGCGCCGTCTTCCTTGCGTACAGTAGAGGTGATAGTTCCGGAATATTTGTAGTTCTCTATTTCTACCGATTCTTCTCCCACGGACAACCGGGAACCGTTAATCAAAATACTCTTCGCCTTCTCTGCGTCTTTACTCTTTGAGAAAACAGCTATCTTACCTTCCATTGCATAACGTCCATCGGCTGTCGATATCTTCTCTGCCGGATCAATACCTGTAATCAGCGTATTGTTCAGATTCACAAGAATCACGTCTTCACGGCCATCGGTAAAGGTGACAGACACTCCCACATATTCTTCACTATTCTGATTTAACGGAACTTGTTTTACCGAAACAATCTTAGAACCACCATTATACGCCTCCATCACATGGGTAAACAGACTACGCATGCCACTGTTTCCTGTGCGGCGTTCCACCAAAACCGGACGCCAATATTCATACATCGTTGTTCCGGTAGCACGACGATAGGAATTAGGCGACTTACCCAGATATACCGTAGACCGGGCATCATCCACAGCAAAAATCTTAACACCTCTGGAAGCATCCTGCACATAAGTCACACTCCATTCTCCGGGAGATTGCGCTTTTGACATTTCACGAAAAGCACCATACCAGTTTGTTTTATCAGCTTCTACTACCGGATCTTTATAGGTTACTCCGGTTGGCAAAAGTGGGTATTGGCTATTAATTTTCGTCATAGACAGGCTGGTTTCAGTCGTTTGATCATACTGTGTAGAGCCATGTAACAGGTAATCGTGCTTCGTTCCTCCCTTAACCACAAATAAGTCGAGCAGGTAAGGACGAGACGGATCAATCGTATTCAAAACATGAATACGCTGATAACGTTCTACTTTTCCCGGACGGATCGTTTTACTATAAACCTCTGTTGCAGCAACCCCGTCAATCCCCGGTTCAAACAAGGTGAAGTAACCATTTGTAAATACATGTCCACTATTGCCAAGAACCTGGCGGGCTGAAGTGAAATATTGAGTTAGTTCTTCGTCAACAGCAACCAGATTATGAGCCGTCACACTATTTGTATAATCGCGTCCCGGAAGCCGGGAGTAACGGATATCACCAATCTGCTCTTCTCCATTGGCATAAAGGGTCATAGACATCACACTATGGCCTACATGATTGGCCTTATCATTTGCTCCGATATTCGATTGAATCTGCTGATCGCCCGTACCTGCTCCCAACATGGCATGGTAGTAAGCCGGCAATAAATAAGATTTGGTAGAAGTTCGCTTATCACTGTATCCGGCAGTAGTATCATCAAACGGAGCCATATCTCCATTCGGAAATCCAACTTGTTTATGAACCAACGTAGTGCGTTGGGTAAACTCCTTACGGGTAACAGATTTTGCAGCAATACGGCGCATTGCGTCAGTTTCCGGTTCAAACATACTGAAATAATCTTCCAGTAGTTTTACGTTTGCATAGTTTTCATCGGCATATCCTCTGTGGTAAGAGAATGACTCAGGATACATACCGTCACGCTTAAAGTTGTTTGCAATACACAACGTATAATAACGATCGACAAAATCAATGATTTTTTCTTTCATTGCTTCGTCTTCAATAATAGCAGCCACCTGAATCAGTACACCAATATGTCCCACCAGATTGGTAGATTGATGAGTAGACATCGGCTGGTCAATCACCCATAACCCTATATTAAGGAAAAGATCATCAATAACATGCCGACGTACATCGTAGCCTCTCTCTGCCGAAAGATCCTTCAATGCCTGGCTTTCATAAATACGATCAAACGATAATAATTCTCCCTCATGAAATTCATGAGTCAACCCGTTATGATCCGAAGCACGTTGTACATTCGGATATTTCGAAAGGTCACTCTTATTCACAATCCGGTCTTTATTCCATCCTTCGGTCATAAAGAAATCAGGAACCGCATTTGCCCATTTGTCCAAAGCCAAAGCTACATAACGGGCATACTTTTCATCTTTTGTCAGTTGATAGGCTGCTCCCAGAATTGGTAAGTTCTTAGTCATAAAGGCTGTTTTTCCATAATCAATCTGAGCCTGTACATAGGTGTTGCCTTTGGACGTTTTATAATACGGGACTTTAACGATCTTTCCGGTCATAACCTCCGCATTGGCATATAAAACCGTATAATTACTGTTTGGAAACACAGTACCGGTAGCCTTACAGGTTATTTGGTCCGGCCGGGCGGGATCCCATGTCCAATCCGTACTATTAACAGAAGCCGGACTGTGCTGCAAGCTACGGGGGGCTTGTGTGGGAACTAATCCCAGCCATTCAGCTTCCGTATAAGTGTCTACCAGTTTTTGGGCATTCGACAAAGTAGATGAGTTATTTCCTAACGGATAATAAGGCCGGGTAAGCGGTTTGGTATAATTGTCATTCTCCAGATATTTCTGAACAATCAGGCCTCCCAAAATAGGGCCATACCCTTCTGCGGTTCTTGAGTTATATGAATAAGAACGAATCCGATACGTCACCGGAACCTGAGAAATAATAGCTTCTTTATTAATATAATGCAGATAGACCCAGCCGTCTGCAGAAGGATGTTTCACCTGTATCACCTCTGTCCAGGAACCATCTGCATTTTTTTTATCGAGTGCAATGCCATCTGATACGCCCGACTTATAAGGTTTCAACAGAAACAGGGCTATCTTACCGACACTGGGTAGTTCCGGTAAAATTAAACTACTGGTTATATGAGATTCTTTAAATGCCTCCGATGCATCGGCTCTATATAAATTTTTCATATTCAGCATGCCGATAGAGTTATTATAATTTCCGGGACGCACTTGTTTCACTATATATTCAAGTTCAGTTCCGCCAATATTTGCCACCTCTGAACCCTTGTAGACCTTGCGGGTCCCTGTAATCCAACTTTTAGCCCAATAATCATTCGCAGTGCTTCCGTTGCCGGGCGCCATGGACTCATTCCCCCAAACTGCCGACAAAAATGAATCATAAATATAGCATTCGCCTACATTGATATTAGTTACATCAGATAAACTTTGTGCCTGAGCGGTCAGTGTGAACGCACACACGCTCATCAGGAAAGATTTAAAAAGAAGTAGTGTTTTTCTCATTGCATTCCATCTTTATATATTAATAATAGATTAACGGTTGCAAATTAACCTCTTTTTTTATAGAGAGAATTGAAGTATTTTCTCAAAAGATTGCACTAATATACACAAAAAGAGATGGAAAGATAATAAATCACCTTTTCACCTCTTTAATTTCTCACAACCCGATAGGTTGCCCCGTTATTTTACTTTCTTTAGAACCCGTGCCGGATTACCTACGGCAACACTGTCAGCCGGTATATCTTTAGTAACTACACTTCCTGCTCCAATGATACAACGATCTCCAATCGTCACTCCGGGACAGATAACAACGCCGCCACCAATCCAGCAGTCTTCACCGATCGTAACCGGATAAGCATATTCCTTCGGTTCACGCCGTTCTATATAATCCACCGGATGATGAGGGGTATAAATCTGCACACAAGGACCTACCAGTGTATGGGCTCCGATCGTTATATATCCACCATCCAGAAAAGTACAGTTAGCATTGACAAATACATGTTCGCCTAGCCGGATACCATCACCGTGATCACAGTGAAAAGGCGGGCAAATAACAGATGTAACAGGGATATCCGGTATCAGCTCCTCGAGCAAAGGACGATATTCCTCGTCATAAGTACTCAACCCACGCATACGGGCCAATAACTTTTTAGCTTTCTCAAAACGTACCTGCATTTCCGGCACAGACATATCAGCCAGTTGCCCATTACGCATTTTTTCTACTTCACTCATCTTATTCTGTTGCTCCATTAGTGAATATTAAAGATAACTATTTATCAGACATAAATCACAAAAAATCCTTTTTTATCATTTTCATTAGATATAACTCACAAAAAACATAGTTTTTTCTACTTCACTTCTCTTTAGTAATCCTCAAAAAACAACGTGGTACACATTCATTATTTAAAATCAATTGGATATTAGCATACTCTATAGATACGAATCTATTGAAACGCAAATTAACGCAGATTTTCGCGAATTAGATTACTGAGTTATACTTGAAAACAATATTTCTTACAGAAAATCTGCGTTCATTCGCGTTAATCTGCGTTTCAATAATAACCCGCGAAATAATCATTAAATGATGATGATGTATTACTTATTCTGTTGCTCCATTAGTGAATATTAATTTTTTTTCGTTTGATAATCGTTCATTAAACTCAAATCCTTCCCAGTGAAAAGCTTTCAAATCCTGCGGAGATTCTATCCGGTTTTTCAGAATAAAACGCGTCATCTCCCCACGAGACATTTTGGTGTAAACTACAATTGTAGAAAGTTTGCCATTCTTCCATACATGAAATTCGGGAGTAACAATCGTCACTTCCTGTTCTATACGCTTCCAGTCAAACAAACCACGCATTTCATCACTTGCCAGATTACATAGCACGCCTCCGGTGGCTTTGATCTCTTTGAGAAATGAATCGGTAAGCCGGGACTGCCAATAAGAAAACAGAGTTTTACCACCTTGCTCAGGGAGTCTTACATCTCCTTCAAGACGGTACAAACGGATAAGATCTAACGGACGAAGTAAACCGTAGCAAAATGAAGTAAGCCGAAGATGTTCCTGTGCATAACGAAAATCATCTTCTGAAAAATCTTTCGGATTCAACCGCTTAAAAACAATACCTGTATAGGCAAGCAGGGCCGGAAGCGTACGGGTGTCCTCTGAATGAAAAGCCTGATAACGTTTGTAATTCTCGACTGCAATCCTGGGATTCACACGCAACAAATGCTCTAACTCTTCTACAGAAAACTGCGACATCTCTAAGGCAACTTCTGCCGCTTCTTTCTGAAAATTAGGTATAGTGGTAAAAGGGACTTTCACTTTCGAAACATCACTCATGGTTTTGGCACAGGATAAAAGTATAAGCATAAATGGAGGATTTACGATTTAATAATTTACGATTTACGATTGATAAATGACAATTGGCAAATCACAAATGAGGATTTACGATTGATATTA
The DNA here is from genome assembly GCF_019734355.1 of Bacteroides sp. K03. Taxonomy (NCBI): domain Bacteria; kingdom Pseudomonadati; phylum Bacteroidota; class Bacteroidia; order Bacteroidales; family Bacteroidaceae; genus Bacteroides; species Bacteroides sp. K03. The sequence continues at coordinate 96,613 of NZ_JAASHC010000009.1, forward strand.
GTTTAGAGCAAAGTTAAACTTTTTAGTTGTACCTTTGTTGTTCATTTAATAAAAATAACAATCAGTATGGGAAAGAAGTTTTATTTTGCAGCAATACTCTGTGCTTTTATTATGACAGGGTGTACAAACAGTAAAAAAACAAATAATGCCGACAGTATGAGTGTAGATACTACACAGGTAGCAGATATGCACAATGCAGAAACCTCACTTGATTATTTTGGAGAATATAAAGGAACAATTCCCGCAGCTGATTGTCCGGGGATAGATGTTACTCTGGTATTCAATAAGGATCATACGTATACACAGAAATATATTTACCAGGAAAGAAAAGATGCGGAATTTGATGAAGCAGGTACTTTCGTAATAGAAGGCAATATATTGACTACGACTTCCAAAGAAGGAGATAAATCTTATTATAAGGTGGAAGAAGGCCGGATAGTAATGCTGGATGCAGACAAACAGCCCATCACAGGAGCACTTGCTGATTTGTATGTGTTGAAGCAGGAAAAAGTCTTTTAATTACGCTTTTGGGGTTCACCACAGAGGACACAGAGGACACAGAGTTTTTTAGACATAAGAACACAAAACTGAGATTAGAGCATAAAGACGGATTATGCAAATAATATGTTCTTTTGTTCTTATGTCTAAAAAACTCTGTGTCCTCTGTGGTGAAATATATTCTAATATCCGATAATTACTTTCCGGATTTCTTTTTGTCCTCCGGTAGTCAAGGTTACCAGATAAGTTCCCGGCAATAAATCGATGCTTGCTGTTGCTCCGGTTTCTACCTTTCCCTTGGTTATACACTGCCCGGAGATGGAATAAAACTCATAATACCCTGTAACCGTGGCATGAGATTCTATTAACAAGTGGCTGTTACCTGTCCGAATCGTAAAGTCCGATACAATAGTATTTTCAATACCTACTCCATCCGACGCTTTAAACAACTGCCACTCAGCAAGCTGAAACAATCCGGTTTTCCCTGTCACATTGAGTTTAAAGCTTTTATATGCCTGTCCGGATAGTACCGGATATTCCAGCATTGTATAACGTCCCAAAAACAATTGGTTCTTTCTCGCATCCAGTTTGTCCCATTTTTTACCATCTGCGGAACCATACAGGGTCCATTCGGAAGGATCACGATCAGGAGAATCATTAGCCGAAATCAAAGAGTAACCTCCGATCTTTACTGCTTCGGGTAAATCATACTGTATCCAGATACTATTGCCCGTAGGCACATCCGTACAAAACTTAGTACTTATGTTGCCATCACCCAGATTACCATATCCCTCGTGAGGAAGTGTATTAAACTGAGCACTCAGCATACCTCCGTTTGTCTTATCCATCAAAGAGCTACATAACGGTTTGTCACAACCAAACAACTGGAGTTCTGCAATAGCCAAACTATTACTACCATTCACTGCTGTCACCGATAAACGGAAATAGTCATATGCAGAGAAACTAACTTTTTCGTCAAAAATCTTTGTTTCATTAGCACCAAATGTGATCCCTACCTGCTTGTCGACAGCTCTCCATATAGTTGATGTTTTCGTACGACCTTCCAGTTTCCAGGACATGGGAGCTTTAGAAGCATCTTTACCCGATGTAATAGCATATGCTTTCAAGCCAACCGGACGAGGCATTTCCACTGAGAACCAGCATTCCTGCTGATCCGGGAACGGAGTCTCAAGAACTGTTTTTGCATTATTGTCCCACAAAGGGGTTGTGTCTATTCCGCTAACAGAGGTTTCTGTTACTATCCCGGAATCACTTTTATCATATTCGGCAATCTGCAAAAACAGATCTTCCGGAAGAGCCGGTATATCTGCCTCCGGAGCGATACTGCGTGCAATAATATTAGCTAAAAGAACATAGCCTTTATCATTCGGATGGATTTTATCACCTGTCAGATAAGCCTTCCCTTCAAACGGAGAGTGACAATCTATAATCGTTACACCGGTTTCTTGGCAACCTGATCAATCATAGGCATCATATCCTCAGTCATTACCTTATCATCATTAATCCAGTTATTCGGTCCAAACAAAGGAAGAGGATAACAGATATAGATTTTCGGTTGGCTGGAAAGGGCTTTAAATGAATTTACAAGCGCTATGTAATCGCCCACATATTCATTTTTAATATTATCCCAATTAATATGTTTCGCATCATTTGTTCCCAATTTGATAACAACGATATCCGGATTGTACTTTAAAGCATTCTGATAACGTTCGTGATCCCAATAAGAAGAAGCAGTGTTATCGAACTCTTTTCCATTCTTCATTAAAGTACGTCCGCCATTTCATTGTATTGTCACCACTTAGATTCACTTTCCAGCCTCTCAGCATTCTGAAAGGATTTTCATGAGCCCCTGTCATTCCGCTGTAACTGTCAATATTGATAATACGTTTGCCCTTACCGTCAGCAGAAGCTATACTCAGCAAGTTCGCCGTATTGTAGAGCATAACGGTATAGGTCTGTTTGTTTTTTCCGTCTTCCGAAACAACCTCTATATTCAGTTCGTTCAGACCATCAGATAAAGCAATCTCTCCGATACCATTGATTTTTGCATACTCGCTGGAAGATTTGGCAGAAATAAAGGCTTTTGCATTTTTCGTTTCCATCTGGTATAAATCCCCTTACTACCTCCGAAAAACCGTTGTATCTATCTCCCAATCCTACAAAAGGGTACTGCTGCATAGAAGGAACTGATTCTGAAAAAATCAGAGACGCAAAAATATTCAATTTGTCAGGAAAGATAGAACGAGAATTTTTTAGCAATAAATTCGATATAAGCAATATGGAAAAAGGGATTTATTTAGTACAAGTCAGTACAGAAAATACTCGTTGTTCTTTGAAGCTTGTTAAAGAGTAAAAATATCTTAAAATCAAGCAAGAGATAGGAAAATAAGTTAAATAAATAACTTATATTTCCTATCTTTGTATCAACAATAACAAAAAAAACAAATTTATTTAATAGATCTAACATGAAGAAAATAACAGCATTATCTCTTGTAGCAATGTCCTTCTGCTGGAGTATTAACGCCAAGCCTGTCTTACCGGCAGTATTCTCCGACAACATGGTATTACAACAACAAACACAAGTCCCGATATGGGGTCAGGCCGACAAAGGAAAGAAAATAAAAGTGATTCCTTCATGGGATGGAAAAACATATACAGTTTTCACCGATGCAGAAGGGAACTGGAAAGTTGAAATTCCAACCCCTAAGGCCGGAGGGCCATATAATATCAGTATCTCGGATGGAAAAGAAATAAAATTATCCAATGTGATGATTGGAGAGGTATGGATCTGCTCCGGACAATCCAATATGGAAATGCCCGTTAAAGGCTGGGGTAAAGTGCAAAACTTCCAACAGGAAATTGATAATGCCAACCATCCTAATATTCGCTTATATCAAGTGAAAAAGACCGTGAGTCCTATCCCACTCACAGCAGGAGAAAGTACTATGGGGGGATGGCAGAACTGCTCTCCGCAAACAGTAGAAGATTTTTCTGCAATCGCTTATTTCTTTGCCCGAGAACTAAATCAAAAGTTAAACGTTCCGGTGGGAGTCATTGATGTTACCTGGGGAGGAACACCAGCCGAAAGCTGGACCAGTACAGGTACCCTAAATTTAATGTCCGATTTTCATAACGAAGTAACGCTTCTTCGGAAAGCAGAAGAAAATATGCCCGAAGCGATGGCAACATACAATCAGATGATGGATGAATGGGAAACAGGAGTCAGAAAGAAAGATCCGGGATATGAGGGCAGACAAGCCAAATGGGCAGCAATTGATTACAACGACGATTCATGGGGAACAATACAATTACCGGGATTTATTGAAGAACAGGTAAATCCGAAATTCGAAGGTTTCATGTGGTTACGCCGCGAAATAGAACTATCGGATGAATGGCTGAAACGTGATTTAAAAATAGAGTTAAACCAAATTGACGATAATGATATTACCTTCTTCAATGGACAAGAAATAGGACGTACCTATGGCATAGGCACTGTACGTCATTACACAGTGCCACGTGATTTATTGAGAAAAGGAAAGAATGTACTAACAATCCACTTAGGTGATACGGGTGGAAACAGTGGAATCCCCGGAGATCCTTCTATGCTTTATGTTACCAATGGCAAGAAAAAAATATCTTTGGCAGGAGAGTGGAAACAACGTATCAGCATTCTCAATAGAAATGAAGTGCCACGGCAACCTTTGTCATTCCAGACCTGCCAATACTACCCTGCTGTACTGTTTAACGGAATGTTGCGTCCATTAATTCCATTTGAAATGAAGGGAGTTATCTGGTACCAGGGAGAAGCTAACGCAAGCCGTGCTTATCAATATCGTGATCTGTTTCCTTTAATGATTCGGGATTGGCGCAGTCAATGGAACAAAGACTTCCCTTTCTACTTTGTACAATTAGCAAACTTCATGCAACGTGCAGATAAGCCGGAAGAATCAGCATGGGCTGAACTCCGTGAAGCTCAGGCTCAGACACTGGCATTAGAGAATACGGGAATGGCTGTTACCATCGATATAGGGGATGCGAATGACATTCATCCTAAGAATAAGCAAGAAGTAGGACGCCGACTTTCGTTAATTGCATTAAATCAGGCATACGACAAGAAAAACAGCTACTCCGGACCACAGTACAGTCATATGTGCTTAAAAAACAATGAAATCGAAGTCACTTTCAAACATACTGATGGGCAATTAATCGCTAAAGGAGAAGAATTAAAAGGATTCACCATTGCAGGTGTTGATCACAAATTCTATCCGGCTACGGCCCGAATTGTAGATAACAAAGTGATTGTTTCCTCGGAAAAAGTGCCCTATCCTGTAGCTGTACGTTATGCCTGGGCTAATAATCCGGAATGTAATCTGTATAATAAAACAGGACTGCCAGCTTCTCCTTTCCGCACTGACGACTGGCCGGGAGTCACCCTAAATAACAAATAAGCACTGCTCAAATTAAAAAAACACCTCTCATCGTACCTCTTTCTAAAACTCAGTTTAATGAATAAGAGGTGCGATGAGAGGATAATTGGTAACCTCGATACGTATATGCATCAAAGAATACGGATACTTCCCCGCGAAACGATATCACGTGAAGAGAAACCAACCATCACATTATAGTTCCCTTTATCCTGTAAGAACCTTTTGGCAGCAACATCATAATACATGAAAGCATCTTTAGTAACCATCATCTTCACCGTTGCCGATTCGCCCGCTTTCAGAAACACCTTCTTAAATTGCTTCAATTCCTTCTCCGGACGTTCTACAATGCCTCCTTCTTTTCCAAGATATAGCTGTACCACCTGTGCTCCATCACGTTTCCCCGTATTGGAAAGTTTGCAGGTTACTTCTACCGATCCATCTGCCAAAGGTTCAGAAACAGACAAGTTGGAAAGACAGAAATCCGTATAAGACAGACCGTAACCAAAAGGATACTGTACTTCACGCTGCAACTTATCATAACCACGATACCCTACAAAAATACCTTCCGTATATGCAACATGTTTATCACCATCCGGGTCATAATAGCTATTATATACCGGATTGTCTTCCCAGCGTTTCTCAAAAGTCATTGGTAGTTTGCCAGAAGGATTTACATTACCAAACAGCACATCAGCTACCGCCGTACCGCCTTCCTGTCCGGCGTACCATCCCCATAGCAGACCTTTCAATCCGGGTTCCCATGCCTGCATCTCTACATTACCACCTGCATTGACTACTCCGACTACCGGTTTCTTACATTTCAGTGTCCTTGCAATCATTTTAGCATCGGCATCAGGCAATGCAAAAGTACGGTCAGCACCTTCGCCTTCTGTGTCCGAACTATGCCCGAAGCAAGCAATCACCATATCTGCACGATTCAGCTGATCTACAAAAGCATCCTTCTTTTCACCTTTATGCCCCCAGATTAAGGCAACTGCGGCACCTCCACCTTCCTGAAAGTATTCAAAGCGAATGTCGTACTTCTTACCTGCTTCCAACGTTTTCGTTACAGAAGAGTTGCGGAAACTACCTACACCCCATTGATCAGCAACCAGTTCATTATCAAGATACAGGCGATAACCATCATCGCCGCCTACAGAAAATTCATACTCTCCTGTTATATCCGAGCGTACCACACCGGTCCATCTCACGGTCCGGCAGAGGTACGTGCTACCAGATAAGAATCCTCACCCATATACTCAACACATAGGAGCACGGTATATATTTACCGCCGGCCCCAACACAACATTTATACCTCTGGCATTGCAGTCGCGTCCCAAAGACTTTCCATATTCATAAGCAAGTTCTTCATTCCAGGTAGCAGCCAGTAATACCGTAGCCGGATAAGCAGTAGATTGCCCATGAGTGCCCAGCCCCTGTGGTCCGTCAGACATTTTCATACGATGTATACCCAAACGATCGATATTCCTTGTATACATCCAATCAACTCCTCCTATATAAGACAGCTTTTCTTCCACTGTCATTTTCTTTAGAATATCATCCACCTTGCCATCAATATCAGAAGTATACCACTTCTGTGCCGACACTCCCAAAGGAGCCAGGATGATTAAAAACAATGCTATAATTTTCTGAGATTTCATGTTCTTTCCTACTATTATTAGTTTATGCCTTTCAATAGATACAAAAAGCGAACAGCCAAAAGACATCGACTTTCAGCTGTTCACCTTTCTTCAATATCACTTATTGTATGCTGTTCAATAAATCAACTTTCCCCTCATTAACCAATTTCAATATCAATTCACCAAACAGTGTATTTTGCCATGCAAACCAGGCACGGGTAAAATTGGCCGGATCATCTTTATGGAAGGATTCATGCATAAACCCTGTACCTGCATCCGTATCCATAAGCATCTTCACACAAGTCTTTATCTCTTCGTCATTCTGGCTTGTGAAAGCTTTCATCATAATACTCATCGGCCAGATCATATCATAACCGATATGTGGCCCTCCGATACCTTCTCCGGCTTTTCCTTTGAAGAAATACGGATTGTCTTTGCTCCATACAAAACGACGCGTATTCTGATAGATCGGGTCATTCACATCCATATCGCCCAGATAAGGCATAGCTATCAGACTGGGTACATTCGCATCATCCATCAACAGCTGATTTCCAAAACCATCTACTTCAAAAGCATAAATTGTTCCGTATTTAGGATGATTATAGGTTGCGTATTTCTTCAGTGCACCTTCCACTTCCTGCGCAAGATCCGTACATTGCTGAGCCAAATCAGTTCTCTGATTTACTGCTGTCAATATCTCTGCAGCTTTTCTAAGTGAAGATACGGCAAAAAAGTTTGAAGGGACAAGAAATTGCAGTGTTGTAGCATCATCCGACGGACGGAAAGAAGAGACTATCAATCCTACCGGATTTACAGGAGCTCCCAAACCATTATTATTCAGCGTATCGAGCGCACGCTCCGTTTTACGCTGGAACTTGTAATAGTCCACTTTATCCTTACGCTGCTGTTCCTTAAATGTTCTCAGAATATTGGTAATGGCCTGTATCCATTCGTTATCAAAAATACTGGCATCTCCTGTCTCTTTCCAGTACTGATAAGCCAATCGAAGCGGATAACAAAGAGAATCAATTTCCCATTTACGCTCATGGAGTTCCGGTTTCATATCCGTCAGGTCGCTCATCCATTCGCCCCCTTTCGCTCCATCATTAAAAGCATTTGCATACGGATCAATAATGATACACTTAAACTGCCGACGAATGACTCCTTCAAGCATTTTCTTCAGTTCCGGATCTTTGTTTACCAACTGTATATAAGGCCAAACCTGTGCCCCGGAATCACGCAACCACATAGCATGAATATCTCCCGTATATACAAAAGTGTCTGGTTTACCATCCGTCGTACGGTAATGTACAGTCGTTTCAAGTGTATTCGGGAAACAGTTTTCAAACATCCAGGACAATTTCTGATTAGTCAACAACTTCTTAACCCGCACAATTTCGGCCTCTACCGCTTTAGAGGTAAACAATCTCTTCTTCATCTCCGGCCGGTTACTCTTATAAGCGGCCGCCAGACAAGCCTGGTTGATTACAACTGTATTGTCTTTTGCTACAACAAAGTCGGCTGCATTTACATGGTTTCCGAAAAATAGAGCGGCTGTGATAGCACACAAACTGATGTTTTTCTTTTTCATTCGTCTTTATATTTTAGTTAATCAATTCTTTAATACCAGCGAGCCGACCATACATTTCTACCATAGCGGCCTGTGTCAGCAACCACTTTTTATCATCTTTGTCGTTTCCACTCAAATCTACGCTAAACAACCCCTTATCATCGCGGGCATTATTCCAAGCATATTCCAGACTTTTATTAAATGCATCCAGATACGTTCTATTTTGATCTTGTTGGTAGAGTTCGATAAAACCTCTCAGCATGACAGCACTGAACCAGATATCTCCTTTTTTCAGTAGCTTGAAAGATTCACCGGTAGCAGGTGTAAAGTCCATAAAGAAATAATTATAGCATTCTTTAGCAATATTCTGCGCATCAGCCAGATACTCCGGTTGTCCGGTCAACTGATAAAGCAAAGCGGCAGCCTGCATCATTTGTCCGCTGTTGTATGCATACTTCGCTCTTCCTATCTTGCCATCAAGACGAATGTTATCAAAATAGAGATAATCTGTAGAGTCCTGCAAATGGGCTTTCGTCCATTCATACAATTCTTTTCCCTGCGTATAGTAGATACTGTCTTTCGTTGCTTTAAAAAGTTTCAATGCCAAAACAGCTCCCGGTGCATTGGAGCACGTATGTTTAGCTTCTTTTTTCTGCTCGCACCAATAGATACCTCCACCCAGCTGATCATCCATTCCGCTCAGGATAAACCTCCATATCAACTGAGCTTTCTCAAGGTATGTAGCCTCTTGGGTCATTTGATAAATGTCCGTAAAGTCAATACCCAACCATACATTGTCATCATAAAACCGATCTGAAGGAGAAGAGGTACGGATATAAGACGAATAAGCGTGCGGCTCTCTTTTTATATCAAAATACTCTTCCAGCCCGGGCAAAACCCTTTCATCCAGTAATTCCTTATATTCTTTTTTACCACTTGCCTCATACATCGCATTTACCGCAGAGAACATGCCGGAGTAAGGCCAAAGATAAGAATACTGGTTAGGTAGATTTGCCTGCTCTTCTGATGCTAAATAGGTAACATTGCTTTGCTCATCAAAAGGGTAATTCTCCCGCAACAGGTTAACACCCGGCCGTGAATAACATTGATAGATAGAATCTAATGTTTCCTGTGCTTTGGCTAAATTAGGATTCATACTTACCTGTTCTTTGTGGACACAACCTACCAAAGAAGCAGCACATAACAAGCCTACTAAAAAATATCCTGTCTTCATATTTACTTTACAAATTAATTGTATTGATATTCATTAAATAATTCATTTCTTCTGTTTGTTATCCGTTATTTCGAATAAGCTGATGGCAAATCCGCTATCAATTGCAATCCGGTGATTTTAACTCTTGTGCCGAAAGTCGACAAGTTATCAACGAAATAAAACCGAAAAAGAAAAGAATGTTCTTCATGTCATTAAACCTGTACATTAATTTAAATTCAAAAACGAGTAATCATTATACCCGCCTTATTACAGAATTGTTATCCCAGCAACAATCTTTTTTACCCCTTTATACTATACCTATTGTTATTCTAATTAGACGTCACAAAACTATGACTCCAATTAGATTATCAGTATATATTTTTATGACATTAGTGTACTTAAAGACCCGAAAGACAGAGGAATAAACATATATGTCATAAAATCGTATACTTTTTAAATTCCCTTTCTACCATTATCACTCTTTTTTATTTAATTTTGCAGCAAGTACAGGAACTCTTTATATTAATCGTGACACACAACTATATTTTATGAGAACCTCCTATCTATACTATACCTTTTCACTTCTGCTATTTCTATTTAATATGACAAGTGAAATCAACGCATATAACCTACGGCAATATTCCAGCCAGAACGGTTTATCGAACAGTGCGATTCTATCTCTTTGCCAAGATAATAATGGCTTAATGTGGATAGGAACCTGTGACGGACTAAATATTTTCGATGGAACTACCCCACGACTGTACAAACCTGCAAATTCCCGTATTGGTTTCTCCGGTAATATCATAGGCAATATAATGGAGACCGAAGAAGATGTATTATGGATACAGACTAATTATGGTCTTGACCGCTTCGACTCTCACCAGCAGACGATTCAGAGCTTCAAGGAGTTCAAAGACATCAACAAAATGGCAAAGAGTGCAGCAGGAGACGTATATATCATCAAAGATGACGGTAACATCTATTATTTCAACCGACACGACAAAGAGTTCAGAAGATTAGATGCAGGAACGGTTGTTTTTGAGAATGTCCTGCAAATAGTTGTAGACAGTTCAGACATTCTTTGGATTTTCTCTTCAGACGGTAGCAACCAAAGTTATGCAATAGAAAAAGAGAGGAACGAAATAAAACTCTCACCACGCAATCATTTTAATCACCCGGAGAAATTGCTTTGGGCTTCAACTGAAAATGACCTGCTCTATTTCATAGACAGTACTTACGCTTTCTATGAATATGACTTGAATAGCCAAAAGAAATATTATATCGTTGATCTCGAATCTGAGATACATCAACGCGGGGAAGTATCCTCCATTATAAAGAAACAAAATGATTACTATATCGGATTTAAGAGCAGCGGCCTGATCCAACTGAAGTATCAGCCCGACCAGAAAATAAAGTATATCATACAACCTACCGATATCCGCACCGGAATATTTTGTCTGCTGAAAGATAAATACCAGGACATCATTTGGATAGGTACAGACGGACAAGGAGTGTACATGTATTTTGCTGATACATTTTCTATAAAAAACACCCTCCTAAATACACCGGCCTATCAGATAAACAATCCGGTTCGCGCACTCTATCTTGATGATGAACAAACGCTATGGATCGGAACGAAAGGAAATGGGATATTACGCATGTTCAACTATCATCCGGAGGCAGAGACGGATATAAGCCTCAAAACAGAACAACTGCTGACCAATAACAGTACACTTACAGACAACTCTGTCTATTGTTTTGCTCCGAGTCATTGGAAAAGACTCTGGATAGGAACCGAGAACGGTATAAACTACTATTCGTATCCGGACCGGAAAATAAAACAGTTCCCCGTTCTGGCAGAAGGAAAAACAGTAAAGTATGTCCATTCTATCTGCGAACAAAACGATAGTACCCTCTGGATTGCCACAGTAGGAGAAGGTATTGTGAAAGTGTCTTTAAATGGTTCCGGTAGTTCTCCCACTGTAAAAAGTGCGGAAAGGATTATCCTGGACAAAGGCAAACGTGCATCCAACTACTTTTTTGTTTCTTTCCAGGAAAGTGATTCCGTCATGTGGTTTGGCAACCGCGGATACGGAGCCTATCGGATCAATACGCATACGGGGCAAATGAAAACCTATCTGTTTGATCAGGCGATAAAAAGCCAGACAGTAAACGACATCTTTGCTATTCTGAAAAATGATGCGGGATATTGGTTCGGTACAAGCTTCGGGCTGACGCGTATTTATAATGACGATTATTACATATATAACGAGACCAACGGTTTTCTCAATAATACGATTCATGGCATTCTTGAAGACCAGAAACAAAATCTGTGGATCAGTACCAATCAAGGTCTGGTAAGATTTAATATCCAAACCAATGCTGTGCAGACTTATCATCAGCGAAATGATCTGAAAGTGACAGAGTTCAGTGACGGAGCTTACTTTAAAGACAAACGCACGAATACTCTTTTCTTTGGTGGTACGAACGGTTTTATAACGATTAATGAGAACAACTCCACGGCCATAGAATATATGCCCGCCCTGCAATTCAATCGTTTGTCTATCTTTGGCAAGGAATATGATATATATGATTTCTTCAGGGAAGACAAAAAGCAAAAGGTACTGGAACTGGACTATAGCCAGAACTTCTTTAGCCTGTCATTCATAGCTATCGACTATGTCAATGGAAATAATTACACTTACTATTACAAGATTGACGGTTTGAGTGAAAATTGGATAGAGAACGGGCTTTCTACTACAGCTGTATTTTCTAACCTCTCCCCCGGACAGTATACACTATTGGTAAAATACCGGAGCAATATCACGGGAGAGGAAAGCACTCCCCAATCCCTGATTATCCGTATCATCCCTCCCTGGTACAGAACTACTATTGCTTACTCTATTTACTTTATGCTATTTCTCGGATTCGTATCCGGGTGTATTTACATGTTAATTAAGCGGTATCGGCACAAAAGGGATCGCATGATCGAGCAAATGAACCGCCAACAACGCAATGAATTGTATGAGTCTAAACTTCGTTTTTTTACCAATGTCACTCATGAGTTCTGCACTCCGTTAACCTTGATCTATGGTCCCTGCCAGAAGATATTATCACATACGGAAGCAGATAATTATGTTCACAAATATGCCACGATGATTCTACAGAACGCTCAGAAGCTGAATGCATTGATTCTGGAGTTAATAGAATTCCGTCGTTTGGAAACCGGAAATAAAACACTTGAAATAAAACAGCTCCCTATATCCGAACAGACGAAGGACATAGCCGAATCTTTCTGTGAACTGGCCGAGAGTCAAAAGATAAACTATCAATTGAAAATAGAAGAAGATGTTTACTGGAATTCGGATGCCAGTTGCTTCAATAAGATAGTAAATAATCTATTGTCCAATGCCTTCAAATATACGCCGGAGAATGGAAGCATAATCGTAGAACAACGTATAGCAGAAGGACAGCTTTGCATTCGTATCTCAAATACGGGGAAGGGAATTGCTAAGGAGAATCTAACCAAGATATTCGACCGCTACAAGATACTGGACAATTTTGAAGTGCAAAACAAGAATGGTATTTCTCCCCGAAACGGATTGGGACTCGCCATTTGCCATAGCATGGTAAACCTTCTGGACGGTCAGATTCAGGTAACAAGTGTACCCGGTCAGATCACCACTTTTGAAGTTACTCTGCCGGCATTGGCTGTTACAACAGCTTCTGTTCCCGAAGAAAGTATACTCACAGAACCACCTGTACAGGCAGATAACAAACCGGTTGAATTAGAAAATATACCGGCAACTTATGATCCTTCCAGGCAAACGGTAGTCATTATCGATGACGATCCTTCTATGTTATGGTTTATTTCCGATTTGTTTGCAGGCAAATACAATGTGCTTTCATTCGATAATGCAGCAAAAGCGATAGAACAACTGGAACTCAAATCTGCCGATCTGATTATCTCAGATGTAATGATGCCGGATATAGACGGAATATCATTCGCAAAAAGAGTGAAATCGAACAAGCTGCTTACACATATCCCATTAATCTTATTATCGGCGCTCAATAGTGTGAACGATCAGATGAAGGGCATTGAGTCCGGAGCAGAAGCCTACGTCACCAAACCTTTCAATGCGGAGTATCTGATGAAACTGGCAGAACGGCTTATCCTGCGGGAAAAAGAATTGAAGGAGTATTATAATTCAATACTCAGTACTTTCAAGCTGGACGACGGGCAATTCTTACACAAAGAGAATAAGGTGTTTTTTGAGAAAATGATGCAATTGATTGATAAGAATATTACCAACGATGAATTGTCTGTTGAATTTTTAAGCAGTTCCTTAGGGTATAGTACCCGGCATTTTTACCGAAAGCTGAAGGAGATTACAGAAAAGACTCCTGCCGATATCATCAAAGAATATCGATTAGCCATAGCGAAAAATCTATTGCTTACTACTAATTTGTCAATAGAAGAAATCATGGACAAATCGGGATTTATAAATCGCGGAACTTTCTATAAGATATTTTCACAGAAGTATAATATGCCTCCACGGCAATATAGAGAACAACAGAAGAAAAATTTCAAAGAGGTATCGGAACATAAATAATGTGTCAATATGCCAATTGGCTGCGTTATATCGGTACACCTCCCCCCTCCTTTTGAGTAAGGAAGGTGTACTGGTCTAATACTGTTATTTATCCTTCACCGACGAACGATCTCTACCAAGTAAAGGAACTCTATCTTTCCCGGTGAGGAGCGTTGTTTTACATGTACATGTAAAGCTGTTAAACATGTACATGTAAAGCAGCGTTAGATGTACATGTAAAGCAGTAATACATGTACATGTAAAACAACGTTCCATTACGACTCTCTGTGAGTTCGACTACGACTTTAGTAAGTCACCTTCCCTTCGATCGCCCAACACACCTCCGCATAAGAAAAAAAACAGGGTGATAATGCCACGCATTACCACCCTGAACTCTTTATAGTAAGAGAAGCTTATTTATATTCCTGCCAGCTCTTTATCTGGATATCTTCCAGTTTCAACTCGCAGAATGCTTCAATAAATGCACTTGCCAAACGGGCATTGGTGATCAACGGAATGTTGTGATCAATAGCACCGCGACGGATACGATATCCATTCGTCAACTCACGTTTGCTATGATTCTTCGGGATATTGACAATCAAGTCAAACTTATGGTCAGCAATCATCTTCATCACGTTGTTTTCTGCTCCCGGCTTTTCATCGGGCCAGTACACCGGAGTGGTATCTACACCGTGTGCATTGAGGAAAGCAGCTGTTCCGGCAGTAGCATAAATCTTATATCCCTGCGCAAACAGAGCACGGCTGGCATCCAGCAAATCAACTTTTGATTTCATGGCACCGGAAGAGAACATAACACCTTTCTCTTTTGAAGGTATCTTAAATCCGGTAGAAATCATTGCATTCAGCAAGGCTTCGGAGAAGTCATCACCGATACAACCCACCTCACCGGTAGAAGACATATCTACACCCAAAACAGGGTCGGCCTTATGCAGACGGGAGAATGAGAACTGAGAAGCCTTCACACCAATCCAGTCGATATCAAAGGCAGACTTGTCCGGACGGCTGTACGGAGCGTCAAGCATGATACGGGTAGCTGTTTCGATAAAGTTACGTTTCAGTACTTTAGACACGAATGGGAAACTACGTGAGGCACGCAGGTTACATTCAATTACTTTCACCTCGTTGTTGCGAGCCAGGAACTGGATGTTGAACGGACCGGAAATATTAAGTTCTTTTGCAATCTGGCGGCTGATTTTCTTAATGCGGCGAGCTGTTGCAAAGTAGATCTTTTGTGCAGGGAATACCAATGTAGCATCACCGGAGTGAACACCGGCAAACTCAACATGTTCAGAGATGGCATATTCCACCACTTCACCATTCTGAGCTACTGCATCAAATTCTATCTCTTTCGTGTTTTCGAGGAACTGAGAAACAACTACCGGATATTCTTTTGAAACCTCAGCAGCCATCTTCAGGAAGTTCTCCAACTCTTCATCGTCATAGCAAACATTCATTGCTGCACCCGAAAGTACGTAAGACGGACGAACCAACACCGGATAACCTACCTTTTCAACGAAGCCTTTCACTTCTTCAAGACTGGTGAGCTCCATCCATGCCGGTTGGTCAATGCCCAGCTGATCGAGCATAGCAGAGAATTTATTACGGTTCTCGGCACGATCGATAGAAACCGGAGAAGTACCCAGTACAGGAACCGACTGACGATAAAGTTTCATTGCTAAGTTGTTCGGAATCTGTCCGCCCACGGAAACAATGACACCACGAGGCTGTTCGAGATCGATAACATCGAGTACACGCTCAAAGGAAAGCTCGTCAAAGTACAGACGGTCGCACATATCATAGTCAGTAGATACCGTTTCGGGGTTATAGTTAATCATGATAGATTTGTAACCTAACTTACGAGCTGTCTGTACAGCATTTACCGAACACCAGTCAAACTCTACCGAGCTACCGATACGATATGCACCCGAACCGAGAACGACTACTGCTTTCTCATTCTTATAATAGTTTACATCATACCCTTCTACAGCATACGTCATGTAGAGATAATTGGTCAGTTCCGGATGTTCAGAAGCAATTGTGTTGATACGTTTTACAGCCGGAAGAACACCCAACGATTTACGATGTGCACGAACTGCCAGATTTTCTTTTTCCATATTGCCGGTCGGATTCAATACGAAACGAGCTATCTGGAAGTCAGAGAAACCAAGAATCTTCGCTTCACGCATCACATCGGCAGGGATATCCTCTACTTTACTATAAGTAGAAAGTTTCACTTTATAGTCAACAATATTTTTCAATTTACCAAGGAACCACGGATCAATCTTAGTCAGATCGTGGATACGGTCAATCGTATATCCTTGTTCCAAAGCCTGTGCAATAGCAAATACGCGCAGGTCGGTAGGATTAGCCAGTTCTTTGTCAAGGTCATCAAAAGTCACGTCATCGTTGCCTACAAATCCGTGCATGCCTTGCCCGATCATACGTAGTCCTTTCTGGATGATCTCCTCGAAAGAACGACCGATAGACATAATTTCACCTACCGACTTCATACTTGAACCGATCTCACGGGATACACCGGCAAATTTAGTAAGGTCCCAACGGGGAATCTTACAAATATAGTAATCAAGTTGCGGAGCCAGATAAGCAGAATTCGGAGTTCCCATCTCACCAATCTGATCGAGTGTATAGCCTAAAGCAACTTTGGCAGCAACAAATGCCAACGGATAACCGGTAGCTTTGGAAGCCAAGGCAGAAGAACGGCTCAGACGGGCATTTACTTCGATGACACGATAGTCATCCGTTTCGGAATTGAAAGCATATTGAATGTTACATTCACCTACAATGCCCAAATGACGAATACATTTTGTAGAAAGTTCTTTCAGTAATGTAAGTTCCTTATCATCCAGCGAGCAGGTAGGAGCTACCACGATAGACTCACCTGTATGGATACCCAGCGGGTCGAAATTTTCCATACTTGCCACTGTGAAACAGTGATCGTTGGCATCACGAATTACCTCAAACTCAATTTCTTTCCATCCCTTCAGAGACTCTTCTACAAGAATTTGTTTGGAGAATGCAAATGAGCTTTCAGCCAGTTTCAGGAATTCTTCTTCGTCGGCACAAATACCGCTTCCAAGACCTCCCAGCGCATAAGCCGAACGAACCATTACCGGATATCCGATGCGACGTGCAGCAGCAATGGCATCTTCCATATTCTCCACCGCCTGGCTGATAGGAGTCTTCATTTCAATTTCATTGAGCTTCTTCACGAACAAGTCGCGGTCTTCTGTATACATGATAGCTTCAACAGAAGTACCTAATACTTTCACGCCATATTTGTCGAGAATACCATTTGTGTAAAGTTCAGCACCACAATTCAGCGCCGTTTGACCACCAAATGCAAGGAGAATTCCATCAGGACGTTCCTTCTTTATTATCTCTTCTACAAAGTAGGTTGTCACGGGAAGGAAATACACTTTATCAGCAATTCCTTCAGAAGTCTGAATGGTTGCAATGTTCGGATTAACCAATACCGAACTGATACCTTCTTCTTTCAAGGCCTTCAGTGCCTGCGAACCAGAGTAGTCAAACTCTCCGGCTTGTCCGATTTTGAGTGCTCCTGAACCCAGAACCAGGACTTTCTTCATTTCCTTTTCCATTTCTCTTGTTGTTATAATGTTGTTGTTTCTTAAAGTTACCACATAAAAAAAATGCGTTACCCTAACAAAAGGACTAACGCATTACCAAAGAACTAAAATATCGTTTTTGGAGAAAATAGAAGAAGTATACAGATTCCGGATGGAAAACATCCGAACGAAGATATTGCTTACTTCTTATTTCCTGTTGATTCATTGCTATTTTTAAAATTTGTGCAAAGTAACGACTTATTTCTATAAATACAAAAGATTCGGGAAAGAATATTTCCTACAAAGTAGTATTCGACATCATTTTGTTTCCTATATTTGCACCTCGTAAACATCAATAAATTCAAAACATGAAAAGACTTACACTTATTCTGTTTGCCGCATTATGCATTGCAGCAAACCTATCTGCTCAAAACAAACCAGGTAAAGGATCATTTGGTACTGAAGTTCAATTTAATCCGTTTGATCAGAACGGAGAAACGTTCAAACTGGACGGACTAAAGTTCCGCTACTTCGTAACAGACAAAGACGCTATTCGCCTGAAACTGGGATTCAATCTGGACCATTCTAACTTTACAAATAAAGAAGAAGGTGAAACACAGGCAGATTACACTTCGACCGAATTTAAATATAATGTGGGAGACTTCCGTCTGGATGCAGGTTACGAACGTCATTTCGATATCAGCAAAAGAGTGAACATCTATGTTGGAGGTTCTTTTGGATTCACCCGTCATTTTGCCTCCACTAAGTTAGAAACTGTTTCTAATGAACTCTCAACCACATTCAAGGGCGAAATCACCAATGGAGCCATTACCCCTGACTCAAATGCAGACGAGCTGGATATTGAAAATATGTTGCCAGCCGTGAATGACAGGGCTTACTGGGGAATCAATGCAGCAATTTTCACCGGTCTGGATTTTTACGTATACAAAGGACTCTATGTAGGTACAGAGCTTGGGCTGAAACTGGAGAACCGTAAATCGAGCAAAATGACTTACAGAGCAGTGGCAGATAAAACCAATTACCTCGAAGAAACGACCGATAAGGCTATTACAACAAAGGTTAAGACTTATATAGAACCGGTTCTCCGATTGGGTTGGACTTTTTAAACGATGCGATAGCCGCCTTTTTATTTTATCCTTTTTTATTCGTATCTTTGCCAAAGCGAAAATAAGCTGCACCTAATATATAAAAGTATAAAGAAAATGGGAAAAGAAAAGATCATATTAACGGGCGACCGCCCGACAGGTAGACTTCACATCGGACACTACGTGGGCTCTTTGAAAAGAAGAGTAGACCTCCAAAACTCCGGCGACTTCAGTAAGATGTTTGTCTTCATTGCTGATGCACAGGCTTTGACGGATAATATTGATAATCCCGAGAAAGTACGTCAGAATGTTATTGAAGTAGCTCTCGACTATCTGGCTTGCGGACTCGATCCGGCCAAAGCTACTATTTTCATTCAGTCACAGATTCCGGAACTTTGTGAATTGTCTTTCTATTTCATGGATCTGGTGACTGTATCACGTTTGCAACGCAATCCGACGGTAAAGACAGAAATCCAAATGCGTAACTTTGAGACGAGTATCCCAGTAGGTTTCTTTACTTATCCCATCAGTCAGGCTGCTGATATCACTGCATTCCGTGCAACAACGGTTCCGGTAGGTGAAGATCAGGAACCTATGATTGAACAGGCAAGAGAAATTGTACGCCGCTTTAATTACATCTATGGTGAAACTTTGGTAGAGCCGGAAATCCTGTTGCCGGATAATGCTGCTTGTCTACGTCTGCCGGGTACCGATGGTAAGGCTAAAATGAGTAAATCATTGGGTAATTGTATTTATCTCTCCGAAGATGCTGACGAAATACAGAAAAAGGTAATGAGCATGTTCACCGATCCCGATCATCTGCGTGTACAGGATCCGGGTAAGATAGAAGGCAACACTGTATTCACATATCTTGATGCATTCTGCCGTCCGGAACATTTCGAGCGTTATCTGCCGGATTATCCGAACTTGAATGAGTTGAAAGCCCACTATCAGCGTGGTGGACTGGGAGATGTGAAAGTAAAACGTTTCTTAAATGCCATCATGCAGGAGACATTGGAGCCGATCCGTAACCGCCGGAAAGAGTTCGAGAAAGATATTCCTGCCATCTATGAGATGTTGAAACAAGGATGCGAAGTGGCAAGAGCCGCTGCGGCCGATACACTGGCAGATGTTCGCAGATCTATGAAGATCAATTACTTTGACGACGCAGATCTGATAGCAGAACAAGTAAAAAAGTTCAGCACTCCTGAAAAGTAAGCAACGTTGAGAATCGTTTATGAAAATACCCCGCTACCGGTAAACCGATAGCGGGGCTTTCTTTTTTATATAATCCTATCTCTTAATTGTTAGATTTCACCAATACAACACGGTTCAGGATAGGTTGTCCGAATTTATCTACACCACCATTACCATCAACGCTCAGACGGTTTGCTGAAATACCATATTGTTTAACCAATACATTCACAACGGCTTGTGCACGTTTCATACTCAATTCTTTATTAAAGCTTGGAGTACCTGTTGCGGAGTCTGCATATCCGTTTACAACATATTTAGTATCCGGGAATTTCTTCATCTGCTCAGCCAGATAAGACAAGTTCATTGCTTCACGAGGAGATATCTCGGCAGAACCAATATTAAAGAATACGGTACGAGGAGCGATATTAGCATCTACGATCACTTCTTGTTCTACAACCTCTGTTGTTGGCTGGCTCTCTGCTTCCTGTAACTGCTGTTGCAATGTAAGGTTGGCAGCAGCCATTGCATTCATCTGTTCGCGCATATTTCTCAATTCCAATTCAGAGATAATCTGCGGGAACGGACGTTGGAATCCACGGTTCGGGAAACGATAAGTCAAACCTATAGAAGCTCCGAAAATACCATCGTAGTCGTGCTTGCCACCATGTTCACCATCAAATTTGCCTTCTACTCCCGTAGCACTTAACTCAAGATTGATATCAACTGCACTCGAAATACGGAAACGGTTTATCAAACCTGCATTTATTGTTAATGCATTTACGTGAGGTCTTGTGTAAGCATGAGTGAAACCAGCTCCCAAATAAGGAATCAACTCATATACACGATGTGAATTGTAACCACCAAAAAGGGCATTCAGATTGAACATAATATCACCATGCAGATTCATGTAGTCAAATTTCTGTTTGTAATATCCATCACCCAGTTCATTACCGGTTACATAAGGGGCAGTTTTATCGTATGTAAAACCTTTAGCTTCAAGTCCGCTATATTGCAAACGCAATCCCAATCCGGGAGTGAACCATTTACCAATTGCAACATTTAATACAGGACTGATACGGTCTTTGAACGCTCCGGCTTTATCACCATTTCCATAAAGCACCTGAGCACCTCCGCCAACAGAAAAGAACCAGTTACTCCAGAACGGGTTGGTTAACACTTGATATTTGTCTTGAACCTGAATTTCTTCAAACTCGGTTACAGTAACCTGCTGAGCAGAAGCTACAGCAGTAACGCCGGCAAACGCCAGCAACATTAGAATCTTTTTCATATACCTAAATAGTTAAAGTGGTTATTATTTTTCCTATTGAAACTGTTTAAATAACACCAAGGGAAATAAAAGGTTCTGAAAATAGATGATTTTATGTTTTTTCTTGTGAGAAAAGGAGAGTGAAGAGCCTGATGGAGCAGTCGGCATACTACTTTATGATTAGCTTTAATCTAATTGATGAATTGGCATATTGACAGATTATTAATCAGCTTTTTAGGTGAAACAGCGTTCTATTTCTATGGCACACGGATAAGCCAGATCAGGCAGATGACGACGGATTAAATTTTCTTTTCCCTGATTACCAATAAATGAAAGACCTGTTATCATCTGCCTGATCTGGCTCATCCGTGTGCCATATAGAAAACAAATCTATTAAGCTCATTTTTTTATCAATTAACCATCGCTTGGCGTACCTCCCCGTGCGGGAAGCACTATCTGAAGAGTTTCTCTATCTCTTCTTCCTTTATTGTGGAAAGTACCACTTTGCCATCGGGAGTATAGTTAGGGGCCACACAGGCAAACAGATTATCTACAAGATTCACCATCTCTTCGTTTGACAAAACTTGACCGTAAACAATAGCAGCAGCCCGAGACAAAGTCAGTGCCAGAATACTTTGTACTTCTTCTTTCACATCGCTACCTTTTTCCATTGCTGTGTGTAACATACTACGCACCAGTTCTACCGGATTCAACCCTTCGATACCAGCAGGAATTCCATTAATAGCATAACTTCCTCCACCCAGATCACTAAGTTCAAAACCCACAGCAGCAAGATCGTCCATAATACTTTGCAACACAGCTGCCTCAGAAACGGGTAATTGCAATATTTCCGGAAAAAGAACTCCCTGGGACATTCCTTGCTTTTGCTTAATCTGCATCATATAACGATCAAATAATACCCGGATGTGAGCACGATGCTGGTCAATAAGCATTAGACCGGATTTTACAGAAGTAAGAATAAAACGCCCCTTAAACTGTAAATGCAAATTTCCCTTTTCCATAATAGGTTCATTAGCATATAAAGTCGGAGGAGTCACCGACTGAACCTCTGCATCAGTAGGAAAGAAATAATCCGGTTCTGCCTCTGGTTCATCGATAACAGGCCGATTCATTTTACTGGCCTTTTCCAATCCGCCATAAAGATCTTCCCAATCCACTTTTTGACGGGAATACCCCGCAGCGCTTCCTCCAGATCCGAAAGAAGAAGTTTTGAAAGGATTAAAGTCCGAATTATATTGTACACGTGGCGGCTCCGGTGGAAGATTTTGTTCAAAAGCCGGAATATCAGGCATATCTTCCGTATCAAAATCAATCGAAGGAACAGCATTAAACTTGCCTAATGACTCCTTAACAGCTGCTGAGATAATCTGCCAGATAGCCTGTTCATTCTCAAACTTGATTTCGGTCTTTGTAGGGTGAATATTCACATCAATATTAGCAGGGTCTACCTCAAAATAAAGAAAATAAGAAATCTGTTCACCTACCGGGATCAACTGTTCATAGGCATCCATCACAGCCTTATGGAAATAGGGATGCCGCATGTAACGCCCGTTTACAAAGAAATACTGATGGGCGCCTTTCTTACGAGCGGTTTCAGGTTTGGCTACATAACCCGAAATTTTTATCATCGTTGTATTCACATCCACACTCAGTAATTGCTGATTAAGCTTTTTACCAAAAACAGCGAGAATACGTTGCCGCAAAGAACTCACCGGAAGATTGAATAATTCCGAATCATTACTATAAAGCGAAAAAGCCACTTCGGGATGTACAAGAGCAATGCGTTCAAATTCAGTAAGTATATTACTAAGCTCTGTAGAATTGGCTTTCAGAAATTTTCGACGTGCCGGGATATTGAAGAAAAGATTCTTAATAGAAAAATTACTCCCTTTGGGACAGGATACTGCTTCCTGACTTTCGACTTTAGAACCTGCAATAACCAATTTCGTTCCGAGTTCTTCAGCCTCAAGGCGAGTTTTAAGTTCTACTTGTGCTACAGCCGCGATAGATGCCAGCGCTTCACCACGAAATCCCATTGTACGCAAAGCAAAAAGATCGGATGCTTCACGGATTTTAGAAGTTGCATGACGCTCGAAAGACAAGCGGGCATCTGTTTCAGACATTCCCTTTCCATCATCAATAACCTGTATACAGGTCTTACCCGCATCAGTCACTAATACATGTATATTGCAAGCTTCAGCATCAATCGCATTTTCTACCAACTCTTTAATGACAGATGCCGGACGTTGTATCACCTCACCAGCTGCAATCTGGTTAGCAACTGAATCTGGCAACAAATGAATGATATCACTCATAATATTTAGTAGTTAGAATTTAGTAGTTAGGAGTAAGCAGGAGTTAGGACATACCTCCCTCATAAATCATAGCGCCCAACTACCGGTTTGCAAATAATGCCAAAGGAAAAGCAACAGGGCAATAATCAAAAGGATCACTCCCAGATGCACAGGTTTTCGTCCACTTTCCTTACGGCGTTTCAGATGAGTAGTTCCCTCTACGAACTTCCCACGAATATCTTCCGGAGAGAACTCTTTTTCAGATAGCATACCCAATTCGCGCTTGGCCTGCTCTTCCATTTTATCAAGCTTCTCTTTCCGCTCGTTCACGTAAATGTACTGATGATTAAAGCGACGCGGCTTTCTCATACCACTATTAAACATTCCCATAGAGCTATTTCATATTAATTAATTCACGCTTGGGCGAATTTAATGGTTTTCGGGTAGATTTACGCAATGTTTCACCCTCTTTTTTACCTCTCCATTCAAATATATCCTCTTTATTTTGAGGACGTATATAATCGAACCACACAAATGTAGGCAACCTCATTTTGTCCGAAGGAATCTGATCCATCGGATAAAGCACTCCATCCGATTTCGGACTCATGACCATCCTTTTCATTTTGCGGTCTTTCAAATGCATTGTTAACAAACTGGTTTGCGAAGTATTCATACCAATCATAGTACTATCCTCCTCTTGCGGATAGAAAATCACAAGCACATTGGCTATAACATCGACTTTCCGCATTTCCCCTTCATCAAAATACGCTTTAATTTCTTTTCCGGACACCTGGTTATAGTGCAACGAATCTTTCATCTCTACCGTCAATGCCTGGTTGATAATATGTGCCCAGTCAATCGTACTGTCATTCAGGTAGATTTTAATTTCTTCTCCCAGTAACTGCTGTCCTTCATTCCAAAGAATAGGGTCACGGTACATTGTCACACAAGAGTCTTTTGAATTATAAACCAATGAATCACAAACGCCCTGAACATCAGTTCTATACATACGAACTTTATGATAAGCCCGCATCTCACGAAACATAGAATCAGTATTCAGATAAGATGTAACCATCATCAAAGTATCAGCATGCATGAAAAGACTATCTCCTTGTGAATAGTCAATACCGACTGCACGTTTTGTAGCAAAAGCACTGTCAGTTAGTTCATTATAGAAACAATAATCACCAGTCAGCATATTTCTATTAATGCTGTCATTCATTATCACGTTGTCAAAGGCTTCTCCATAACCTAACTTACGGTCATAAAACAGACTGTCTCCGGTCATTCGTTTCCCCTCATTGGTCAACACAGAGCGATCAAGTAACTCAGCCTGTTCCGTCAATGTATTATAAATACCCCGTTCCGAATAAATATGATTCTTTTCATTTACTATCTCAGACGGACCGAGAATAGTGGCCACTTTAGACAAAGTATTATACTTTAAAGTATCTGAGGTAAGAATAAACTGGGGATTTACTAACTTGACATCATGATTGAAAACAGACTGCTTCGTAGCAGGACTGTACTCACCCCAGTCAGAAGTAAGTACATTTTCTTCATCCATCAATGTACCACCTTCGAAATAATATCCAAGATCATAAATACGATCATAATTCAGACTATCGGTCAACAAAGTCGTATTCCGATTAATCATCTTTACGTTTTCACGAAGCTGGGCTAATTGGGATATTCCATCATAATACAGGTAATCACCATAAATAAACAATGTATCCCCCTGCTCCATACGCACATTGTTGAATGCTTCAAATGAGTTCGTATTTTCATAGATCAACGCACTGTCACAATACATATACATACTATCATGACGCAACTTTACTGAACCGATAAGCACCTGCACATCCGGACGGGCCAATTTGTCTGCCCTCCCCTCATCAGCATGCAGAAGATCCACTTTCGTTTTTTTCTTCTGAGGCTTCTGTTGTGGTTTCTGCCCCTGTGCCCAAAGAAGGTATACACCAAACAAGCATAGCATCCCCGTGAGGATGCATTTAAAAAAGAAGTTGTTAGTTCTCATTAATCTTTAATCCAACCTGGATATTTGAAATCGCAATTCTTCCAGTTTTCATCGATACGAACATACGTATGTTTCTGTTTTTCCAGAATCCACTTATGTAACATCTCCTCCCGGCGTTTAGCAATAACAATCTCTTTCAGGTTCTGATAATCTTCTGTAATCGTTGCTTTATGACCATTGATACGAGTTTTCAACTTTACAATAGCACAAATTTCTTTTCCATCTTTCTCGTTAACCATTGTAAATGCCTTCGAAATCTCACCCACGTTCAATTTATCTACCACCTTAGCCACGTCCTGTGGCAATTCCTGCATTTCAAACTTAGAAGTAGCCATGGCATCATTGGAATTAGTATTCACCATTAATCCATGATTGTTTCTTGTATCCTTATCATGAGAAAGTGCGGCGGCTGCATCATCAAAAGAGAACTTCCCGACACGAATATCATCAGCAATGGAGTCCAAACGTGCACAAGCCTCTATTAACTCCTTCTCGGAAACTTTGGGACGCAACAATATATGACGAGTATTCACACGGTCACCACGTTTTTCAATCAACTGAATAATGTGATAACCATATTCAGACTCTACAATCTTGGAAACTTTCTTAGGATCCTGCAAACCGAAAGCAACCGCTGCATAAGCCGGGTCCATCATACCTTTACCCATAAAATCGGTTTCACCGCCCCGCATAGCAGAGCCACGGTCTTCCGAGTACATACGAGCCAAAGTAGAAAATTCAGTTTCTCCCTTATTCACACGATCCGTATACTCACGCAACCTACTTTTTACATCTTCTATTTCAGTAATAGGAATTTTGGGCTGCAAAGTAACTATCTGCACCTCCACCTGAGTTGGTACATAAGGAATACTATCTTGTGGCAGATCTTTAAAGTAACGGCGCACTTCAGAAGGAGTCACTTTGATATCACCTACGAGTTTTTGTTGCATCTTTTGCACAGTAAGTCCTTCACGCGCATTTTCACGCAAGGTTTCACGTATCTGTGACGGAGTTTTATTCTGCTGTTCGAAGAAATACTCCTCCATTTTCTCTCTTGAACCCAACATCTGTATCCAGTGATTTGTCATAGCATCCACACGCTGGATAACTTCACTTTCGGGAACATCAATACTATCAAGACGCGCCTGATGCAAAAACAACTTTTGCACTGCTAACTCCTCCGGAATTACACAATAAGGATCACCATCTATTTTACGTCCTTCATACAGGGCGCTCAAACGTGCCTCTTCTACTTCCGATTTCAAAATAGCCTCATCACCTACGACCCAGACCACTTCATCAATCACGTTGTCCTGTCCGTATGCTACCACATTAGCAAGCATTACTAAGGCAAATAAAACAACAAATCTAAAGTTTACAAACTTCTTCATTCTTTGTATTTAATAATTATATATAATCTTTTTCCGATCTATGGCCCGCTTATACAAGTCATCTTTTACCTGACGCATAAAGTCAACCCGCTTTATATTAACAAGCATATCTTTTGCTTCAGGCATTGCAAATTCATAAGGTTCCTGCTCTCCTATCGCCCGATAATCACTGACGTTAAGAAAATAATAAAAAGCGGTATCTTTCAACTCCACATGCCGATTCTTGTTGATATATTCTTCCGGTGAATCTGTCTTTAAAGGAATCAAATCGAGGATATCTGCCAATGAAACCCATTTATCATAAAAGTATTCATACTTCACCGCATTCTGAAAGCTGTACTTCTCTAAATGTTCTACGGCTTCTTGTGCTTCGGATTTATACCACTTACGCACATTGGTAAGTTGTGGTGCTGTCAACGGAACTTTTATAAACAATCCTTTCACCAAAGGACGATCCAGTTTAAAAAGTTCTTTGTTTTTCTCGTAATATTCAGCAATTTCCTGTTCAGGGATATCTTTGGTAAGTCTCTGGTCGATTAATTCTTCTTGATAAGTATGCATAATCAATGCTTTACGATAATTCTCCACCAGACGGTCTATTTCTTCATTGTCAGGAATGTTATTCTGAGCCTTCTCATACAACAAAATATCCTCAGCCCAAGTGCGTATGTAATGTTCTGCGAAAAGCAAACTATCATCTTTAGTCAACCCGGCAGGAAGTACAGATTGAAGATCCTCTTTGTATAAAAAAGTTCCATTAACCTCCACCAGAGGTGTTCTTCCCCTATGATCATGCTTTTCAGCACATGATATACAGAAAAAAAGAGAAACCAGCAAGAGGCCCGTTATTCGCATTGTCAACTGAAATTATACTTATATTCAAGGTACGAAGATAATGCAATAATCGGTTATATCAGTGGTTATTAACTGTTTTTAAAACCTCTTGGTTAATTTCAACCTTACTTTCTTCGCGTAGACGCTTTATCCAAAGCGAATCAAGGAAGTTCTGATAATCGGCTGCAAGCGGCCCTCGCACTTCTGTATAGCTATCAGGACCTTTCCGTTTTTCACCAAAAACAGTAGTAAAAGGATAAGACTCCAGAGAATCAAAGCTTCCGGTTTTAAAAACCAGTTTATCTACATATTTATTATCACCTTTAGCAAACACGCCCCCTTCTACTTTTACAACTTCTACAGAATCATTAAAAGTTTTTGCTATTGTATCTGTCCATACTTCTTCAGGAAGCTTCCGGATTAATTTCTTAATCTGCTTAGCTGTTTTTTTATCGGCACAATGGACTACAACGCCCTTATAACGCGGTTCTTTCCATTTATAATTTGACTTATGAGAAGCAAAATAAGCTATCTGTCCGGGTTCATCGGCCACTGCGCGTTCCCAAACCTCACGATTGCTAATCTCAAACAGCAACATTCCTTCTTTATATTCCTGCATCAACAACCGGAAAGCGGGATACTTCTGTTCCAAACGCCCATTTTCGTAATCCAATACAGTTTTTAATACAAAAGCATCTACTTGTGTTTTAAGACCTCTCGGAAATGACGCAGCAAAACGTTTAAAATCCAAACCGGTATACGAGTGATTATCTAATGTAAAGAGCGCTTTTTCTGTTTCACCCTTAGACAACAGTTCTTTCATACCTTCACCGTCCACCTGGTAGTTATATTCTTTCTTTAATTTTTCTACCATTGACTCTGTTCCTTTGTCAACTCCGAATTTACGGGTAAGCCGACGGGCTATTTCTCCCTTTATTTCTTCAAACGGAGGCAACTCTTTGGTATCAAGAACTTTTGTTATATGCATACCCTGAGGAGTAAAAAAAGGTTTAGAAATTTCTCCTTTATTCAAAGAGAAAACAACATCTTCAAACTCTTCCGGTGTCTGAAGAAACCCTACCCAAAACGGTTTCTTATCATCTGAGAACTTTTCTACATAAGTTGCAAAGTCATCCGTATTCGGTGCAGCAGATAATACTTTATAAATTGAATCCATCCGAACCTCCGTTTCATTCAGATACGATTTTGATACAGTTTGAGGAAGATATTTAAAGATATGCATCACCTGTACATAACCAGCCCGGGATTTAGCACTCATTTCATCATAAAATTGACGCACATACGCTTCTTCGGCTTCTTCATCCGTCAAATAAGATTTCGCTAATTGCCTGCGATATCCTTCCAGCTCTTCCCGAAAAGTCCGGGTGGTATCAATGCCAGCAGCTTTAGCAGCTGCAACTTTCAACTTAAAGTTGACAAAAAGATCAACATACTCATCAAGTGTTTTTGACTCTTGTTCATTAAGAGAGTTATTCTTATTATAGATATACTCAAACTCAGAACGAGTTACATCTTTTCCGTTTATCCGCATCAATACAGGATCTTGCTGTGCTACAGCAGAAAGTCCCAATAGACAGGTTACTAATAAAACCAAGTTTCTTTTCATACAAAGCTTCGTTTATATACATACGTTCTATTAAACGCTGAAAGATTGGAAAAATTGTATTTAACGATAATAAAAAGCCGGACTTCCTACCGAGTAAAACAGAGTCCCACAGAGTATTATTCTTTTTCTTACCATACGATAGTAGAAAAATAACTCTGTGAGACTCCGCATCAACTCGTGGTAAACTCAGTAGCTCCCACGTTATCGAGAATTATATTATTCCGGACGACTATAGTTAGGCGACTCGCTTGTAATTGTTACATCATGAGGATGACTTTCCATCACACCTGCATTGGTAATACGTGTAAATTTAGCATCATGTAACTTTTCAATATTCTGCGCACCACAATACCCCATACCTGCACGCAGACCACCAGTCAACTGATAAATCACTTCAAACAGTGTTCCTTTATAAGGTACACGTGCAGCAATACCTTCCGGAACAAGTTTCTTCACATCTGCTTCTCCACTCTGGAAATAACGGTCTTTCGATCCGTTTTCCATCGCTTCTAAAGAGCCCATGCCACGATATGACTTAAATTTACGTCCATTAAAAATAATAGTTTCACCCGGACTTTCTTCTGTACCGGCAACCAGAGAACCGATCATTACAGAATACCCTCCGGCTGCAAGTGCTTTTACAACATCACCTGAGTAACGAAGCCCGCCATCTGCAATCAAAGGAACACCTGTACCTTTCAAAGCTTTTGCTACATCATAGACAGCAGATAATTGAGGTACACCCACACCGGCCACTACGCGTGTTGTACAAATAGAGCCTGGTCCGATACCAACCTTTACACCATCAGCACCAGCTTCGACCAATGCTTTAGCAGCTTCTCCGGTAGCAATATTACCTACTACAATATCAATATTAGGAAAACGACTCTTTGCCTCCTTCAATTTTTCAATTACAAATTTAGAATGTCCATGAGCTGTATCAATAACAATAGCATCCACTCCGGCATCCACCAAAGCCTGCATACGTTCCATCGTATCGGCAGTCACTCCTACACCGGCAGCTACACGCAAACGCCCCTTAGAATCTTTACAAGCCATCGGTTTATCTTTTGCCTTGGTGATATCTTTGTATGTTACCAATCCAATCAGTTTGTTATCCTTATCAACTACCGGTAGCTTTTCTATCTTATATTTTTGCAGGATTTGTGCAGCAGCTTCCAAATCAGTAGACTGATTAGTAGTTACCAGCCTGTCTTTTGTCATTACTTCATCGATATGTTTATCCATATCACGTTCAAAACGAAGGTCACGGTTGGTAACAATACCAACCAGATATCTGTTATCATCCACTACCGGAATACCACCAATCTTATATTCAGCCATCAAAGCAAGCGCATCACGCACGGTGGAGCCTTTTTTGATAGTTACCGGATCATAAATCATACCATTTTCAGCACGCTTCACAGTGGCCACCTGCTTAGCCTGATCTTTTATCGGCATATTTTTATGAATAACACCAATTCCTCCTTCACGAGCTATGGCAATAGCCATTTTAGCCTCAGTAACCGTATCCATGGCGGCAGTAACAAAAGGAATTTTTAACTCAATATTTCTTGAAAACTTTGTCGAGAGCTCGACAGTGCGCGGTAAAACTTCTGAATAGGCAGGGATTAACAAAACGTCATCATACGTTAATCCATCCATTACAATCTTATCAGCAATAAATGACATAGGGCTATGCGTTTAAAATTTATTGCGTGCAAATATACGGTTTTTATTCAATACAGACAAAAATAGAAATAAAAAAATCCCCCTGCCAGAAGGCAAGAGGATTCTTTATAATATAACCAGACAAACGATTAACGAACAATCAGCTTAGCAACTGCATTTTTACCATCAGCATATACCCTGACAAAGTAAACCCCTGCTGTAATACCTTTCAGATTTACAGAAAACATAGTTGACGTTGTATATTCTTTATAAATAACTACACCTGCCATATTAATAACTTCAACCAAAGCACCATTGGTAGCCAGTTCACCTAAAGTAACCCGGAAGTTTCCGTCATTCGGATTAGGACAAACAATAATCTTATCAGAAGATTCGGTTGATTCGATTCCTGTAATCAACGAAGTACCCAGATTGAAACCATCTACAGTGAACGGGAAGAGAACAGTATAAGTTTTACCCGCTTCAATAGCTGTATTAGTCAACGTATAGGTATAAGTATATGTACCATCCCCATTATCTGTTTTGACCTTGGCCGGAGTAAATCCAATTCTGTTTCCTTCATAATAAACGAAGAAGTTTCCACTAAAATATGCCTCTTTAGTAAGAATAGTAAATTCCAGTTTATCATCTGTGGTAGTGATAGAATAAACATATCCTTCCAGAGTAGCTGCAGTTGTTACATTTCCGGCACCCAATGCATAATATTCTCCAGCCTTAGCAACAAACGGAGTTTCCAAATCATCGCCCTGAGCTTTCTTTCTTACAATTAATGAATAATCATAATCCTGATCTTCCGGCTTATCCTTTGATATAATAGCGCATATTTTTACAACTTGGTCTTTTACCAGATTTAGTGTTGTATACGCTCTTCCATACATAAAGTCTTTCACTTCTGCGGCTGTAGCTTTTGTACTACAATCATTAATCTTATAAGATACACCAGCACCTTGTCCCAATGAACTTACCAGGTAGTATTCGCCAATTTCAGGAGCAACAAATTCATACCATGTCTCACTGGCAACATCTTTGCATATCACAGTTTTATCAAAATCGATACTGATGGCTTTGTCACAAGATTCGCCTTCACCTGCTGCAGTAAACTTAGTTTTGATTACAATATCTGCTCCTTCTTCATTCTTAAACTGATAAACAGTAAACCGATATGTTTCGCCTTTGATTACAGAATAACGGTAAGTAAGCCTTCCCATCAATTCTTCAAACGACAATTTATCCTGTGTAGTACCACATTCTTTTACTATGCCACATGACCAGTGATCTCTAACCCATATTTTATCTTCCACTTCAAATTCTACAGTACCATCATCAGGAGCGGTAAATAGATACCATTCTTCCCGAGCGTCCCGGTTCTTCATTACAATATCTTCATCCAGATTAAACGGTCTCGGATAATCGCAATAATCTCCTAATGGAATATTCTCATCTTCAACAACTGTGAATGTAGCCTTATCTGTACTTGATGCCACAAATCTCATTCTATACTCTTCGCCTGCATTTACTCTCACTATACAGCTTGTAGAACCATAATTAGCAATATTCGTTGTACCGGAATTCAAAGTTATCATAGTCAATGCATCTTCCGGATAAATAAGTTTCAACATACAATCCTGAGTAGCAATATACTTAAACCAATAATTACGTTTTTCACCACCATATTCGTTATCACCTAATTTAGCATTTAACGGATTGACTTTCGCCTCACCTGGTTTAGGATCACGCTGTACTAATTTAATAGCATCTTCAACAGCCTTAGCACTGTTCACACAGATAAGATAATTAGTTCTGGTAACATCCATTTCAAAGTATGATTTAGCACTGGCTGCCACTTCATCTATCACAGGCTCGGCATCTGAACAATCCACATAATAACTGATCGTTCCTGTCCAACCTTTATTAGAAGCCAGTTCCAACAAATTAAATGCACTATCTTCGCTCTTTGTTATAGTATAGTTATACCAGGTAGATCCTGCTTTTACAGAAAGAGCCGAAGTCGTAGAAGTGATATTAATAGGTATAATACAATCATTGCCTTCTTCAACTTCCGTAAGCTTCAAAGTTGCTTTTGTTGGACGATTATTAGTAGTTACTACATAATAAGTAGTATTGGCTTTTACTGCAAATTTATGGCTATTATTATTTTCATCTTGTACAACCATCATCGGCTTATAATCCACAGCCCCTATTTTATCTTCTCCTTCATATACAAACAATACATACTGCTCAATATCTATATTGGCAAGCCCTGTTATCGGTGCTGTAAATTGCAACCATGACATTTCCGAATAACTTGCAAAATCAGGAAAATCGTCTACATTGGTATTCTCGTTTACAGGAATAATTGTCTCTACATCCGGTTGCAAGTTGACTGCATTCTCAAAAGTTGCCCCCGGAAGGAAAAAACCTGATACTGGTACAACCAAACTGCTAATTGAAAATTGACGAGGAAACTCTGCACCTTGTCCTTCTAAGAACTCAGTAGAAGTCACAGTAAATTTCAGCACATCGCCTTCCATCAGCTTTATAGCCGAATAACCACCTACCAGATTATCATAAGCCTCCCACTCTAATACGAGATCAGGTTCTCCAACTACTCCACCTGCAAATTTCACATCATAAGCCTCAGCTTTAGAAAAGAGATAGAACATTCCATTTTGAGTAGCTGTATAACTGAATGTTTTAGAAGTAGCCACATCGTTTAAAGTAATAGCCATAGTAGTTCCATCCCAAGGTTCAGCAGGAGTATCATCATCACCGTTACCATCACCCAGTTCAAGCGGGAAAGTTACAGGATATGACTCTTCCTCTGCTGCAGTTATTGTTAATGTAATAACCCGGTCTTTAACAGCATCTACTGTTAACGTTGCGCCAGCCCAATCGTAAAGTCCCTCAGACCATGCTGCAGAACTCTGTCCTTCCCAAGTAGCCTTTATTTTTACTGCATAACTTTTTGTATCACACTTAAAAGTACATTGCTTTGATTCAGTAGGAGTAAATGTTAAAGTCATTGCATCATCAGCTCCTGTAATAGTAATATCTTTCTTTGTACCATCCCAGGCAGTATCATCCCCACTGTCTTTAACCAATTCCATTGGCACTATTATAGGGAAAAATTCTTCTCCATCAGTTACAACTGTCAACTTAATAACTTCATTAGCTTTAGCCTCAATGCTGACTGTTGCACCAAACCAACCATGAAGTGCATCAGACCACTCGGTCACCTCTCCACATACAGCTTTAATTTTTATCCCAAACTCTTGGGTATCGCTCTTAAAAGTATAAGTTTTAGCTTCAGGAGCTGTAAACTCTAAATTTATTTCATCCTCCCCGGATTCAAATCTGATAGTTCTCCACGAACCATCCCACGCCTCCGCCTTTACGGTAGATGTAGCCACTGCCATAATGTTCATCATGACAAACATTAGCAAAAAGTAGTAGTTCTTTTTTCTCATGTTACACTAAATTTTAATTAATTACTAAGTTTATTTATAAGAAAATTCTTGTTTCAAAGTCATCGTACCCTCCGGCCAATAATCATTAAAGTAGCCTTTGATGACACGCTCGGCAAAAGTCCAGTTTCCTTGCACATCCAGCTCATAAGCGTTCAAATGGACAGATGCCATATTTTCCTCGTTATCGCTCTTAGTGGCAGAGAGTAGAAAACCCTCTTCTGTATATGCATACACAGTTCTTTCTTGCACCAATCCGGCTTCATAAGCAACTTCCTTTACCTGTAACCAGGGAGAAGCATAAATCAATGATTGCTTCTGAACCATATCGGGATCATCATTGGTACGGACGGAAATTGTCATTCCAAGCAATAACCCTTTCTCTCCGAAAGCATAGACCGTTTCTTCATGCTGAAGTACCTCGTCACCTCTGATCAGCTGTTTGGTACACATTGACGGGTAAGAGTTCCGAAACAAGTACTCTGTTCGGGTAATCCCCATCCAGCTGTCAGTCTCGCAAACAGCTTTCTCTCCATCAAATTCGTATTTGAAGCCATTATCACCTTCTACCGCGACCAATCCTTTCAGCAAGAAGAGAGGTAAACCAGCAAATGATAAAGGAAAAGGTACGTATACAGCATGAGTGCCGTATTTCAATTCATAAACGACGGAAGTGCCTCCCAACTCTGTTTCGGTAACTACCGCCAGCCTCCCGGCAGAATCATATCCATAAGAATACCTCATAGCATCACCGGCAGTAATCCATCCTCTCGTTAAGCCGGATACTACATCAGTAAATTCATTGATTGGATTATAGATTAGCAAGTGCCCTCGTTTGTCGAACAGATATTTCTTGGTTACATTGAATACTGCCAAGTCGTCGTCCGTGCTCTCTTCTGACACCTGTACATAGAGTGGATTTCCCTTAAAATTGAACAAGCTCTGATGAGTAGCCTCCCACACAACAGTTGCTTCACCATATTGCTTTTCATATGGAGTAACCGGTTGCACAATAGGGTCGTCGTCCTTACAAGCAGTAAAGACCGCACATATACAGCCTAATAGTATGGTAATAGTACAGTTTAAAGTCTTCATTCTTATTCATATATTAAAATAACTCTCTATAAAGTTGTTTCGGAAGGCCTATGGTTTCACAACGGCAGCCTTCCTAACAACTTTCTTTAAGAGAGAGTTATTTATTATTAAGCAGATAGTCCGCGTTTACTTCATAACCTTTCATTACTGCATCATATTCTTCCTGTGTCATAAACAGGAATCTCAGATTAGGTAGATTACTCCGATCTATATCAGTAGCTTTCAATCCACAATTAATCAAGCTCAACATCAATAGATTATCACTTTTCATAGCAGGAAACAACGGCAATTTATTACCATCTAATATCAGCGAATGCAGATTAGGCATCTTCTCTAATTCTTCTTTCGTCACAGATTGGATTTGATTATCAGCCATAGACAATAGTTGCATATTCTCATGCTGTACCTCTTTAGGTATAGAAGTAAAAGAACATCCATCCAATAACATGCCACGCAGATATTTACGGGTTCGGTTGCCTTCTTCACCAATTACTGTATTGGCAATGGAAGGAGGCAACGATTTCAGGTTCTTGTTGTTGCGCATATCCAACGTTGATATTTTGTACAGCTGGTCAAAGACATCGGGAAGTTCACTAATTTCAGTATTCATAAAACGTAGGCTGACCAATTCCGTCAGATTGACAATGCTAGCCGGTATTTCGCTTACCTTTTCATTAACCACGTCAATGGTTCTCAGTGTCTTAATCTCACCGATCGATTCAGGAAGTTCCGTCACTTTATTGTTTATCAGTGTCAGGTCATTCAGCTTTTTCATATCCCGGAAAGACTTTGGAAAGGTGCTAAAATTAGTATTCTCAATATAAATAGAAGCAATCCTCGATTCACCCATATTATCGGGAAGTTCTTCCAGATCGCAATTACTGATATGCAGTCCCGTCATACTCGGGAAGTTGATGATCGCCCGGGACAGTTTTTTCATATGTTTGAATTCAGGCAAATTCCCGTCGCCGTCAATATCCAAATCGGTAATATAAAGCAGATTTCCATAATCATCCGTCTCAAACGAGAGTCCGGCCCAGGTATCCAGAGTTTCTTCCACATCCCAAGAAGGTGGCCACTTACTTCTATCATCCCCCAATACCTCTTTACAAATAGCAAAAAGCACATTGGTATAGTTGTTAGTAGGATCAACAACTGTTTTTACCTTCACCGGTAAAATATATTCCTGCAGTTCTCCTACTTTCACATCAAACTCATTATCTTCTGTCAAAGTAATATCCAGATTTTCAATTAAATTAGCATCCTTACCAAAAGCCCGATAACTTAAAAGCTTATAATGTCCTTCCTCTAATCTTACTTTTTCAGTAGACAATAATTCAGTGTTTCCCGTAAGCGGGCAACTGGGTAGTTCTATTTTTACCCCGTCTTTCTCTAACACAATCTTTACGGTAGCAATATCATCCAGATCGGCCAATGTATAGGTTGTTATCTTGGTAAACTGGAAACAAATTTCTCCCTGATTGGGCAACAAAGCATCCTTATCATCCTCTTTACAAGCCGAAATTAAGACCAGTAAAAAACAAGCTGTCCAGACAATCGCCAGTATATTCTTAATCTTCCTCATAATCATTTTAGTTTTAATCATCTATTTCACCCCAGTTTCCATCCAATGAAAGCTTGGGATATTGTTTCTTACTTGCATCATAATAGTGAAACCATCTAAAGGTGCGATCAAACGAAGATGGAGTCAGAGCCGTGTTGTTCGTATTCTCTTCCCAATCAGGACACGGAGTTTCTATGAAATCCGGTTCATTATCGAAACCAACACGCCGGTTCTTACTATCCCTGCCATTGTAAGTCTGGTTAAAGACTAATGTATAGGGGTCCCAACATTTCAATCGTTTATGCTTCAATATCCACTCGGGAATCATACCCGACAGATAATTCAGATTCAATGACAAAGCCCTTAATTGCGGCATCACATCAGCTACGCCTTCCATAGCTGGAATAGAGCCTTCAAAATAGTTGTATGACAGGTGAATATAAGCCACCCGTTTCAACCGGAATAAACGATCCGGAAGTTCACCACCCAAGCCAATGCTGTCTTTTTTGTTCGTAAAAAGATTACTACCAGCTTCGTAATGACGACAATTACTCAAGTTCACATAAAGCAAACTATCCTTATCCAAAGCCTCAATAATATCCATCGGAAATTCCTGTAAAGGATTGCCGGTCATTTCCAGTTCCTTCAATTTCTTCAGATTAGTCATCCGGGCAGGAAGTGAATTAATTCCATAGCCTATAAAGGCAAGGTTCTCCAAACTATCCAGATAGGTCACGTCATCCTCCAGCTTAATAGACTTGCGATAACTATTTTCATTACCCGTAAAAACCAATGTTTTCAACTGATTTAAATAACGAATCTGGAAAGGAATACTATTATCCGTATTAAATATATAAAAGTTTACCCCAACGACACGCAGTTCGGTTGTATCCCGTACAAAATCACCATCCACATATTTATAGTCAACCTCTTCCGTCTTTACATTATTCCAGTAAATCATCGGTTGACTTACGTCCCATACAGTATAACACTTCATCATGCGGCTGATAGCCAATAAGGCAAGTGAATCTCCCCGACGTGACGGAACTATTCTTTCTGATTTCTTCTGACGGAAAGTGAATGTTTTTTCTATAGGTATTTCACCCTCTTTTGCATCTGTCTGGCGAAACGTAAATTTAGCCACCCGATCCGCATCCGACTGTGTGTAAATGTCGAAATCGAAACGTACCTTATCCGGACGAGGTACTGAAGCGACCTTTTTCTCCGGAACACTCACACGTACCCATTTCTGGGCAGCATCAACCGGTATTACTTCATACTTAACATTTGAAGTAACATTCAACTCAGTAAACATCTTTTCGTAATCTACAAAATCCTCTACTTCAACCTCCTCTTTATCCAACTTTATGATTTTCTCATAACCATACTGGAACACCTTTACCTGAGAGGCTTTGGAACCGGAACGGAATGTAATAACCGCTTCCCGTTCTTTATACAAATAGCTGGTATCTACACGCAATTCACAAATCGTGGAAGCATTGCCATTGGCAGGTGATACCATGCACCACTCTGCATTCGATTCTACATACCAATCCTGATCTGCGGACAGATTGACAGCATATGTATCACCACAATCAGGAACAACAAACTCTGATTCTTCTTCGCTTACTCCAAAAAAAGAAGACTGAATATCGTCATCGTCCTTGCAAGAGAAGAGAGCAACTATCCCCAGGCTGATTAACAGGAAAACCTGGATATTTCTATTTTTATATCTGATTGATTTCATCTTCTTTGTCATTAGTTGTTAACATTTGTAATATCCTGAGTCTCATCATAAACCAGTAGGAATGAGCCATCATTCATACGAGCAATAATCGCTGAGGGAACAGTCATCTTGATATTCGGATTATCCGAAACATCAAACTTATTAAGATTGTCCGGGAAAGTTTGTATCATACGCAGGTCATTACCGGAAACCTCCAACACCTTCAAAGCCATGTGCTGATCCAAACCTGTGGGCCACTCAACTAATGTACGTTTGAATTTCTTCTGAGCGGCATCGGTATAATATCCCTGAGAATTAAGAATCAACTGATTGAGGCTATTCACATATAAGATATTGACAGGGAATGCAACAAAACGATTCTGGCTCAAATCTATTCCGGAGAAGTGAGGCAGATATTCCGAATTGAATTCATTCGGCATAGATTTTATCTTATTACCTGCCAGTTCCAATGCCTCCAGTGCTTTCAGGTTCTTAAACGACTCAAATGAAACCTCCGTTATTTCATTATAAGACAGACGAAGGAAGTTAATCACCGACGAATGTTGGGAGAATTCGACTGGCAACTTGGCAAATCTGTTAGAACATAGATTAAGCTTCTCTGCACGTACCCCTTTAAAACCTGGTTCAAAACCATCAATCTGGTTGACAGACAGGTCTATCTCCTCAATGGAATATTTACCATCATTTTTCATGTTAGACAACAATACCGGAAACTTCTTCAACTTATTACAAGAAGCCGAGAATAGCTCTAAATCATTTGTAATACAGAAATTATTAGGAATTGGATTACTTCCGGCTCCCAGAGCTTCATTTCCCAGTTCATTGCAATCAACCATAAACTGAACAGGAGATATATTGCCAAGGGGAGGAAGTTCAACCAACTTGTTATAAGCCAAGTCGAGCATTCCCAGTTTTTTCATATTACGAATACTGAATGGCAATTTTGTTAACTTATTATCATTCAGATACAACAGTTGAACCGTCCCCTGTGATTTTCCATTCGTAAAGAAGTCATCCAGATTCTTATAAGTCGATTCTAAATCAAGATTCCCATTCATGGAAAAGTTTAAAGAAATCAGATTGGGCAATTGTTTCAACTGTTCCGGAAAGGTAGTCATCCGGCTGTTATAGATTTCAAGATCTGTAAGATTTTCCAGTTTGCCAAATGATTCCGGTAACTCTTCTATATAGCCATTTGCTATGTAAACCATAGTCAATGTACCTGCCAGCTCGCCGATACGTTCAGAAATACCTGTAATACGGTTTGACATGGAACCTTTATTCTTACCAGCATATTTGGTATATACGACAGGACGTACATTTCTGCTTTCATACTTTAATTTTGAAGTTACCTGAAGCTGCGCCCTTCTCAAAACAAACCTTTCACGTGCAATGTCCATACGATGTGCACGTACATCCACTCCTTCACGGGCAAGCAAGTAAGAGCTAAGAATACCTTCCATCCCTTCATCTCCAACAATAGCACCTGTCTCATCATGATTTCCAAGATACAACATTTCGAGCTGAGTTAAATCTCCGATAGCATCGGGTACAAAACCTTTAGGATTGAAACTTCCCAAATTCAAAGAAGTAACCCTGCCATTACTGCCAAGCCCTACCCCTGGCTGATCTCCCCACATGTCGATAGGACGCGGGGTACCGTCGGCAAACTTAAACACCCAGTTTGAACCTATATTATAACCTTCACCGTTCCATGACCACTCTTCACCACCCATTGCCTTCCATATGTTATACAAAGCAATGTAATCACGAATCGCTGCCGTCTCATATAGTTTCACATCTACCGTATCACGTAAAAGCTTAAAATGTTCAATCTTTACATTCTGCTCTTTGTCCATTGCATAGATCAGCTCCTTGTTTTTATTATACAATTTATAATGAGACAGAACATAATCTCCCTGTTTCATCTGAATCGTATCGGTAGAAAACAGCTGAGTTTTCTTTTCCTTTTTTGCCTTTACCGGATAGCTCTCAATATAACTAATGCCATTATTTGAATACTTGAATGTGAATACTGCCGAAGCAATGTCTTCATATTTCACCCTACTGTTATCAACAGTGGCGCGGGAAAGAGGAGACTCAATAGCCGACAAATCTTTTCCAAATACCGCTGCATATTTACCATACAAAACAGCTTCCAATGCAAAGTCAACCTC
The DNA here is from genome assembly GCF_019734355.1 of Bacteroides sp. K03. Taxonomy (NCBI): domain Bacteria; kingdom Pseudomonadati; phylum Bacteroidota; class Bacteroidia; order Bacteroidales; family Bacteroidaceae; genus Bacteroides; species Bacteroides sp. K03. Next base: position 137,696 of record NZ_JAASHC010000009.1, read on the forward strand.
TGTCAGACGATCATTCTCTATCCGGAAACGAACCTCCTCGTCAGGCGTCCCCGACTGTAAGATTTCAGCTTGTCCGTCTACCACCTCATCTCCATAAACAACAAAATAAGTGATCTTATAGGTACCGGGCATCAACTGCACCGGTACAGTAGATAATCCAAATTCAGCACCTTCCTCACTGACAGACTTCGGCATCAATGCCATACTGAAAGATTGATTATCGGCAGACGTCAAGGTAACCTGAATCTTACGTACATCTTTCAGATAGCTGAGTTCCTTTCCGCTATCCAGCGCGCGGGAGTCCGCACCCTTCTTATGCAACTGAAGCTGCATATATCCGTAACCTTCCTGAGAAGCGGCTATTTCATCATCAGAACAACTTCCGACCAAAACAAGTCCCAGAAAAGCAACAAACACCCCTAATATTTGATATAATAACTTCATTATTAACAGTATATTTAATTATTGAAATGGTTGTTTAATATAAAAAGTAAACATCGTAAAGGTATTGTCACTACCATCTTCCGGATTAATACCTCTAAATGCCTTGAACTCAATCTTGATTACACGATCCCGTTTATCCTTGTTTTTTCCTACGGCAAGTACGAACTTCGTTAAATCGACCACTCCATCTTTCATTTTAAACTCAATATTTACATCATTAGGAACAAAAGTACGTGGGTTCTCAACTCCTGTTACGACTTCTGTCACATCTAACCGGGATGTAAAAATTTTCACTGCATCAGAAAGCATATCAAAAGATTTGGTTTCACCTGCTGCCGGAAAGGTGATTGTTGCTCCATTTTCAATACCGGTTACGCTCATCTTATACTCCAGAAAAGCATTTTTTTGCCGTATATATGACCCTATATACTGACTCTTCAAAGTAGTAGAAACCGGATCTTCAAACAAATCATCAAAACTTACCGAATTGGGAACAATAAACAGGTAAGCCTCTCTATCTTCTCCCATCGAAGTAATCTTATTCATATCATCTTCGTCACCACGCTGATTGGCTGTCAGATAAAGTTCTTTTGTGTATACCCCATTGGATGTCTTATCTTTGGAAGAATCGCCCATATGCAGAGTAGCCCAATGAACAGCTGTCCGTTCAAGTGCACCGTTCACACATTTACATAAAAGTAACTTGAATGGTGCATCGGTTACATCTGTATAATTTTTACCTGTTTCAATCATAAATGGCAATTCGAGTATCCGTGCCGTACCAGGTATCGGATCAAATGCAAAATCATTTCCATACGGGTCAAATGCCGGAAACTCAAAATTATGATTAATATAATCATCACTAATTCCGGCAAAGTGGATCGGAATAGTAATCAGTTGCTTGGAACGAATATCCGATAATATAATCACATCTTCTTTTTCTGACGCAGGAATCATACCGTCAGCTATGCGCACTTCTACATATAAAGGATTCGTAGCCAACGTTCCCGATACAGTAATATTAGTAGGCTGAGGAGTAGACAGCCATTCTGGCAATTCCAATTTCCACTGGATATTTGAAGAAACATACAGAGGGGCCATATAGACTCCAGGGGTAGCGGGATCTATCAACAATTCCAACTTTTCAACTGCAGCGTCCATTTCTTCTGTCAGATAAGCTTTACATTCAGCTGTAGCTTTCACTGAAATATATTTTAGAGTAGTACCAGCCTTAATATTGAACCCACCCTCCAGAACCATTGATTCAAAATCGGTAAACAGTACTTTCACTTCTAACTTCTTAGTAGTAATCTGGTCAGACTGATGTTCGTCTATAAAAGAGAAAAGTATTCCACTGGTTGCATCAACCAGCTCCCAAGCTTGATCAGAACTTACAGTCAACGTATCTACAAAGTACTCTCCAACATTATCTGCCTCTAAAACCAAGCTTTCTGTGTCAACCACGAGACTGGCCCCTTTGCCCAATTGAGAGATCTTCACTACATATACCGTTTCATCTCCAACAACTGATATACGGAGTTCCGCTGTACGTACCTGTGCTTCCAGGTTTGTTCTCAAAGGTTGTATGGTAATTTCCGCTTTGCCTTTACTTCCTTTAGTTTGTGAAGCCGAGAAAAACACACTGCCACCTTCCGAAAAAGAAGCCGTCCATTCATTTCCTGCTTCAAAAGAGAAGGTTGTCTCCTGTTCTCCTTTTTCACTTACAAAAACTATATCTTCAACATCAAACGTTGTTTTTCCCTGCACCTCCGGTGATTCTTCCTTATCATCCGAGCAGGCTACAATGGCAAAGGTCATTACGAGTAACGCCCAATAGCCCAACCGATTTTTCAAATGGGTAATTGTATTCATATTTTCTTTCTTTTAATCGATTATTTCTTCAATGAATATCCCTTAGGCTGTACTTTAATGTCATAAGGAGGAGTAATACCGTTCTTTTCTGCTTCAGCCTCATAAGGGCTAATCCACTCAAATATATACAGGTACGTTCCAAATGAACCCACTTTAGGAAGGAATATATTCAAATAGAGAACTACTCCTCTATCTGCTGTTATGAAAAAGCTCGGATTACTTGCCACCGATTGTGCAAAAACTAACCCATATCCTGCGTCAAGAAACGCTTCCTGTTCCACAACAGTTACTCCATCATTCATCGGTTCCTCATCCGACGCATTAAATTTGACCTTTAAATCATAACTGTCGTCAAAGGGTGCCTTGATAAGTATAGTATGATCGTCTACTTTCTCGCTTTTCACTAAAAAACTCTTTGAGTCCTCACTGAATGGGAATGTACATGTCATACGCAGATCACCTATGTAATCATTTATATTAAACGGATAACATTTAAATAAAAAAATATTTGTCTTATTCCCATACAGGTTCATCGTTTCATTCTTATCACTGATTAGTTTCAAAGTCACTGCCAGGCTATCTGTACGATTCATATTATCAAAATACCCCTTTATCGTTACAGTTCCTGTCCGCTCACCCGATTTTATCAAAACATTCTTATTCAAAAGCTCAAAATGATATCCTTCAATGGCATTCGTATGATCTACATCTACACTAACTACATAATTCCGGTCATAATCCGTTGCCTGAGTGGCAGCAACCACAACATCAAAAGTTCTTTCCGAATTCACCGTCACAGGCATTACCATGGCAGAATCGGTAAACATGACATACGAAGCATCTGAATAAAGCACCTCTTTACTGTCACAACCTACCAGTAGAATTGCAAACAGTGTACATAAACTATATATACTTTTCTTCATAATCATCTCTCTTATTTATTGCTTTCATTTGGTTTAACCAATCCCATCGAAGCATCAAGTTCATGTTTCGGGATAGGCCATATAAAGGCCGGATTGTCTTTTCCTATTTTCAATGAATTATTTAAAGCTCCATCTATCGTTCCGGTTTGGGGCGTACGTTCAAAACCCAAATTCCAACGCTTCAAATCAGACAAACGGAAACCTTCCATAAATAATTCTTTTGCACGTTCATCCTGAATTGCTTTCATCAGTTTATCCTGAGTATAGGATGCACTGCCATAATCTGCAATACGCGCTCTTCTCAACTTAGTCAAATCATTATTGGCCTCTTTAGTCTTTCCCAATTGTGCATAAGCCTCAGCGCGGTTCAAAAAGACTTCAGCATAACGCAATACTTTAGGCATATTTGTATAATACTTACCAACACCGGCATCAATATCCGCATTACCCAAATATTTGATAACAATAGGCCAGGTTAATCCATGAGAATATCCGGTCTTAATGGAATAAAAGAAAGCAGAATAGCGCATATCATTTGCACTATATGAATCGAGTAACCATTTTGCCGGTACATAATCGGGCAGATAAGCCACATTATTATAATTCAGGAAAATTGTTCCCAAAGCTCCGCCTCTATCCGTCGTACTCATTTGTACACGCCAGATCACTTCATCACCTTCATCATATTTCCACATCCGTTGATAGTCGGTCATCGTATTACCAGTTTCTTCATCTACCCATTTTGCTTTCATTGCATCGGCCAAGGTATATACTTTAGAGTCAACTACCTTTGTAGCATACTCTATCACCTTTTCCCAATTCTTCATATGAAGAAAAACTCTTGTTTTCAAAGTCTGCACGGCTCCTATTGTAATCCACTGCGTATCTGCTCCCTTACGGGTTGCATATTTCTCCGCTTGTTCCAGATCGCTTAATACTTGCTTATAAGAATCGGCTAATGAAGAACGAGGTTCAATAGAACTGTCTTCACCCTCTTTGCGATAGCGCAAATACAAAGAAACTCCCAGCTGGTTTTCCGCATTATCCGGATCATAAGCCTCACAATACATACGTATCAAATCAGAATAAGCTAACGCACGGAAAAAATAAACATCCCCTTCATATTTCTTGAAAGTAGTTTTATCAGCCTCTGTTGTTAGTTTACTATATACTTCATCTTTATGATCCATAAAGAAATTACAACGGGCTATCACTTGATACAAACCCGAATACACCGACTCAATGCTGGTATCACTATCCCGGAAATCCCAACGATACATCGGGCCATATACATTTGTATACCCTTTAACAGCATATACCAGATCAGTCTGTACATCGGGGGCCAAGGTCAAAGTTCCGCTATACAGAGCCGAGTTCTTAAAACTACTGTAAATACCGATTACAATCTGTTCACTGGACACCAGATCGGTCATCGATTCTTCTTCGGGCACAGCTGTATCCGGGTATCTGTCCAGAAAATCACTGCAGGAGGACATTCCACACAATAGTGCCACTAATACATATATTCTTATCTTTTTCATACTCTTTCTTCTACTTATTAGAATGTAACTTCAATACCGAATGAGAACTGACGGGACAACGGGTAAGAAGCCCGGTACATATTCAAATTAGATTCCGGATCCAGCCCTGTGAACTTAGTGAAAGTCAACAAATTCTGTGCTTGCCCAAATACTTTAGCACGTTCTATTACTTTTGTCTTTTTCAATAACGATTGCGGGAAAGTATAACTAAGCGACAAAATTTTCAAACGCATGAACGAAGCATCTTCTACCAAATGGCTATCAAGCTGCGTCTGGACTCCATCACGGGGAATTTCTGTTATATCACCAGGTTTCTGCCAGCGATTTAATAATTTAGCAGATTGGTTATAAACAGCATATGTACCATTACTTTCATCAAAGAAGCGATCATTATTCATCATCCAACGGTCTGCTACCCAACTAAACAGGGCAGATAGCTGAATACCTTTATAAGAAAAGGTTGTACCAAAACCACCTTGCCAAGGAGCTACATAAGATTTACCCAATAGCACACGGTCTTCATTGCTAAAACGATTTGTCAGTTCTCCCTCTTTAGTGTACCATAAAGCATCGCCATTGGCTGGATTAACTCCGGCATAACGTACTGCATGAAATTCACCATAAGAATGTCCTACTTTCAAAAGTAACCCAGTCGTACTTATTTCATATTCATCCAAACCGTTATACAATTCTGTTATTTCATTATGATTATAAGAAGCATTTGCTGAGATATTCCATGTAAAGTCTTTCGTACGAATAATATCTGCATCCACATCAAACTCCACTCCTCTGTTAATCATTGCTCCGATATTATCCCATTTAGTACTGAAACCATTACCAAAAGTTATGGGAACTTCCATCAACATGTCGGTTGTCTTTTTATTATAGAACTCAACGTTCAGGTTCAAACGGTCAAAAATCCCGATCTTCACACCAACATTGGTAGTCATTAACTTTTCCCAGGTTAAGTCCTCATTTCCACGTGAATAAGGTGCAATACCTGTTTTACCGGAATACTGCGGCCCAGCCGCAAACAAGGCTGTATGATCATAATTAGGAATGGAAGAGTTCCCCGATGTTCCGATACTTGCAATCAATTGAAGATTGGTCAGCCAATCTATATCCTTTAAAAAGTCTTCTGATTTCAGATTCCACATTGCACCTACCGACCAGAAGTTGGCCCAACGTGCATCCTTACCGAACTTGGAAGAACCGTCTCTACGAACTGAAAAATCAGCATAATACTTATTACTATAGTTATATTCCGCACGCCCGAAGAAGGACAAATAAGTAGCTTCTGATACAATGTCGTCCCATGAAGTGGCAGAGGTGGCAGTAGCCATGGTCAACAGTTTGTCATTGGATTGTCCTCTTGTGGTTACATTGAATCCTTCAGACTGGTTAATAACCGCCTCTTGTCCAAGCAGCAGGCTAATATTGTGATCGTCCTTTATCGTAAATGTATAATTGGCAGTATTTGTCCATGTCAGGTTACTATAACGCTCAAATGATTTGGCTACCGTACCGGAACCATAATTAGGGACGTACGAAGGATTAGAGGTAGCAGTCAGACGATTGTCCGATGCATCGAGACCTCCGACAGTACGTAGTACCAATCCTTCAATGAGTCTCAACTCAGCAAACAGACTGGTCAATACCTTCATACGATTCCGTTTTACCGGATTATTATCCAGCCACTCCAAAGGATTCTGATTCGTACCATTCCAGGAACCGTCTCCTATAGATGTATAAGAGCCGTCTTCCTTATAAGGATTCCAATAAGGTAACATAAACTTAGAAGCCGAAACCGGAGTTACTACATTATAATCACCTTCATCTGCTTCCTTTATTTTTTCATATGACAAAGAAGTATTCGTGCCGATTTTCAACCATTCCACCGGGCGGACTTCCAAATTGGCACGAACCGAATAGCGTTCAAAATCAGATCCTACCGCAATACCTTCCTGACCGAAATAAGCTGCTGAAACAAAATAGTTGAACTTGTTACTTCCACCCGATGTACTCAATTCATAAGAATACATGGGGGCATTATTATTGTATATTACATCGCGCCAGTTTATATCAATGCGCTCTAATGCTTCACGGTCATACGTACCCGGCACGCGTAACCCAATCTGTTCCTCATAGTTAAGGCGTTCCGTTGTATTCATCTGGTCCCACTTGCCATAGGCCAGATCAGAAAAACCATATTGAGCACGAAGAATGATTTTTCCTTTTTCAGCCGTACGCCCCCTCTTTGTTGTAATTACAATCACACCATTGGCAGCACGAGCTCCGTAAATTGAAGTAGACGATGCATCCTTCAGTACTGTAAAACTTTCTATATCATTGGGATTGATAGACGAAAAATCATCAGCAGAGATAGCAACTCCATCCATTATAAAAAGAGGTGCAGTACCTGCATTAATTGAATTCGTTCCGCGAATCTGAAAACTGGCAGCAGCACTCGGTTCTCCTGTATTCTGTAAAACGGTTAATCCGGCAGACTTACCTTGTAGTGCCTGATCGAAGCTGGCTGTGGGTGTATTTTCGATCTTATCCCCTTTAACTACGGAAACCGAACCGGCTATTGTCCCTTTTTTCTTTACCCCGTAAGCTACTACTACAACTTCGTCCACCATTTGAGTGGCATTTTCCATTGTAACATTAATTGTTGAAGTACCTGTCACCTGCTTTTCTACCATTGTCATTCCTATATAAGAGAATTGCAAGGTTGCCGGAGACTTTGTTACATTCAGTCTGTAATTACCATCTATATCGGTAATTACACCATTCGTTGTACCTTTTTCCAGGACAGAAACACCTATCAAAGGCTGATTATCTTCAACCGAAATGATATGTCCGCTCACAACATACCCCTGTGCATAGAGCATTGAGATATGCAAAACTGAAAAAAGTACAAACAAAAGGATACTTTTTCTCATCTTCTGCGTTCTTTTTAATTAAACTTTATTCTATATACTATTTAGACTATTCATATGCGTACAAAGGCAGGGGATGCAATCAGATATGATAAAACAAATCCAGCCCTCTTTAAAAGAGGGTAACTATTTTCGCATAAACTTTAATACGATTAAAAGAGAGTATTCAAACAGGCCACTTTTTTATCTTGACCCAAATATTTTTTAAAGCATGTACAGGAAAAACAGCAATTAAGTAATCTTCATCCATGATAAACTTGTTTTGTCAGGTGTGATAACATTGATTATAATAAAAAAAATCTTTTCGTTAGGATATTTATAGTATGAGCAATTTCAATGTATACAGAAAAGAGCAAAAGTGAGAAAATCACTTTTGAATACATTATTATAACAGCTCAAGAGAAGATATTCAGACAGGGCACTTTTTTATCTTGACCCAAATATTCAGAGCGTGTGCAGTTAATACATTTATTAAATAGTCTCCATTCATGATAAACTTGTTTTGTCAGGTGTGAAACTTATACTTGTATTTTTTTATTTTATGCTACAAAGTTAAATATAATTCCGTAAAAACTCCTACTTTATTGTTAAAATTTCCCATTTCCATCCAAATGAAAGGGAAAAGTCGTGTTTTTATAACAATTCAGTATTACAACATTGCAAAAAGAAACCTTCATTTTCCTTCATAAGAAAAGTCCGGCTACCTCAACAGGTAACCGGACTTTTACTATTCTCCGCAAAAAATATTTTGCTGTTTTTTAATTAGCCATTTCCGAGATAAACTTGATACGCACCAGACGCACTTCCTCTTCGGTAAACTCATCTCCCAATTCATCCAGGGCATCATCTATTTTGTCTGTTGTTGATTCTTTGAAATAATCATAAATATCAAGCATGTGATCTTCATCCATTATCTCATCAAGAAAATAATCAATATTCAGTTTTGTGCCCGAATAAACAATTGCCTCTACTTCATCCAATAGTTCACCGAATTCAATTCCTTTAGACAAAGCAATATCATCCAATGCAACTTTACGGTCAATAGCCTGAATGATAGCAACCTTTAACTTAGATTTATTGGCAACAGTACGCACCCGTAAGTCCTCAGGACGTTCTATCTCATTCTCTTCACAATGACGCTTAATCAGTTTGCAGAACTCCTCACCATAACGTTTCGCTTTTCCAGCACCAACTCCCGGAATATTCTGAAGTTCATCAAGCGTTACCGGATAGATCGTTGCCATTGCTTCCAAAGAAGGATCCTGAAAAATAACATAAGGGGGAACTTCCAGCTTCTTAGAAAGTTTTTTCCGTAAGTCTTTAAGCATAGAGTAAAGTGCCGGATCTACAGCACAAGATCCACCACCTCTGGCCGGAGTTTCTTCTTCTACCTCTTCAAAATCATTATCTTCTGTAATTTTAAACGATTTAGGTTTCTTCAGAAACTTATGTCCTTCCTCTGTCACTTTCAACAGACCATAATTCTCAACGTCTTTACTTAGGTAACCGGCAATTAATGCCTGACGAATAACAGCGTTCCAGGTTTTATCTTCTTCGCCCATACCCGATCCGAATACTTCCAGATCTTCATGTAAATGTGCTTGTATTTCAGAAGTTTCTCTTCCTTGTAAAATATCTATTATATAGTCTGCCTTAAAGTTTTCTTTTACCGCTATGACCGCTTCAATCACAGCACACAATAATTCTTGAGCCTCCACTTGTTTTTTAGGGTTTAAACAGTTGTCACAATTTCCACAATTATCTTCCGTATACTCTTCGCCGAAGTAATGTAGTAAGGTCTTACGGCGACAAACGGAAGATTCGGCATATGCAGCAGTTTCCAGCAGAAGCTGCTTGCCTATTTCCTGTTCTGCCACAGGTTTGCCTTGCATAAACTTCTCCAGTTTCTGCAAGTCTTTATTGGTATAAAAGGTAATACACTTACCCTCACCGCCATCTCTACCGGCACGTCCTGTCTCCTGATAGTATCCCTCCAAACTCTTTGGTATATCATAATGCATTACATACCTGACATCCGGTTTATCGATGCCCATACCAAAAGCAATGGTTGCCACAATCACATCAATTTTTTCCATCAGGAAGTCATCCTGGTTTTGAGTTCTTGTAGCCGAATCCATACCTGCATGATAAGCTCGCGCATTAATACCATTCGCCTGAAGAATTTCAGCAAGTTCCTCCACTTTTTTCCGGCTCAGACAGTAAATAATACCTGACTTTTCCGGATTATTTCGGATAAACTTAATGATATCTCTATCTATATTTGTAGTCTTCGGACGTACTTCATAATATAAGTTCGGCCGATTAAACGACGATTTAAAGACTTGTGCGTCTACCATTCCCAGATTCTTCTGGATGTCGTGTTGCACTTTGGGTGTTGCAGTTGCTGTAAGCGCAATAAGTGGCGCTTTGCCTATCTCATTAATAATAGGACGTATTCTTCGATATTCCGGACGGAAATCATGTCCCCATTCCGAAATACAGTGAGCCTCATCTACTGCGTAAAACGAGATTTTTACTGACCGCAAAAATTCCACATTCTCTTCCTTTGTCAATGACTCAGGAGCCACATACAGCAACTTTGTCTTTCCGGCAAGAATATCAGACTTCACCTGATCTATCGCACCTTTATTTAATGAAGAATTAATAAAATGGGCTATACCATCCTCCTCACTGAAGTTACGCATTGCATCCACTTGATTCTTCATCAATGCAATCAATGGAGAAATAACAATTCCCGTACCCTCCATCAAAAGAGAAGGCAACTGATAGCATAAAGATTTGCCGCCACCGGTAGGCATCAACACAAAAGTATCGCCACCATTAAGCAAGTTCTGAATGATCGCTTCCTGATTTCCTTTGAATTTATCAAATCCGAAATACTGTTTCAGTTGGTCTGTCAAATTAATCTTCCCTGCCATCTTAAATAGGTTGTTTTATTCAGTTCATGGTTTAACTTTAAAAACTCTTTCTGTAAAAGAGCTCTAACAAAGTTATAAACAACTTCTTAAATATCAAGCATAATTCGACTAATATTTTTCAATAAAAAACAGAAACGAACCATCCGATACTTCTTACCTTTTGATTTTAAGCAGTTTGCAATCTTGCTATATTTGCTTTTTCCAGCTGCTGTTTCGCATAGTCCAATGTTACTTCGTACTCTTTTTCATTTTCCGAAGGGATTTCAAACATGACATCCATCATGATTGTCTCTACAATGGAACGCAATCCGCGTGCTCCGAGCTTATATTCAACTGCTTTATCTACGATGTACTCAAACACCTCATCCTGAAACGTCAGTTTGACTCCATCCATCTCAAATAACTTCACATATTGACGGATAATAGAGTTTTTCGGTTCGGTCAGTATCGCACGAAGTGCATCACGATCCAACGGATTCAGATAAGTAAGCACCGGCAAACGACCAATAATTTCGGGTATCAACCCGAATGATTTCAGGTCTTGCGGTGCAATATACTGCATCATATTGCTTTTATCAATCGTAGCTGTCTTACGTGAAGCGCTATAGCCTACTACATGCGTATTCAAGCGTTGTGCTATCTTCTTTTCAATACCATCGAAAGCGCCACCACAAATAAACAGAATATTTTTGGTGTTCACAGGAATCATTTTCTGATCCGGATGTTTACGGCCACCCTGAGGCGGTACATTCACAACAGACCCTTCCAATAGTTTGAGTAGCCCTTGTTGTACGCCTTCACCACTAACATCACGGGTAATAGAAGGATTATCACCTTTACGGGCAATCTTATCTATTTCATCTATAAATACAATTCCCTGTTCTGCCTCGGGTACATTATAATCGGCTACCTGGAGCAGACGAGTGAGAATACTCTCGATGTCTTCTCCTACATAACCAGCCTCAGTAAGCACTGTAGCATCTACAATAGTAAACGGCACATGTAACAGCTTCGCAATTGTACGTGCCAATAAAGTTTTTCCGGTTCCGGTACTTCCCACCATAATAATGTTCGACTTTTCAATCTCCACATCATCTCCTGTATCTTTCTGCAAAAGACGTTTATAGTGGTTATACACTGACACAGACAGGAATCGTTTCGCATCATCCTGTCCGATAATATACTGATCCAGAAACTTTTTAATTTCTACCGGTTTAGGCAGTTCTTTCAGATTCAGTGTTGTAGTTCCTGCGCCCTTTTTGTCAGCCCCCAACGCTTCCTGAGTTATCTCATAAGCCTGGGTAGCACAACTATCGCAAATATAGCCGTTCATTCCTGTTATCAGGAAGCCGACTTCATTCTCCGTACGGCCGCAAAAACTACATCTCTTTTTATTATTTTTTGATTCAGCCATTTTTATTTTTTAATCAACACTTCGTCTACCATACCATACTCCTTGGCTTCTTCTGCTGTCATCCAGTAATCACGGTCAGAATCCGCCCATACCTTTTCAAAGTCTGTATGAGAATGGTCTGCAATAATAGTATAGAGTTCTTTCTTTAACTTCATTATTTCGCGGGCAGTGATTTCGATGTCCGAAGCCTGTCCTTGCGCCCCCCCCATCGGCTGGTGAATCATTACGCGTGAATGCTTTAAAGCGGAGCGTTTGCCCTCTGTGCCCGCTACCAGCAGAACAGCAGCCATAGAAGCAGCCATACCTGTACAGATAGTAGCCACATCACTGGAAATGAATTGCATTGTATCATAGATGCCCAATCCGGCATACACAGATCCTCCCGGAGAGTTAATATAGATAGAGATGTCTTTACCTGGATCCACTGAATCCAGATATAATAACTGAGCCTGTAAAGTATTGGCTGTATAATCATCTATCTGGGTACCAAGAAAGATAATGCGGTCCATCATCAGACGCGAGAACACATCAAGTTGTGTTACATTGAGTTGTCTTTCTTCAAGAATATAGGGATTCAAATACCCAGCCTGTGATTTAATCACATCATCCAGTGCCAAGCTGTTCATTCCTAAATGCTTGGTTGCGTATTTTCTAAAATCATCCATTTTTATGTTCCTTTCTTATTTTTAATATGTAACTGCAAAGAAACAAAAAAGAACACAGAGACACAAAAAAACACAGAGTTATAATTTTATAAAAACTCTGTGTTTCTGTGACTTTATGTTCTTTCCTGTAAAAGGATATTATTCGAACATCTTGTTAAATTCTTCCATCGGAACAGTCTTGTTGTTCAGTGTCACCTTAGCTTTCAGCGCTGTAGCCAATTTAGCTTCAACCACGCGACCTACAAGGCCATCAACATTTTCTTTTTTCTTAAGCATTTCCTGAGCGTAGTTTTCAAGAATATCCTCGGGCACTGTCATCATACCATACTGAGCAAACTGTCCTTTGGTAGCATCTTTAGCCATCTTGATTACATCTTCCTGCTCAACTTTAATTTCGTTGTCTTTCACCAATTGTTCTTTAATCAGGTGCCAAGTCAGTTCCTCAATGCTCTTGTCATAGTTTTCAGCTACGAATTCTTCGCCTTTCTCTTTGTTGTTCAGCAACATTACACGTTTCAGTAATGCATCCGGGAATTCAAGTTTACCCACCTTTTCCATCAACATCTTACGAGCGTCAATCAGGAATTTATAGTCACTGTCGGCTACAAGCTGCTCAGCAATGCTTTCCTTAATTTTAGCACGGAATTCTTCTTCAGTCTTCACAACACCTTCGCCAAATACCTGGTCAAAGATTTCCTGATTCAATTCACCTGACACAAAACGAGTAATTTCTTCCACCTGGAAACTGAAATCAGATTTCACTTCAGCAGCAGCCTCTTTTTCAATCTTCAGTAACGATGCGATTTCAGCAGCATGTCCGTCATATGCAGTATTCGGATTGAACACCAATACATCATTTACTTTTGCATTGGCAAAGATAGCTTTCTGCTCATCGTTCTTCATATAAGAAGGCATCAATACTGCACCTTCTACCTGGATGCCACCTTCTTTAGTATTACCGTTTTCATCCAGTTCTGCAATCAGACCTTTCAGCATATCGTTATCTTCGTAAGCAGCAACCTGTTCGTATTTACCATTACGCTGTGTATAAGCTTTCACCTGGTTGTCTACCATTGCATCAGTTACTTCGATTGTATAGTAGTCTACCTTATCACTGCTACTTACTTCTGCCTTAAATTCAGGTGCCAAAGCAATATCAAATACAAATTCAAAATCTTCCATTGTATCGAAATCAATCACCTGCTGCTTTTCTTCGTTAGGCATTGGTTCGCCCAGCATATTTATATTATTACTCTTAATATAATCATATACTTTTTCTGAAAGAAGTTTATTTACTTCCTCAGCAACCACTGATTTACCATACATTTTCTTCACCAGGCTCATCGGTACCATCCCTTTACGGAATCCCGGAATCTGAGCTTTTTGACGGAATGTCTTCAAAGATTTATCTACTTTTTCCTGACAATCAGCTTTTTCCAGCTTTACTGTAAGCAATGCGCTTACTTTGTCAATGTTTTGAAATGAAACGTTCATTCTGACAATTATTTATTTGATTTATACTTTATTCTATATTCAAATGAGGGTGCAAAATTAGTGCTAATCTTTCAATTATCAAAAAAACGCAGAAGAATTATTTATATAACTAACGCATTGAAGATTTTTTAATATGAATCAATAAATGAGTTTAACTCATCACAGAACCACACAAAGTTCTACTAAGTATTAGTATTCAATAAAACAGAGATTAAAAAACTGTTTTTCTTTATCTTACACATCTTTTTATTTTCGAGAGTCTGAGTTAACATGCATTTCAACCAAGCATCGCTTGCCATACTTCCCATAAATATTTCTACCAAAATTGATAAAAAACCACCGAAAGTATTACCATTCTTAAATATAAAAATAACATTCACCCCTAAACCCGCATCTGTAATTATTTATAAAATAAAAACACAAAGAAAAGAAGAAAAAAGCAAGATTGTATTATTAAGAAAATACAAGACATAAACAAGCGCTAACAAAACACTGAATATCAATATATTAAATACACATATTTTTTCTCTACGAGAAACGCGTCGAAACTCTACGAAGATCGAACCGATTCTCTACGACAAACGAGGCGTTTCTCGGTGAGAAACCGACAAGTTATTCATAAAGGATGACAAGGAACATAAATCTCAAAAAATACTTTCATCACGACTTGTAATAAAAAACAACCAATATTGATAATGAAATTATATTCTTATTACTATAGTATAACAAGCTATACCCGTAATTATGTTCCTTTTCAATATTTTCCATGAACTGGAGAATAATTACATGGATATCAACGCATCCGACCTGAAGTACTCATCAACATCGCAGGAACATATTATCACTGACTTTTCCAATTAGGCAATGGCCTACAGGACCATGCCCACTTCCAGCATCAGAGACCAAACCCCTCATTTATACCGTGATCCGGACAATCCACATGCACCGCCTATCAGCATACTCCCGGAAGGTGGTATTTACAAGAGAAACATATCGTGAACTTATTTGGCGGTATGGAATCAAACTATATTGACCGGCAAAGAAAGTGGATACGCGGATGGGGGCTTCAGTACTCAATGGGTGAAGTACCGTTCTATGCTTATCAGGTATTTAAAAAAGGTGCCGAAGAAGGCACTGATTACTATTCAATCGCAAAGGGAAGGGTGCGTAACATTGCCTTCTTCGCCAATGCGACCTATTCTTATAAAGGAATATATACCCTCAATGGTACGATTCGTTACGAAGGTTCCAATACGCTGGGAAAGACACGCTCGTCCCGTTGGTTACCAACATGGAATATATCGGGGGCATGGAATATCCATGAGGAAGAATTTTTCAAAGACTGGGAACCGGCTCTATCTCATTTATCGCTTAAAGCATCTTATAGCTTGACAACAGACCGTGGTCCCGAAAGTGTAACAAACTCCACAGCCATCTTATCCGCTTATAAGCCCTGGAGACCAACAGCCTCTACAGGTGAAATGGGATTGCAGGTAGTGAATCTTGGAAACTCTGATCTGACTTACGAAAAAAAACATGAACTGAACATAGGAGTTGATGTAGGATTGCTGGACAATCGTATCAGTGTTGCAGTAGACTGGTATCAGCGTAACAACTATGACCTCATAGGACCGGTAAGTACTCAGGGAGCCGGAGGCGAGATTTTGAAAATGGGTAATATCGCCGAGCTGAAATCCAATGGTGTAGAGTTCACTCTATCAACAAGAAACATCCAGACTAAAGATTTTAGCTGGACTACCGACTTCATCTATTCTCATACCCATAACGAGATTACCAAACTAAAATCAAACAAGACACTGATGGGGCTGGTATCCGGATATGGTTTACTATCCGGTACGTTCTATCTTCTCTATTCCATTTCAGGGATTAAACAAAGATGGTATACCTACCTTCCTCAATCAGGACGGACAGATTACAACAACAGATATCAACTTTCAGGAAAGTAAAAAACTTGATTTCCTGAAATATTCGGGAGCTGCTGCCCCAACAGATCTGGGTAGTTTCGGGAATACATTCGGCTATAAAGGGTTTAAACTAAACTTATTCATCACCTATTCATTCGGCAACGTGGTGTGTCTGGACAATGTTTTCAGTTCCAGTTATTCCGACCTCACCGCTACTCCAAAAGAATTCAAAAACCGCTGGATGGTGCCGGGAGACGAAAAGTTTACTAATATACCCGTAATAGCCAGTACGCGCCAAAACAGACTGGATCCTTATTTAAGCCGGGCCTACAATGCCTACAACTATTCTGATATGCGCATTGCTGACGGCGGATTTATCCGAATGAAAGAAATAGGCTTGTCTTATGATTTCCCAAAAGCATTGATAGCCAACTGGAAACTGAACAGCCTGTCATTGAAACTACAATGTACGAACCTCTTTTTGATATATGCCGATAAGAAACTGAACGGGCAAGAAGATCCGTATGCCTTGTGGAACCGATCATATAAATCAATCTCCGCAGCCAATCAGGTACTGGAAGCCATAGGAAAGATGGGAACTTCTGCCGGATTATACATTGTAAAAATCACAAAAGACCAGGTATCCTATGCAACAAAAGTTGTAATCGAATGATATTCTCTCTCTCTTTATCTAACAAAAAAGAGAAACCACCTAAAGATATCTGTATAAAAACAGGTCTTTAGGTGGTTTTATAAACTATCCGGAACTAATTTTCAGCAAATCCTTGTTATCGGAAAAAGCCCCTCTAAAATACACCAATTTATACTACAAAACGAACAAAAGCACAGTATATCATCACATTAACAGCAAAAAAACACAAGAAAAATAATTGTATTTTCATTTTTTATGTTTTTCTTTGTTACGGAATGATGATGTATTAGTTTCTCGATTTCTATTACAAGGCTTTACTTCGTTTGAAAAACGCATTTGTAAACTCTCTGTCGTTTTAATCTTTTTATTATCAATCATCTTCCTGAGAGTTTTATTTCATTATTTATTTTTTATCATTTTCACTATGAACATTTATGTTGGAAACCTTAACTACCGCGTTAAGGAAGCAGATTTGCAACAAGTCATGGAAGACTACGGAACAGTATCTTCAGTAAAAGTTATTATGGATCGCGAAACCGGCAGATCAAAAGGTTTTGCTTTTATTGAAATGGAAGACGATGCTGCTGCTTCAAAAGCTATCACCGAATTGAATGGCGCAGAATACCATGGCCGTACAATGGTGGTTAAAGAGGCAAGACCCAAATTCTAACAAAAGAAAAAAAGAAATGGCCTTCCGATATACTTAATTTTGTCGGAAGGTTCTTTTTTGTTATATTTGTCTATATGAAATATCCACAAGACATGGTGATAGAGGAAATCACTGAGAATAAAGAAGCTTTCATCGAATTACTGCTAATAGCAGATCCTTCAGTAGACATGATAAATAAATATCTCAGCAAGGGGCATTTATTTACTATGCAGGTAAAAAAAGAGATTGTATGCGCAGCCGTAGTTGTATCAGATGGCTCCACTGCAGAAATTAAAAATCTGGTTACGCATCCCGATCATTTAAGAAAAGGATATGCCAGCCGTATGATTTCATTTATTTTCAATTATTTCAAAGAAATTCCTGAAATCATTGTTGGTACAGGAAGTACCGGTATCCCTGAACGGGAATTCTACCAATTGGCATTCTACCGGAAATGCGGTTTTGTTGATTCACACATTATCAGAAACTTCTTCGTTGACAACTATCCCGAACCTATATTCGAAGACAACGGCGAACAATGTATAGATATGATTTATTTGAAGTACCTCCCGAATGAGAAAGATTAATCTTTCTCTAACTGGAAGTCTTTACGACGAAGCACGAAACTGTTACTCAGATATTTTTCACGAACAATCTTATTCGCTGCAAGTTCCTCCGGAGTTCCCTGAAAAAGGATCTTTCCTTCAAACAGAAGATAGGCACGATCCGTAATACTTAACGTCTCCTGCACATTATGGTCAGTAATAAGAATACCGATGTTCTTGTCTTTTAGTTTCCAGACAATTTGCTGAATGTCTTCTACTGCAATAGGGTCAACTCCGGCAAAAGGTTCATCAAGCATAATAAATTTGGGGTCAATAGCCAGACAACGAGCTATTTCCGTACGACGGCGCTCTCCTCCCGAAAGTTGGTTACCTTTATTCTTACGCACTTTCTGCAAACGAAACTCAGCAATCAGACTTTCCAGCTTTTCTTTCTGATATTCTTTCGGTTTGTTTGTCATTTCAAGCACAGAAGCAATGTTATCTTCCACACTCATCTGACGAAATACGGAAGCCTCCTGTGCCAAATAACCGATACCAGTTTGCGCACGCTTATACACCGGATATTTTGTTATTTCAAGATCATCGAGGAAGATACGGCCCTCATTAGGAGTAATCAGGCCCACGGTCATATAGAATGAGGTAGTCTTACCAGCACCGTTCGGTCCCAGCAAACCTACGATTTCACCTTGCTTCACATTAATGGAAACATGGCTAACCACAGTTCTCTTACCGTACTTTTTTACCAGGTCCTCCGTACGAAGCACCATCTTGCTTTCTTCCATATCTTTGTTATTTTGCGGCAAATGTAGCAAAAATAAGCCGAAAAAACGTACATTTGCAGACAAATATACGAAGTTATGATCAAAGCATTAAGAACGGTTGGAAGATATATGGTGCTGATGGGGCGCACTTTCTCACGGCCTGAACGTATGAGAATGTTCTTCCGTCAATATCTCAATGAAATAGAACAGCTGGGTGTGAACTCTATCGGAATCGTACTGCTGATTTCATTTTTCATAGGAGCGGTTATCACCATACAAATCAAGCTGAATATCGAAAGCCCCTGGATGCCTCGTTGGACGGTGGGCTACGTAACCCGCGAAATCATGTTACTGGAATTCTCCTCCTCCATCATGTGTTTGATACTGGCAGGTAAAGTGGGCTCTAATATTGCCTCAGAATTGGGAACAATGCGTGTAACACAACAAATAGATGCTCTCGAAATAATGGGAGTTAACTCTGCTAACTACCTGATACTTCCTAAAATAGCCGCAATGGTAACAACCATTCCGATTCTGGTAACGTTTAGTATTTTTGCTGGTATTATCGGTGCCTTTGCCACCTGTTGGTTTGGGGGCATTATGACGGCTACCAATTTAGAGTATGGTCTGCAATATATGTTCGTAGAATGGTTTGTGTGGTGCGGTATCATAAAATCACTATTCTTTGCATTTATCATTGCCAGTGTATCTTCTTTCTTCGGCTATACAGTAGAGGGTGGTTCGATAGCCGTAGGAAAAGCATCTACAGACTCTGTGGTTTCCAGTAGTGTACTAATCTTATTTGCCGACCTGATATTAACTAAACTTTTAATGGGATGATTGAAGTAAAAAAGCTCTATAAGTCATTCGAGGACAAAACGGTACTGAAAGATATCAATGCCACCTTCGAAAATGGAAAGACCAATCTGATTATTGGTCAGAGTGGTTCGGGAAAGACTGTATTGATGAAATGCATCGTTGGTTTGCTTGTCCCGGAAAAAGGAGAGTTACTATACGACCATCGTAACTTTCTAACCATGGGAAAGAAGGAAAAAAAGATGCTCCGACGGGAAATGGGAATGATATTCCAGAGTGCTGCCTTATTTGACTCCATGTCCGTGTTGGACAATGTGATGTTCCCGTTGAATATGTTTAGCAATGATACGGTACGGGACCGTGCCAAGCGTGCAATGTTTTGCCTGGACCGTGTAAATCTGACAGAAGCTAAAGATAAATATCCGGGAGAAATCAGTGGAGGTATGCAAAAACGTGTAGCTATTGCACGGGCTATTGCATTAAATCCCCAGTATCTATTTTGTGATGAACCCAATTCTGGTCTTGACCCCAAAACCTCATTGGTAATTGACGATCTTATACATGACATTACCCGCGAATATAACATGACTACTATTATCAATACACATGATATGAACTCCGTTATGGGTATTGGGGAAAAAATTATTTATATCTATGAAGGTACAAAAGAGTGGGAAGGTACAAAAGATGACATTTTTACATCGACCAATAAACGTTTGAACGACTTTATCTTTGCTTCCGACTTGCTTCGTAAAGTGAAAGATGTAGAAATACAAAACATAGAAGGTTAAATAGCACAATGCATAGTATAGAAAAAGGGCGCACTCACTTCAGAATGCGCCCTTCTTAATTGTAAAAACCAGTTAATAGAATTGACATATATCATCACGACATATTGACTGTCCCTTTTCTTTATAAAACTCTAAAAGAGAGTATTTCAATTACCGCTTCAAAGATAGTCGAAAATTCACACAGAAACATCACCGAAAACCGTGACAAAAGAAAAAATCTGTTTACAAAACATTAATCCATCCTTGTGCCATTGCCTTTACTACCATATCAATAGCATTCTTTGCATTAAACTTCTGAATCAGCCTCCTACGAAATGTTTCAACTGTATTCTCCGTAATCTGCAATCGCCCTGCAATCTCATGTGTACAGAGTCCCTCAGCCACCGCCTGTAATACTTCTATTTCACGTTTAGTAGGCACATCTTTAGGATGTATTTGTGAAGATGTATGTCCCAGTTTCTTACGTATCCCCTCAAACCGTGGACAAGTATAAGCTTCGCCTCGTAGTACACTCTTCACTGCATTTTCTATTTCAATTGAATCTGAAGCCTTTAGAATTACAGAATTTACCCCTTGCCGTACAAGCCTGTTAATATACCATATTTCTTCATGCATCGTATTTACAATAATACGCGCATCCTCATTGAGCTCACGAATCATATCTATCAATTCAAATCCAGATACATCGGGAAGCCCAACATCCAAAATATAAATATCATAATCACGCTCGGCTATTAATCCAACGGCTTCCTCACCAGTTGTTACAGCGTCTGCTACTACAACTTCCGGAAGCCGTTTAAGAATATGACATATCCCTTCCAGGATTAATGCATGATCATCAACCAGCAAAATCTCCGCTTTCTCTACCATACTATTTTATTGTCTGTTGCTATTTTTGACAAATATAAATATTATCATTAGAAAAATGAAGATCTTGCATTATTTATTTCATATTATTTCTGACGAATATAAATATTTACAGGAGTTCCAGTCAGATTCCACTTCTCACGCATTTTGTTCTCAAGGAATCGCTTATATGGTTCTTTAATATATTGCGGCAAATTAGCAAAAAACACAAAAGAGGGTACTTGTGTATTAGGCAATTGAGTAATATACTTAATCTTTATATATTTCCCTTTTATTGCGGGAGGCGGATAAGCTTCTATCAATGGAAGTAATTCTTCATTCAAACGCGCAGTAGGTATCTTTATAGTCCTGTTTTCATAAACAGCGCGTGCTTCTTCAAGTACTTTTAAAATACGCTGTTTGGTCAATGCTGAAGCAAATATAATAGGAAAATCCACAAAAGGTGCAAAACGAGAACGAATCGCTTCTTCAAAAGTTTTCATTACTTTCGCTGTTTTGTCCTCTACCAAATCCCACTTATTCACAACTACTACAAGTCCTTTCTGATTCTTCTGGATTAAAGAAAATATATTCAGATCCTGACTTTCTATACCACGGGTTGCATCAACCATAAGAATACATACATCCGCGTTTTCTATGGAACGGATAGAACGAACAACCGAGTAATATTCCAAATCTTCATTGACCTTATTTTTCTTACGAATACCCGCTGTATCAACAAGATAAAAGTCGAAACCGAACTTATTATAACGGGTATAGATTGAGTCACGAGTCGTACCGGCTATTTCAGTAACAATATTACGCTCTTCACCAATAAAAGCGTTAACAATAGATGACTTTCCTGCATTCGGACGGCCTACTACAGCAAAACGAGGAATATCGTCATCCAGAATCTCAGCTGACTCCTTCTTAAATTTACTAACAATAAGATCCATCAGATCCCCTGTACCACTACCGGTCATAGCCGAAATACAGTAAGGATCACCTAGTCCCAGACGATAAAATTCAGGAGCATTATACTGTAAGTCATGATTGTCCGTTTTATTAGCCACCATAATTACCGGACTTTTCGCACGACGCAAAATCGCTGCTACTTGCATATCCAGATCAGTAACACCATTCATCACATCCACCACAAACAGTATTACATCAGCTTCGTCAACTGCCATCAATACCTGTTTACGAATTTCTTCTTCAAATATATCATCCGAGTTGACAACCCAACCGCCGGTATCAACTACTGAGAACTCACGTCCCAGCCATTCCGACTTGCCATATTGTCTGTCACGGGTTGTACCCGCTTCATCATTCACGATTGCCTGACGAGTCTTTGTCAAGCGATTAAATAAAGTTGACTTTCCCACATTGGGACGTCCAACAATTGCAACTAAATTTCCCATAGTTCACGTGTTGTTTTTGCGACTATCACAGTCGTATGAATATTTTCTTAATCCAGCTGATAACCAAAGTTACGCAATTCCTTGTCCGAACTACGCCAATCTTTATCCACCTTTACATACGTCTCCAGGAAGACAGTTTTCCCAAAGAAACGTTCCAGATCCCGTCGAGCTTCAGTAGCCACTTTCTTCAAAGCTTTTCCCTGCTTTCCGATAATAATCCCTTTTTGAGAGTCTCGCTCCACATAGATTATCGCACGGATATGTATCATCTTCGCCTCTTCCTTAAACTCTTCCACGACAACCTCTACTGCATAAGGTATCTCCTTGTCATAATACAGAAGAATCTTCTCACGAATAATCTCGTTTACAAAAAAGCGAGCCGGCTTATCAGTCCATTGATCTTTTTCAAAATAAGGCGGAGAATCCGGCAGCAATTCCTTTATTCGCTTCATCACATAATCCACATTGAATTTTGATGTTGCCGAAATAGGAATAATCTCTGCTTGCGGAAGTAAATTAGTCCAGTCTTCTACAAGTTTAACAAGCTTCTCCTGATCTGTTAAATCTATTTTATTAATAAGTAGCAACACCGGAACTGTCATCTGACGCACCTTCTCAACAAACTCATTATTTTTATCAGGAGTCTCTATCACGTCTGTCACATAAAGCAATATATCTGCATCCGTCAATGCTGAAGTAGAAAAATTCAGCATAGACTCCTGCAATTTATAGTTTGGTTTCAGAACTCCCGGAGTATCGGAAAAAACTATTTGCATATCATCCGTATTATAGATCCCCATAATACGATGACGAGTGGTTTGTGCCTTAAAGGTAGCAATAGAAACACGCTCGCCCACTAACACATTCATCAACGTCGACTTTCCGACATTCGGATTACCTACTATATTTACAAAACCTGCTTTATGCATCGCCTTTCATTTATTGATTTAGACAAAAAAACGCATCGAATCGAAATAAGATGCGTTTTATGTGTTATATTTTAGTAACATTTGTTACTATTCCTTCTTTCCATCATAACCCCACTTCACATAAACAGCTCCCCAGGTAAAACCTGCACCGAATGCAGTAAAGATTAAGTTGTCACCTTTCTTCAGTTTATCTTCATAATCCCAGATACAAAGAGGCAAAGTACCAGCACTGGTATTACCATATCTATCTATATTGATTAAAACCTTTTCAATCGGAAGCTCCAAACGATGAGCCACTGCGTCAATGATACGCATATTAGCCTGATGAGGAATAACCCAATTAATATTGTCTTTGTTCAGACCATTCCGCTCAGCAATAGCAGCACAACTATCAGACATGTTTGAAACAGCATATTTAAATACAGTTCTACCTTCCTGATAGATATAATGCATATGGTTGTCTACAGTAAAATAAGAAGGGGGGCAAACAGAACCACCAGCCTTCATATGGAGAAACGGCAAACCTTTACCATCTGTTCTCAACAGAGAATCCATAACACCAAGCTCTTCAGTAGTTGGTTCCATCATAAAAGCAGCTGCACCGTCTCCAAAGATAGGACATGTAGCACGTTCCGTGTAGTCCACCATCGATGACATTTTATCAGCTCCCACAAGAATCACCTTCTTATATCTTCCCGAACGGATATAATTTGCTGCAGTTTCTATTGCAAACAAAAAACCACTACAAGCAGCTTGTAAATCAAAAGCAAATGCATTTTTTAATCCGAGTTTATCACAAAGAATAGAAGCAGTGGAAGGAAAGTGATAGTCAGCTGTAGTAGTAGCAACAATAACCAAATCAATGTCATCAGGATTAGCACCAGTCTTCTGCATTAACTGTCTGCAGGCTTTACGAGCCATATAAGAGGTACCTAATCCTTCTTCATTCAGGATTCGTCTTTCTCTTACTCCAATACGAGTCATAATCCACTCGTCGTTTGTATCTACCATCTTTGATATCTCGTCATTAGTCAAGACATAATCAGGTACATATCCGCCGACTCCTGTAATTACTGCGTTTATTTTTTCCATCAATTCAAATTTAATTTAGCAATACTTATAATACTTAAAGCAGCCCGAGAGCAAGCTCCCTGGCTGTTTATTTAAGTATAAGTCTATTCAGACTGTACCAGAATTTATACAGCTGCTTCTTTTTCGATAGCGAGTTTACCTCTGTAATAGCCGCAGGCGCCACATACAGTGTGATAAACGTGCCATTCTCCACAATTTGGGCAAATAGCCAATGTAGGAGCTACTGCCTTATCGTGAGTTCTTCTCTTTGCAGTTCTTGTTTTTGATTGTCTTCTCTTAGGATGTGCCATTTTTCTTTAAACTTTAATTATTATCTAATATTTTTTTTAATTCATTCCATCGAGGATCTATTTGCTCCTCTGTCTCTTCTTCCACAACAATATCATTTCCTCCGACAGATTCATATGAATCTTCGTTGTCATCATCAGCATTGGTTCTTAAATGTTTACTTAACTTACTTGTTACCGCTTTATTACATTTTCCGGGAGCATGTACATGCTTCATCGGAATAGATAAAGCTATAAATTCATACATAAACCATGCTACATTGATCTCTCCTTCTTCTTCAGGAATCACAATAAGGTTATCACCTTCTTCTGCATATTCATGACCAAATTTCACCATCAACTTATCAGAAGAACTAACAGGCTGTTCCATTTCATCCAGACAACGGTCACACGGCACCCATACCATACCATCGGTCTGAAAACTCAGTTCAAAAGCACGAGATGTTCTCTTTACAGTTAATTCCACATTAACCTTACCTTTCTGAACCTCAGGGCCATCAATGTGAGTGAAATAAAGATTATCCAGTACAAACTCATACTTAACAGAGTCTGACTGCATTCCTTTCAAATCAATTTTGTATTTATCAAACTTTCCCAAAGCTTTACTTTTTTAATCGTTGCAAAGGTACAAAAAAAGCCTAAATATTCTGTTCTTCACCAGTTATTTTCCGATTTAGGACAATTAGATGGACAGAATTCGGGCGACAAAGATACAAATAATAATCCTCATAACACACAAATCATCAGTAAATATTCACTTTTTAAGTTCTATTCTAAATACTGTACCTTTATTTAATTCCGATTGTTTCACAAAAATACGTCCGGAATGATACTCCTCGACGATTCTGCGAGCCAATGACAAGCCAAGCCCCCATCCTCTTTTTTTAGTTGTATAGCCCGGTGTAAAGACTGTTTGATGCTTACTTTTTATAATTCCTTTTCCCGTATCCTCCACATCAATGTACCAGCGATTTGAAGAGTTCGTGACTGAGATGGTAATTCTTCCTACACCATCCATAGCATCTATCGCATTTTTACACAAATTTTCTATTACCCAGCCAAATAAAGAAGCGTTCAAAGGAAGAGTTACTGAGGTTTCTGGCAAGTGAGTAACAATTTTCACTTTATCTGAGGTACGGCGTGCCATATATTCGGTCACCTCTTTTAATAGTATCCGCAAATCAACTTCCTCCATTTCTGGTGCGGAACCAATTTTAGAGAAGCGATTAGCAATCATCTGTAAACGGGCTACATCTTCGGCCATACAGGGAATAAGACCATCCGAAGGGTATTCACTCTTTAGTAACTCCGTCCAGGCCATAAGAGAAGAAATAGGAGTTCCCAGCTGGTGAGCCGTCTCCTTAGAAAGGCCAACCCAAACTTTATTCTGCTCAGCCTTTTTAGAACTAAGTAAAGCAAAAATAGCTACCAATACGAATATCAGAACAACTCCCAACTGCACATAAGGATAAACAGAAAGGCGAGTCAACATCAAGGAATCTTCATAGTAAACATCTATATAATCACTCCCTGGAGACAAATTAATACGGATCACACTTCCATATTGCTTCAAATGTTCCAACCGTTTATATAAGAAAGAAACAGAGTCATTGGAAGCAACGTCTATATTACGATAGGTTTGGATATCTCCTACCTCGCCTGCTACAATTACAGGAATTGTATTATTAGCATTTAATACCTTCAACACCAGATTAAGGTCTGTCTTTTCATCAGCTGTATTAAAAGCGCGCATGGCCTCCGCCCAAACCTCCATCCTAAGCCTTTCTTCCATTGAAAGATCTCTAACCAGCTGATGAGAAATGTACAAAGAAGCCACGGCTATAACTACAGCAGAAACAACCAATACAACCTTTATACGTCGAATATCAATAAATTGCATATAAATATAGATTTACTAATATATAACGTCCTATCGCTCTTTATATTGTGCTTCCCGCACGGGTAGTTTTCTCCAGGCGGTGTTTACTTTGGTTCACCACAGAGTGGCACAGAGTTTCACAGGGGACACAGATGACACAAAGCGATTTACATTCGTATTTTTGCGAAAATCTGCGCTAATACGCGTTTCAATAAAGATTAAAACTCTCTGGTAAAACAAAAAAAAATCCCCCTGCATCCACCACAACCACTCAATCGGTCGTAAGATACAAGGGGATTCAAAAAACGGCGACTACCTACTCTCCCACTGTTACGCAGTACCATCGGCGTGATCAGGCTTAACTTCTCTGTTCGGAATGGGAAGAGGTGGAACCCTGATGCTATAGTCACCTAAAGAAGGTAGACATGTGTACAAAAAGTAATTCAGTCAGATACGAACTAAACGTATATATAAACCATACAGACAGGCAAGAAAAAAAAAGTCAACGGGCAATTAGTAAGGCTCGGCTATGATATTACTACCTTTACACCTGCCTCCTATCAACGTCATCGTCTTTGACGACCCTAAGAAATCTAATCTTGTGGCTGGCTTCGTACTTAGATGCTTTCAGCACTTATCCAATCCCGACTTAGATACCCAGCAATGCACCTGGCGGCACAACTGGTAAACCAGCGGTCAGTCCAACACGGTCCTCTCGTACTAGTGTCAGAGCCACGCAAATTTCATACGCCCACGATAGATAGAGACCGAACTGTCTCACGACGTTCTGAACCCAGCTCGCGTGCCACTTTAATGGGCGAACAGCCCAACCCTTGGGACCTTCTCCAGCCCCAGGATGTGACGAGCCGACATCGAGGTGCCAAACCCCTCCGTCGATATGAGCTCTTGGGAGGGATCAGCCTGTTATCCCCGGAGTACCTTTTATCCTTTGAGCGATGTCCCTTCCATACGGAAACACCGGATCACTATGCTCTAGTTTCCTACCTGATCGACTTGTTAGTCTCCCAGTCAAGCGCCCTTATGCCATTACACTCTGCCGCCGGTTACCAATCGGCGTGAGGGCACCTTTAGAAGCCTCCGTTACACTTTTGGAGGCGACCACCCCAGTCAAACTACCCACCAAACAGTGTCCTCGCAACTGCGAGTTAGAACTCAAATAATCAAAGGGCCGTATTTCAACAGCGACTCCACAAACACTGGCGTGCCTGCTTCAAAGTCTCCGGCCTATCCTACACATCAATTACCCAAATTCAATGTTAAGCTATAGTAAAGGTTCACGGGGTCTTTTCGTCCCATCGCGGGTAATCGGCATCTTCACCGATACTACAATTTCACTGAGCTCACGGTTGAGACAGTGTCCAGATCATTACACCATTCGTGCAGGTCGGAACTTACCCGACAAGGAATTTCGCTACCTTAGGACCGTTATAGTTACGGCCGCCGTTTACTGGGGCTTCAATTCAATGCTTCTCTTGCGATGACATCTCCTCTTAACCTTCCAGCACCGGGCAGGTGTCAGGCTGTATACGTAATCTTTCAATTTTGCACAGCCCTGTGTTTTTGTTAAACAGTTGCCTGGACCTATTCTCTGCGCCCCGCCATCACTGACGGGGACCCTTTATCCCGAAGTTACAGGGTCAATTTGCCTAGTTCCTTAACCGTGATTCACTCAAGCGCCTTAGTATATTCAACCCGACTACGTGTGTCCGTTTACGGTACGGGTACCTTTAAGATTAAGTTTAGCGGATTTTCTTGGGAGTATGTTTACACGCACTATTGGATTGTTCAGAAGAACGCTCCATACTATCAGGTTCGACTCTTGCGGTGGATTTGCCTGCCACAATCAACATCTACACCCTTCAACGAACTATTCCGTCAGTTCGCGGCGCTGTCACGCCTCCGTCTCCACGTCACTCTTAAAGGTAGTACAGGAATATTAACCTGTTCTGCCATCGGCATCACCGTTCGGCTGAGCCTTAGGACCCGACTAACCCTGATCCGATTAGCGTTGATCAGGAAACCTTAGTCTTTCGGCGAGGGGGTTTCTCACCCCCTTTATCGTTACTTATACCTACATTTGCTTTTCCACACGCTCCAGCATACCTGACGGTACACCTTCAACGCAGAGTGGAATGCTCCCCTACCGATCATTACTGATCCCATAGCTTCGGTAAAACACTTAATGCCCGATTATTATCCACGCCAAACTCCTCGACTAGTGAGCTGTTACGCACTCTTTAAATGAATGGCTGCTTCCAAGCCAACATCCTAGCTGTCTTAGCAATCTGACTTCGTTAGTTCAACTTAGTGTTTATTTGGGGACCTTAGCTGATGGTCTGGATTCTTCTCCTCTCGGACATGGACCTTAGCACCCATGCCCTCACTCCTGTGATAGAACTAATGCGCATTCGGAGTTTATCAAGACTTGATAGGCGGTGAAGCCCTCGCATCTTATCAGTCGCTCTACCTCACATTAGTAACTCACAAGGCTGCACCTAAATGCATTTCGGGGAGTACGAGCTATCTCCAAGTTTGATTAGCCTTTCACCCCCACCCTCAGGTCATCCGGAAGCTTTTCAACGCTTATCGGTTCGGTCCTCCAGTTAGTGTTACCTAACCTTCAACCTGCCCAAGGGTAGATCACTTGGTTTCGCGTCTACTCCTTCCGACTATGGCGCCCTGTTCAGACTCGCTTTCGCTTCGGCTGCACGTCTTGAGACGCTTAACCTTGCCGGAAAAAGTAACTCGTAGGTTCATTATGCAAAAGGCACGCCGTCACAGCTAAAGCTGCTCCGACCGCTTGTAGGCGCACGGTTTCAGGGACTATTTCACTCTTCTATTCGAAGTGCTTTTCACCTTTCCTTCACAGTACTGGTTCGCTATCGGTCTCTCGGGAGTATTTAGCCTTACCGGATGGTCCCGGCAGATTCACGCAGAATTCCTCGTGCTCCGCGCTACTCAGGATACCACTAGGGTTCAGATGGCTTCGTGTACCGGGTTATCACCGTCTATGACTGAACTTTCCAGATCATTCCACTCACCAACTTTCGTCCCACAACGTGGTCCTACAACCCCAATTATGCCGTAACATAATTGGTTTGGGCTATTCCCCGTTCGCTCGCCACTACTAGGGGAATCATTATTTATTTTCTTTTCCTGCAGGTACTAAGATGTTTCAGTTCCCTGCGTTAGCCTACTGCATTGCAGTATAATCGGTCTTCAACCAATTGGGTTGTCCCATTCGGAAATCCACGGATCAAAGGTCATTTGCACCTACCCGTAGCTTATCGCAGCTTATCACGTCCTTCATCGCCTCCGAGAGCCAAGGCATCCGCCATGCGCCCTTTCTTACTTTCTTTCTCTTGCCTTATACTGTCAAAACAACAGCGTACGGTTCGATATATACTTTTAGCTCTTTACTAAATTTACTTTTTTTATGTACAACATGTCAAAGATCGTGGGATCTACGATTGGAAGATTTACAATTTACAATTTACAATTGAAATTAAAAACCAAAAATCAAGATCGGAGTGGAGAATAACGGATTCGAACCGTTGACCCTCTGCGTGCAAGGCAGATGCTCTAGCCAGCTGAGCTAATCCCCCGAAGTAGTGCTTAGTGTTTAACGCTTAGTGATTAATCACTCATCACTTATCACTAAAAAACTAAATCGTAGTCCCAGGCAGAGTTGAACTGCCGACCTCTACATTATCAGTGTAGCGCTCTAACCAACTGAGCTATAGGACTAGTTCAAACTGAGCCTATTATTAGACCCGGCTTCTGTTTTCTCTTGTTTATCTCTATCTATACTTCTATAGATGGTTGATCTATATTCTATAAATAAACAAGTACCAGTAGTACTATTAGAACCATAAAGTCATGATTACGGCATCACTCCAGAAAGGAGGTGTTCCAGCCGCACCTTCCGGTACGGCTACCTTGTTACGACTTAGCCCCAGTCACCAGTTTTACCCTAGGACGCTCCTTGCGGTTACGTACTTCAGGTACCCCCGGCTCCCATGGCTTGACGGGCGGTGTGTACAAGGCCCGGGAACGTATTCACCGCGCCGTGGCTGATGCGCGATTACTAGCGAATCCAGCTTCACGAAGTCGGGTTGCAGACTTCGATCCGAACTGAGAGAGGCTTTTGGGATTAGCATCACGTCGCCGTGTAGCTGCCTTCTGTACCCCCCATTGTAACACGTGTGTAGCCCCGGACGTAAGGGCCGTGCTGATTTGACGTCATCCCCACCTTCCTCACATCTTACGACGGCAGTCTCTCTAGAGTCCTCAGCATAACCTGTTAGTAACTAAAGATAAGGGTTGCGCTCGTTATGGCACTTAAGCCGACACCTCACGGCACGAGCTGACGACAACCATGCAGCACCTTCACATTTGCCTTGCGGCTAATCTGTTTCCAAATTATTCAAATGCAATTTAAGCCCGGGTAAGGTTCCTCGCGTATCATCGAATTAAACCACATGTTCCTCCGCTTGTGCGGGCCCCCGTCAATTCCTTTGAGTTTCACCGTTGCCGGCGTACTCCCCAGGTGGAATACTTAATGCTTTCGCTTGGCCGCTTGCTGTATATCGCAAACAGCGAGTATTCATCGTTTACTGTGTGGACTACCAGGGTATCTAATCCTGTTTGATACCCACACTTTCGAGCCTCAGTGTCAGTTACCAGTCCAGTGAGCTGCCTTCGCAATCGGAGTTCTTCGTGATATCTAAGCATTTCACCGCTACACCACGAATTCCGCCCACCTCTACTGTACTCAAGACACACAGTATCAACTGCAATTTTACGGTTGAGCCGCAAACTTTCACAACTGACTTACATGTCCACCTACGCTCCCTTTAAACCCAATAAATCCGGATAACGCTCGGATCCTCCGTATTACCGCGGCTGCTGGCACGGAGTTAGCCGATCCTTATTCATAAGGTACATACAAAAAGCCACACGTGGCTCACTTTATTCCCATATAAAAGAAGTTTACAACCCATAGGGCAGTCATCCTTCACGCTACTTGGCTGGTTCAGGCTCTCGCCCATTGACCAATATTCCTCACTGCTGCCTCCCGTAGGAGTTTGGACCGTGTCTCAGTTCCAATGTGGGGGACCTTCCTCTCAGAACCCCTATCCATCGAAGGTTTGGTGGGCCGTTACCCCGCCAACTGCCTAATGGAACGCATCCCCATCTTTTACCGAAATTCTTTAATAATAATCCCATGCGGAAATATTATGCCATCGGGTATTAATCTTTCTTTCGAAAGCCTATCCCCGAGTAAAAGGCAGGTTGGATACGTGTTACTCACCCGTGCGCCGGTCGCCAGCAATGTATTGCTACATCCTGATGCCCCTCGACTTGCATGTGTTAAGCCTGTAGCTAGCGTTCATCCTGAGCCAGGATCAAACTCTTCATTGTAAAAGTTATTTTGATTTACTATCAGACAATTGACAATTTACGATTGAAACAGTCAAAAGGCAATAGTAAAGTCGTTGCTCTGTTCAGGATACCGTTATTTATTGACCTTATTTCAAATACCTATATATAAGTATTGACGGTTCTAATTTCTCAAAACATTTTAGTGTTTTGGACTTGTACTACTTGTATTGTTTATCAATTTTTCAAAGAACGCTTCGTTTTTTAAAATCGCTTCGTTTCAAAAGCGGGTGCAAAGGTAAAGGACTTTTTTATAACTACCAAATGTTTTGGAAAGTTTTTTTTTAGTTTTTTTTCCGAGGATTCTCTAACAGCTCTCTTGCGAAAGGAGAAAAAACCTACAAAGAAAAAAACGCCTTTTCATTTGCGAATCGGACTGCAAAGATAAGAACTTTTAAACTTTAAAACCAAATCTTTTCAGAAGTTTTTTTGTTTATTCATTATCCGGTAATCCGCGCTTTCAATATGTCAATCTTAAAA